>JANLIB010000215.1 GCA_024653675.1 Gallionella sp. | reverse complement strand
CATTAGCCATTCATGTTTCGACAAGGCCTTTAGTCCTGAGCGAAGTCGAAGGGTCAACACGAACGGCTTCATACTTTATTCGTGCCGAATCTATAGTAGCGGCATAACCTGAAGGTGAGCCTTCACTGAAACTTCGTTTTCAATAGGCTGGACACCGGCCTTCGCCGGTGTGACGAATTTTTAGAGGCGCCCATTAGTCATTCGCTCATAGGGCAACGACCTTCAGCTTGGTTTCTTTTCGTGTCTTTCGTGGACAACTGTTTTTTTCAATTCTCAAATGTTAACACTGCGCCCGCCATCCACCGCGATGATCTGCCCGGTGATGTAAGGCGCGTCCTGTATCAGAAAAGCGACCGTCCTGGCGATGTCGTCCGGCGCACCTTCGCGCTTGAGCAGGGTGTGCGCGACGATCTTGCGGCGCTGCTCTTCGTCCATCCATGCCTCGCCTTCCGGCCAGATGATGACACCGGGTGCGACGGCGTTGACGCGCACCTGCGGCGCCATTTCCTGCGCCAGACCCCTGGTCAGCGCGGCCAGCCCGGCCTTGGCGACGCTGTACAGCAAGTGGCCATGCATCGGGCGTTCGGCATGGATATCCACGATATTCACGATAGCGCCATGACGGCGGCGCAGCTCGCTTCCCGCTGCTTGCGCCAGAAAAAGCGGCGCGCGCAGATTGGTGCCCAGCAGATCGTGCCATTGTTGTTCATCAATATCTGCCAATGGCGTTGCGTAAAAACTTGAAGCATTGTTGATCAGCGCATCCAGTTGCCCGAATTTCCTGATGACCTTGTGCACCAGTTGCGGCAACGCGTGCAGGTCGAGCAGATCCGCCTGAAACACGGCGGCGCTTTTCGGGCGCAGTTTGTTCAGCTCCTTTTGCAATGCCAGCGCTTCTTGCTCCGAGCTGCGGTAATGCACGGCGAGCTGCGCGCCCGCCGCGTGCAGGCGGCGGCAGATCGCCGCGCCGACGCGCTTCGCCCCGCCTGTCACCAGCACCACTTTGCCTTGCATCGCTTGCTCCATTAAACTCGACGACATTGTGAACTTGCCTGAAAAAAGCATTCATCCACGAAATTCACGAAAGACACGAAATTAAGTCAACAACATGAACCGGATTGGTCATTCACCCATTGGGTAACGATCTACTGCTTGGCAGCCTTTTAAGCTTTCGTGCTTTTCGTGTTTTTCGTGGACAAATCACCTTTCTTGGAATTATACCTGACCATGCCTGCAACCCTGCCCCTGCCCTCCGCCGAAGCCCAAGCACACAGCTCGCGCCTGACCGAATTCATCCAACAAGACATCGCTGCGCAAGGCGGGTGGATCTCGTTCGCGCGTTATATGGAGCTGGCGCTGTATGCGCCGGGGCTGGGCTATTACACGGCGGGCGCGCACAAGTTCGGCGCAGCGGGCGATTTCATCACCGCGCCGGAACTCTCGCCGCTGTTCGGGCGCACGCTCGCGCGACAAGTGGCGGAGATCATGTCGCACAGCGCACCATACATCCTCGAACTGGGCGCTGGCAGCGGCAAGCTGGCGGCGGACATGCTTGCCGAACTGGAGCAGTCAGGCAGCCTGCCGGTCAGCTATGCGATCCTTGAAGTCAGCGCCGACTTGCGCGCGCGCCAGCAAGCGCTGATGCGCGAACGCCTGCCGCATCTGCTGGATCGCGTGCACTGGCTGGATGCGCTGCCGGAAAAATTCAGCGGCGCGATCGTCGCCAATGAAGTTCTCGACGCATTACCCGTGCATCTGGTGCATTGGCGTGCGGTGGCCGAAATGCTCCCCTCTCCCACTGGTGGGAGAGGGGCTGGGGGAGAGGGGTATTACTCCGCTAAGCTTCCCCTCTCCCCCACCCCTCTCCCCGAAGGGGCGAGGGGATTGGTATTATGGGAACGCGGCGTGTCTGTAAACGATAATGGTTTCATCTGGCAGGAACGCCCCATCAGCGATGCCGCGTTGCTGGATGCTGCACAAAAAATCAAAGTGCCGGATGATTATGTCAGCGAAATATGTCTCGCCGCTCGCGGCCTGATCAACAGCCTCGCGCAACGGCTGGGGCAGGGCGCGATGCTGTTCATCGACTACGGTTTCGGAGCGCGCGAGTTCTACCACCCGCAACGCAGCAGCGGCACACTGATGTGCCACTACCGCCACCACTCGCACGATGACCCGTTCTTCCTGCCCGGTTTGCAGGACATCACCGCGCACGTGAATTTCACCAGTATCGCCGAATGCGGCATCGATGCCGGACTGGAGCTGATCGGCTACACCTCGCAGGCGTTCTTCCTGATCAATTGCGGCATCACCGAATTGTTGCAGGACACTTCGCCGGAGAATCTGCGCGACTTCCTGCCGCTCTCGGCGCAACTGCAGAAACTCACCAGCCCCGCCGAGATGGGCGAGCTATTCAAGGTGATCGCATTGGGAAAGAATATGGCGAAACCGTTGCGCGGATTCGCCCGTGGGGATCTGACGCGCTCATTGTGAATCGAGCGCTGACTGTTCACGGACAATTCCAATTGTCCAATCATGAATTTATTTCGCTACCCGAAAGCTGCCATTCGCCAAGTGGGGCAATCGACACGAAGCGGAAGTTCAACATTCTGGTTCAATGGGCGATAACAGACGTCTTCCAAAATGAGCGCCTATAGGTTTCTCGAATGTAGGACGCGCTACTTACTATTGAGGCTAATTTTCATCGCTTTTCTCAGATGAACAGGTCATTTTATCGTTGATATTAAGCAGCGCTGTATCAAGTTCCGACTGCTTGCTTAAACCAATTCATTACCCATCAATAACACTTCTTGTTCAACACCGCCTCCATACTCCCGAATCAACCCAGTTACACGGTCAATATCCGGGTGGTGGATGGCACTTAGGCGAAATAATATCTTGCCGCTGTCAGTCACTAGCTTCTTGTTCTTGTAAGTTTTGAACATTTCCTCAACATTATCCGGAATGTAGAGCTTGATACGCTCTCCAAGCTTGTCATACATCCTGGCAAATTCATCCAGCCCTACCGGATCATAATCCCCGAAATGGGTGTATTGCGCATCTTTCATGCTATCGCTCGCGAGCCATGATATGAACCGGTTCGATGCCCTCCCGCTGGTTAGAAGCGCGACATGAAAGCCCGCCGCTTCCCAGTCGTATTTAGCGAACAGTTCGTGGTTTTCCACGGTTGCGACCCGGCCTGAGAACGATGCGCCTGCATTATTTGAAAGAATGAAGGAACCCATGACAAACCCTTCGTGCAGGCCGGTCAGGAACGGCGGTGATGGAAAGTCAGCGCGGAACACAATGACCTCTCTATCCATATTCCCGGTCTTCTTGCTATTGCCATGGAGTCGCACGCCACGAGTTCGATTACCCTCCCCATCTACGACAGTTGCCCGCAGCCCATCAGGATAATTTGCGCTGATGTATCCGCTCAGCGCAACGGAATTCTTTATGACAACAGAGCGTCCACCACCATTGCGCTCAACATCTAACGCTCCGCTATCAAACAATGACTGCGCCTGCCGCATGACTGACGCAGAAAACCGGCTGTACGGCACCCTGCCGTCTGCTTGCAGTGACAGGATAATTCCAGCTAGGGAATCAAGCGGGGACGGTTTCATTGAGCACCTTGGCGATACGATGCAACGTGCCGCCGCTTACTACAACTGAGCGCCCATGTTCGTTCAGCTGGATGGCATAGATATATTCGGCAACTGACATGGAATTAGTGCTGGCTAAAACCGGACAGAATCCGTTTGCATTGGCCAGATCAATGATTTCGCGCAGGTTGTCGATATCGATCTGCGCGGCTTCGTCAATCCAGAACGGAATCATGTAGGCACGCTTGGCTCGCAGCAGAGACTTGATCAAGATGATGTTCACCAGCAGCTTGATTGTCATGGTGGTGCCATTCGACTCGATCGCCGCCAAGTCGTCATAGCTTTTTGTCTCACCCCGTCCATTTTCCACTTTGAAACGTACGCCAAACCAGTCTGACAGACGCAACACCGGGGCTGAGTTGATCTTCTCATGGATACGCTTTACGGCAGCCTCTGTTGCTCCAACATCCGAAAGCAAATCATCGCCGCTGCCTTCGACCACATTCCGGTAAAAGCGGGTCTGGTCTTCGATCTCGAATATTTCGATCTTGAGATTGCGAAGGTTGGACACCTTGAGTACGCTGAGCATCTTGTTGAGTTCGGTACATCGCCCCTTGATTGCCTCAAGCGCACGTAGCATGCCGTCGAATGTCGACCTCATTCCGATCACGACCTTATTTAATTGCTCGGCATACGCAGCCCGATGTTCGACTAGTGAATTTAATGCCTCTTCGCAAGCGTCCATGCGCTCTTCCGATGTTGCACCTCGAACAATGTCTGGAGCAGCCAGCCCGATCTGACGCAAAAGCTTTTCAGACTCCGCGCTCATATCGTCGTATTCCTTGAATGTTTCGCCATACAACTCGTCTAGTTTATATAAGTCATCAGGCCATGTTGGGTCGGGTGAGCCTGCCTTCCAGCCGCTTTCTGGCGATCTGAATGTTACTGACATGGCTCGGTTCATTTCGCTATTTACGGATTGAATACCATTATTCGTAGTCCCAAGCCGGTCACGTAACGCTAGGTGTTCGCGATTCATATCTTCACGTTCCTCGGCGTTCTTTTTGAGCAAGGCGGAAAAAGAAGCTACGTTCACCATTAGGTCATTCTTGCCAGAATTTTTCTGTACAAAGTCACCATACTTCCCAGCTTTTTGAACCGCAGCATCACGCTTTTGCTGCGCGGCCTTGAGGTCGCTTCGAGTATTTTCTTCATTCAGTGAAACATTAAGGTCAGCCTTCCTTCTTACCAGGAGGCTGGATTTCTCGGTAATAATGTTGTTCAGTTCCGCCAAACTTGTCGCACTGATCGAGTCGGCAGGTGCAATGACATCAAGCGCCACACTGACACCCCCACCCTTGAACACGCCATCCACTATCTTGTCCTGAATTTCGGAAAGGCTTTTGAGCATCGCCTTCTTGTCGGAAATAATTATTTCTGCGCCCGTGCGCAACCCGAGGATGCCCGGGTTGAGGATGCGGAACACATCCTTAATATTCTCGCCATCTTCTACAAGTTTCGTACCGAGCAAGTCTGAATGGCTGTCCCTTTGCACAGTCAACCGCTGAATTTCCGATTCGAGTACCAAAATTTCCTTTTTAAGCACTGGTGCGGGCTGAACGTTATGAATCTTGCCAGACAACTCTGAAATCTCTCGCTCCAAATTCTGGATGGCCTGCGCCTCCATTTCCGGCAAGTATCCTTCGAACTCGGCTGCCATCTTATTCAGTAATCCCAATTCCGTTTCAGCGCCCCCTTTCTGGCTGGAAAGCGCATCGCGTTTGGCATCGGCTTCTTGTATTTTTCCAGCAATGACCTGCATGGATGAAGTGACCTGTAGACGATCTTGTTCTAGGCCCTCCCTGCGCTTGCTGATTTCTTCGGTAGTCTTTGCCTTGACTGCAGAGAGGGTAACGTACAAGGCGGGAATATCTCGGCGAGCAATATCACGACGTTCACGGGCACTTTTCAGGATGGTGATCCACGGCTCGACGCGTTCCAAGGCGGCGAGTTTTTCCTTCTCAGTGTTCAGTTGGGAAACCAGCCCGTCATATTCTTTGGCGAGGTTGATTTCGCTTTTGCCGTCATGCAGGTCTCGCTTGTTTATGGACAGCAAGGTGTCTTTAATTTCCTGTTGTCCAAGGTCCGACAGGTGCAAGATGTTCTTGAACAGTTCAACAAAGTCCTTGTAGCGCCCGGCGTCTTGCAGAGGCACGATACCAAGGGAGAGATCCTTCGCACTCGATTCCCCGAGCAATGAATCTCTAACGTCTTTCGCGGACATTAACTTGAATTCTTTGCCCGACAGGTTTGCCTTTACGTCGTCGAAGTCGAGCACCCTGTTTTCATCGTCGATGAAGTCGCTTTTTTTGAACGAACCAACATAAGCAAACCGGACGATCCCATATCCACCAATCTGCCCGGTGCCACGCAGTCCAATGGTCACAAATCGACCATCAGCACTCACGCATTCGAAAAGGATGTAGCTGGTATTGTGTTTGAAGTAATACCGCTTGGTTTCCTCAATGCTGCGGCTAAAATGCATGCGCCGCTCATCATCAATGTAAAGGAATTGAAGCACAGAAATCAGCGAAGTCTTGCCGACATTGTTGCGCCCAACCAAGTGTGCAGATTTCCCAAAGGAAATGTCGGCATAATCATATTGCCCGGCACGAATCAATACAATCCGTTTGGGGCCGGCAGTCATCGCATTATTCATTCTCAACCTCTTCTTCGCTGGTGTTGGCCATAATCACCGCCTCGCACGCATCGATAATCCGGTATACAGGCGGCAGAAAGCGGAACTGATCTTCGTCAATTTTTCTCACAAATCCCATGTTATCCATCTGCCGCAGGATCTCTGACAAATTCTCAGCCGTTTCCACGCCGACATTTTTGAGGTATTTGCGGTAGCGGTCGCTGCTCAGATGTGGCATGGCGGACAACCTGTGCAACCCGTTACCGACAGCGTCAGTAATGCCCTCCCCTTGGTCGGCAGAATGCTCAATGAAGATGTAGACGAAGAGCGCAATGCGGTTGACGCTACCAGACAATCCGCGTCCTCCAGAGCCGTCGAAGTAGTAAAAGCCTCGCGAGCTCGCGACGAGCTCAAAACCAAGATCTTTGAAGATCGAGCGATATTCATCTGGCGCTTTGTTCAGGCTTTCAAATAAATCGCCGTCCACGTTCGAGATATGTCTCCCACGCGACAGTGAATCGAAGATTTTCCCCAGATTTTCAAGACCCATGTTTAATCATCACCGGATTGTAATAATAGGAAGACCTTTCAGTATCAAGGCATGTTTCCACCCCTGACACCTTGGTCGCATACTTATTCATCATTAGTACATTATGAAAAGCATTTACTAAGCTATGTTCGTCAAATCCACCGTAATGTTCGAAGACCCATTTCAAGAAGTCCGGGATGCTTCCGGCATCCTCGATTTCTGAGCACAATGCCTGTTCATCAAGCAGAATGGGGATGGGTTCCACCGAATGAATCGACAGCGGCCCCAAGACAGGTTGCCGCGTATATTCCCTTACTCCGATCACATAGTCTTCAAGCGGATAGTTAGAGAAGAGGTTTTCTGTTCGCCACCTAGACACCTTTACATGTTCTACCACAGGTTTTAGCGCCGCCCCTCCATTTTTACCTACTAGTTCCAAAACACGGCTCGCTGATGCGGCAAGTCCGTGGTCATAGCGAATTTGCTTGAAAAGCGGAGCGATTTCTTTCATGGCCGAGTGATAATGCGTCCATGCATCCTCTCGAAGCCGCTTGATAAGGAACAGCGTCTTCTCCGAAATTTCCGGAACGCCGGGCTCATTAATCATCGCCCCGACGCCGTGCTTAATGACGCCGATTAATTCCGACAGGTGCTTGTCCATCTGCCCGCCAACATCAACAATTTCACCCAAAACTGACAAGTAACGGGAATGTAGTTCCTGAATGAATAGGAAACGCTCCCTCAGGGAACGGTTATCACTTTTCGACTTGATAGCCATGATGTTCTGAAGGATCGCCTCATGATTTGCCTGGCTTATGCCGCGGGTATCTTCAAGACCTTGTTGCAAATTCTTCCATGCATGCATGGCCGCATCCCTGTCGCCTATCATAAAGGCATCCTGCAGTGACGATGTTTGAATAGCGATTTCGGACAAAATGGATACGATACGATCCGGTGAAGTTAGTCGCTGCCGACTTGCAAGGTGACGGATGAATTCCCCAACGGCATGCGGTACTTCCCATGCGCTATCGGATTCGACAGATTCCTCAAGCAGGCCATTCTGCTCCATTGCCGCAACAATCCCTTCGACATCGCGATTTTCATTCTGCATCCTGAGTTCGATAAAGGAGCGTATTTCGGACAATGTCATCGATCGACTGAGCGAATGTTCGCCAGCCGCCATAGTTTCAAGCAGCGGGTATAACTCGGACGCCAGTCTTAGCGTTCTGGATGGGTTGATGGCCATGCTATCCATCTCGTAGTTACGGAATTCATTAATCACTGCCTTACAATTAAAGTTGTTTGACCAGGACAGTCGTCTGACGATTGTTCGGGATTGTGGCCTTACCTGGAGATTGTCCTACGTGATACCTGTGCGCATCAATCGTATTTGTAAACTCGAAGATGAGCAGCCTATCTGTATAGCATTCAACATGATCCGATATACATGGCGCGAACTGTCTGCCCAACAGCTGTAACAATAAAATAACAATAAAATGTACCGGAGTCGATTTGTTATTGCCACCTATAAAAATCTAGCGGCTGCTTTTGGCACAGACTTGCCCATTTCTCACGCTGCCTACCTTCCCACAAACGGCCATTGAATAATCTGCTGGCCAACATCCATTTGGGGAATGGCAGAATTGTTACGCGGCTATGAAGCCCGGCAACTTGGATGCCTTCACATCGAAGGACGCGGTCGCACGACATCCTAGTCGTCGGTTTTTTGCACCGATCAGGCAATCAGCGAAATCGGCCGTGGCATCCTTCCAGATAAATAGGGCTTCCTCAATGGTTGGCTCATCCTCAAATTGGATATCGGTCGCATCCAGTAAGCTCGAAATTGCTTCGATAATTTGATTCTTCGGCACAGCATATCGGCTGCGTAGCACCCATTCTGTTTCCATGAGAACCAGCTGGTTCACGAAAACGCGGCGGCCAGCTGCAACTTCACGTTTGATCAGCTTGCGTGCCTTATCAAACTGAGCCTCGTCGTCCCGAACCAGGAAACGAACGAGAACATTGGTGTCGATTCCGAGCATCAACGTGACAACTGCTCAACAGGAACAGGCTTCCTTCCCTTCTTGTGCAGTGTGCCCGCCAGTTCGGTAATGCTCTTGCTTTTCACGCGCATGACGACGGTGCCATCCGGCATCAACGTGAAAGTCATCCGGTCTCCGGCCTTCATGCCAAGACTATCCCGAATTTCCTTGGGAATTGTCGTTTGGCCCTTGCTGGTTAGTGTGGCATCGGTTGTCATCTCAAACTCCTTTAATCCTTACGAAGCACATTATAGTAAGGATATTTAGAAAGGGCAATTGGAAATGAATTTGTATCTGAGCGTCTGCTTTGGAGAAAACTTGCGATTAGCGGCTTATGGCACTTCGCCATCTCAAGGTTTTGGAAAACCACTGCGCTGTTTTTCGACCAATGCTTCTATCGCGACTATGCGCGCCTGCTGCACCGCGGCAGCGATGGTACTGCTATCGGCACATCGCTTCGCTATCTCACCCGCATCCACGGCGCGCGCGGCAGCCAAAAGTTGCAGCAAATAATCCGCCTGCGGATAGGCATCGTTTTCGTGGCCGGTGCGGCCGCGCGCATCCGAAGCGCACGCCTGCAACAATTGCGTGAAACGCTCCGGCCTGCGCCAGGCGTCTGCTGACTGGAACAATTTGATGATGGTTTCGGCGCGCAATTCTTCGGCGCGATGGATATTGCCGTGATAGCGCGCGGCCAGCAGGGCAAGGTCGCGGCATTCGCTGGAAGCGCGCAGGCGCTGCGAGAGTTTCTTCACCAGTTCTACTCCACGCGCTTCGTGGCCGATGTGGCGCGGCAAAATATCCCTGGGCGTGCTGCCCTTGCCCAGATCGTGGGTCAGCGCGGCGAAGCGCACTTCCAGCGTGTAGTCATGTTGTGCCGCATCGTCCACCACCAGCATGGTGTGGATGCCGCAGTCGATTTCCGGATGATGTTGTTCCGGCTGCGGCACGCCGAACAATGCGTCCACTTCGGGCAGGATTTTCGCCAGCGCGCCGCAACTGCGCAGCGTCTCGAAAAATCGCGACGGCCTTTTTTCCATCAGGCCGCGCGCCAGTTCCTGCCAGACGCGCTCTGCCACCAGCGCATCCACTTCGCCGCTGCTGACCATGTCGCGCATCAACTGCATCGTCTCCGGCGCGATGCTGAATCCGAAGCGCGCCGCAAATCTTGCAGCGCGCAGGATGCGCACCGGGTCTTCGCCGAACGCCGGGCTGACATGGCGCAGGATGCCCGCGCGCAGATCGGCGATGCCGTTGTGCGGGTCGATCAGCTTGCCCCCGCCTGGCTTGTCATCAACTTCCTGCGCGATGGCGTTGATCGTGAAATCGCGGCGCAACAAATCCTGTTCGAGCGTGACATCCGGCGCGGCATAAACGGCGAAACCCTGATAGCCGCGCGCGGTCTTGCGCTCGGTGCGCGCCAGTGCGTATTCCTCATGTGTCTGCGGATGCAGGAATACCGGAAAATCCTTGCCCACCGGCTGAAAGCCCTGCGCCGCCATTTCTTCAGGCGTGCTGCCCACCACCACCCAGTCGTGATCCTTAACGGCCAGCCCCAGCAGCCGGTCGCGCACCGCTCCGCCCACGCAATAGATTCTGGCTTTACCGTTCATGGTTCATTGTTGGATACACCCTGCGCATCCTTTGGCGGATTTTCCGATGCGCCGGAGAGTAGGGCATCGGGAATCCTGCCACCGGCGGATGTGGACGGCTTGGCAGCCCCGGGCTTGCCCGCCCCGATCTTACCCGCAACGATACCCAGGCGCTGCTTGAGGGAATGCGATGTATCGCCGAATTGATTGGCGTAATAATAAGTATTGCTCATCACTTTTTTCACATAGTCGCGCGTTTCTTCGTACGGTATGGTCTCGGTGTAGACCGCTCCCTCAAGCGGCTGGGCGCCGCGCCATTGCCGCGCACGGGTCGGCCCGGCATTGTAAGACGCCGAAGCCAGAACGGGGTTGTTGTCCGACTGGGAAAGCACGGTTTTCATGTAGTAGGTGCCGAGGCGCAAATTGGTATCGAGTTGATGGATCAGCGCCTTGCGGTAACTTTTCAAGCCCAGTCTTTGCGCCATCCAGCGTGCCGTTGCGGGCATGATCTGCATCAGCCCGGCAGCGCCGGCTTCCGATTTGGCGCTGGTTACGAAGCGGCTCTCCTGGCGCATCACCCCGTATACCCACGCTTCGTCCAGGCCATGTTCCCGGATGTGCGCCTGCAATACATCGCGGTATGGCGCAAGGTAGCGCAAGCTGAAATCATGCACGCTGACGGTTTCGTCCGCCGCACCGATGGCGCGATCATACATTTCGTTGCGCCGGGCTATTTCCGCTGCCGTCAGCAACTCATGATCATTAAGGTGATGCACCAGCCAACGCCATTCCTCCAGCGCTTCAGTGCGCAATCCCATCCGGTACAACGCCATTGTGCGCCGGACGCCCGGAAGCGATTTCATCGCCGCGATAGCCTGTTCGTCGGGCTTGTAGGCGGGAACGGCTTCGCTCAATATCGTGAAACCCGCCAATTCCTCCGCAGCCAATTGCCCGTAGAAACTGTATTTGCCGCTCAGTGATACAAATATCTGCCTTGCTTCGGGAACCATCTGCAATTCCTGAAGAGCGCGCGCCTTCCAGTATTGCCAGGACGTATCCTGCTGCTGTTGCTGGCTCATTGCATCAATGCCGGCCAGCACTTCCTGCCAATCCTGCACGCGCAAGGCCGCGCGCACCCGCCATACCAGCTGCTGCTCGCTGAGCGGCGTAGAAGCCGCCTCCTTGTACCATTGCAGCGCACGCCCATCGAGGTTGCGCGCCGCCTCATAACCCAGCCAGCCGTAAAAATAATGCTTTTCGTCTTCCGGGAAATAAAAGCTGATCTTTTCCCAGCGCGCAGCGGCCAATTCGGGGGATTGCTTTGCCAGGCGTTGCAGCGCAAACAGCGCAATGACGCGCTGCCGCTCATCAACCAGAATATCCTGCGCCGGTTTCCGCAAATAGCGATCCGCATCCACGGCCGCATTTTTCAAGGCAGCGGTCATCGCCGAATTATTACCTTCCAGCCGCCCGATAAGCTGTTGGGCGAGCGACACATTGCCCGTCTCCAGTGCCAGCCGCAGGCGCTGCCTGATATCCGTGCCGCTGATGATGCCGGCGGAAAGCGCATCTTCAAACAGCGCGGCGCAACTATCCGGCTGGCTCTTGCCGCTGAACCACAACTTGCGCGCTTCGAGTAACGCAGCCTGCTCATCTTTGCTGCGCAGTGATTGCAGCGCATAGCAGGACAACTCGGGATCCTCGTTGACCAGGCGCGGGTATTCCGCATCGAACGAATCCCATTGCTGCTTTTTCCCGAGCAGCTTGAGCCACTCTGCACGCAACAGGCCGATCATTGGCGTATCCTCGGGCCTCGCAAGAAATTCCTTTACAGCCCCTTCGACCTTGCCCGGTGCAGCCCTTGCATCGGCTTTTCTCAAATTCATCTGCAACAGGTAATAACTGACGTACACCTCCAGCGGCGAATCTTTCAACCGCTGTGCATAACGCTCAAGCTGGCCCGGATTGCCGGCTCGATAAGCGTCGCGCGCGGCCAGAAAATCAGCATCCTGATCGGCCAGCGCGGGCGCTGCGACCAGCAACAATAAGTAAAGTATGAATCTCATCACAAACCATCAGCAAAACAACCGAGTTGAGCATAGCACATCGCGACCGGCTGCTTCTCCTCCCCGCATCTGCCAGTAGGGTACCTCTATTACTCAGCAGTCAGTTAATTGGGCTACACGCACCCATTATTTTAACGGCCAGGATAGCAGTCGTAGGGTGGGCAAAGCCCACGCAGTTGACATGGCGGTCGAACGACAAATACCGCGTGGGCTGCGCCCACCCTACGAAACTTGCCGGACTTGTTTCCGAATGAGCAATCCGGGATACAAAAAGAATGAGCGTGTCTTTGTAGCTTTAATTACTGACTGCTGTGTAATTCCGGCGAATAAAACCCCATCAGCATCTCCTGTGCATTTTGCATTTCTGCGACAATCACTCCCTATGCCTATCGTTCGCGTTGCACTCGATGTCCCATTGTCCACTCTGTTCGATTACTCAGTGGCGGAAAGCGTTCCCGTCGCAACGGGACAGCGCGTGGTCGTGCCGTTCGGGCGCAGGGATATGGTCGGGGTGGTGATGGGAAGCGTTGCCTCCACGGATATACCACCCGAACGCATCAAGCCGGTAAAACAGGTTCTGCGCGACAGCACGCCGCTGTCGGCTGAAATACTCGGCCTGCTGCGCTTTTGCAGCGACTATTACCGTTATCCCATCGGCCAGACCGTGTTGCCGGCCTTGCCGGCACGGCTGCGTTCCGGCAACCCGGTTGCGATCAAGCCGGTTTTGTCATATCGGTTGAGCGCCGGCGGTGCGGCGCTCGATCTGGGCAATTTTCCGAAACGCAAAGTGGTGCAGCGGCGCATTCTGGAGAAGCTGGCGGAACAGCCGTGCAATCTCGCCCGGATCAAAGCGTTGTCGGCGACGGCGGGTGCGCAGTTGAAGGACCTAATGGCGGAGGGGTGGGTTGAGAGTTTTTCTCTTGCAACGCCCCTCACCCCCAACCCCTCTCCCGCCTGCGGGAGAGGGGAGCAGATTGCGCAACATGCCTTCGACAATGCGCACACACTCACCAGCGAACAACAGTTTGCGGTGGATGCTGTTTCTCACACCAGCGGCTATGCCTGTTTCCTGCTGCACGGCATTACAGGCAGCGGCAAAACCGAAGTGTATGTGCATCTCATGCACCATGTTTTGCAGCCCTGTCCTGAACATGGTCGAAGGGGCGGCGGACAGGTGTTGTTGCTGGTGCCGGAAATCAATCTTACTCCGCAACTGGAGAATTATTTCCGCAGCCGCTTCCCCGATGTGAACCTGGTCAGCCTGCACAGCGGCTTGTCCGAGGGCGAGCGCTTGCACAACTGGCAGCAGGCGCAACTGGGTGCGGCGCATATCGTGCTCGGCACGCGGCTATCGGTGTTCGCCGAAATGCCCGGACTCGCGTTGATCATCGTGGACGAGGAGCATGACAGCTCGTTCAAACAGCAGGATGGCCTGCGCTATTCGGCGCGCGACCTGGCGATTATTCGCGCCAGCCGGCGTGGCGTGCCCATCGTGCTGGGTTCGGCCACGCCGTCGCTGGAGAGTTATCACAACGCGCAGAGCGGGCGCTACCGGATGCTCAAGCTGACCGGGCGGGCGCTGGCCGAGGCGCGATTGCCGGCGGTGCGTTGCATCAACATCAACCAGGCTGTGATGCATCACGGCATCAGCGAAAACCTGCTGCGCGAGATCGGGCAGCGTATCGCCCGCCGTGAACAAAGCCTGATGTTCATCAACCGGCGCGGCTACGCGCCGGTGTTGATGTGCACCGCATGCGGCTGGACGTCCGGCTGCAAACATTGCGCGGGCAAGATGGTGCTGCATTTGAAGGACCAGCGGCTGCGCTGCCATCATTGTGGTTATCAGGTGCGCGTGCCGGCTGCATGCCCAGGTTGCGGCAACGCGGATTTGTACCCGGTCGGCAGCGGCACGCAGCGTGTTGAAAGCGTGTTGCAGGATCGCTTCCCGGAAGCGCGTATCCTGCGTGTGGATAGAGACAGCACGCGCAACAGGCGCGCCTGGCAGGCCATGCGCGAGCAGATACATGCAAATGAAGTGGACATCCTGGTCGGCACACAAATGCTCGCCAAGGGACACGACTTTCCCGCGCTGACTTTGGTCGGCGTGCTCAATCCCGACAGCGCGCTGTATAGCAGCGACTTTCGTGCGCCGGAAAAACTTTTTGCGCAACTGGTGCAAGTGGCAGGGCGCGCGGGACGCGCCGACAAGCCGGGCGAGGTGATTATCCAGACCGCCTTTCCGGATCACCCCCTGTTTCGCGCCTTGCAGACCCACGACTTCGAGGGATGGGCTGCTTCGCAACTGGCCGAGCGGCAAATGGCGGGTTTTCCGCCGTTTGTGTATCAGGCCATGCTGCGCGCCGAGGGCAAACAGGAAAAAGAGGTATACCGTTATCTGAATGATGCGCGTGCCGCCGGAATAGCGCTCCGGCAGGAGGTGGAAATCCTCGGCGTGGTGCCGGCCGCCATGCCGCGCCGCGCCAATCACATTCGCGCCCAATTGCTGGTACAGGCAAAATCCCGCAGAGTCCTGCAACTGTTTCTTCGCGAATGGCAGCCTTTTCTGGATCAATACTCGACTGCAAAGCTGCGTTGTTCGCTGGACGTTGATCCGCTGGAGTTTTGAGGGCGCCTCTATTAATTCAGAATCCTAAGCGAGACAAGGCGCGAAAGAAATTTTAGCGCGCCGCATATGTTTGATATGTAAGCGTTAAAATTTCT
>JANLIB010000211.1 GCA_024653675.1 Gallionella sp. | reverse complement strand
GAAATTTTAGCGCGCCGCATATGTTTGATATGTAAGCGTTAAAATTTCTTGAGCAACGCCGTATCGCGACGGAGTTTGGATTAATAGAGGTGCCCAGGATTGCCAAGCCCTGACTTTGATGCGGGCATCCAGCGACGTGCTGGGTGTCGCTTCTGCAAAATCCAGCCGGTTTTTTGCAATCAAGGGTTCCTGTAAAATTCAGGTTTGCGAGTATCCTTTGCGCGCCTTGCATTTGGGCGAACTCTGAATTTAGAGACACCCCTGCGGCTGTCATAAGGGAACGTTCAGGCTATGCGGAAAAATCTGCGCGACATCATTATTCTGGTTCGTTTCATTGCGGCGCGTTTTGTGCAGGACCGGTGCATGCAAACCGCCGCGAGCCTGACATTCACCACGCTGTTGTCCCTGGTTCCGATGATAACCATTGCGCTGACGATGTTCTCGGCGTTCCCGGTGTTCGAGGATTTTTCGGATCAGATCAAGTCCTATCTGCTGAAGAATCTGATGCCGGAAACCGCCGGAGTGGTGATCACCCGGTATATGCAGCAATTTGCCGAGAGCGCGGCGCGCCTCACCACGGTAGGGATAGGTTTTCTGGTGGTCACCGCGATGTCGACGATGCTGACCATAGACCACGCATTCAATGTCATCTGGCGGGTGGCGCGTCCCCGCACATTGGTCAAGCGGCTGGTGATCTACTGGGCGGTGCTGACCCTGGCGCCTTTGCTCATGGGCGCGAGTTTGTCGCTGACTTCATGGCTGGTAGGGTTGTCCCTGGGCTACGCCAGGCAAATCCCGTTTTTTGGCGTGGGCGTGCTGAAGATGCTGCCGGTGCTGTTTACCACGATGGCGTTTGCCTTATTGTTCCGGCTCGTGCCAAATCGCCATGTGCCGCGCGCGCATGCATTGTCCGGCGCGTTCGTGGCGGCGGTCGTCTTTGAATCCATGAACCGGATATTCGGTTATTTCATCAGCCATTTTCCCACTTACAAACTGGTGTATGGCGCGTTCGCCAGCGTGCCGATCTTCCTGATGTGGATTTATCTGTCCTGGCTGATCATCCTGTTTGGCGCGGTGATCGCGGCCTCAATGTCGCATTGGCGCGCGTCTGCCGCGCTGCATCGGCAGCCTGCAGCGCAGTTGCTGGACGCCCTGCGTGTGCTACGGTTCATGTCCGGATGCCTGGAACAGGGAAGGGTGGCCGCCTTTCCGGAATTATCCAGAACTTTGCATCTCGGCTATGATGTGCTGGAAAACATTCTTGAGAAACTGGCAAGCGCCGGCATGGTGCGCAAAGCCGAGGGAAGCGGGTGGCTGCTGATCCGCGATCCGGAACACATACGCACAGCCGGATTGTTGCGCTTGTTCGTGCTGGACCGCGACACATTACCCGCCGAAAAGAAAGACGACCCATTGCAGCAGTGGCTTGTTTCCTGTGCTGGGCAACTCGAGAAAAGCGCTGATTTGAGTTTGCGGGAGCTTTTTGCACGCAGCCCTGCCTGATTGCTTGCCAGAAATGGCTGGGTGAGATTTAATGCGCGGCGTTTTTATGCTGCAACCTTGGAGAGATGATGAAATTCCTGGAAGCTGTTTTTGAGACTTTGTTGTGGAACAGCCGTTTTGTGATTATTGTTGCGGTGGTGGGCAGTTTGCTGTCCGGTTTTGCGATATTCTATATGGCCACCGTGGACGTGGTGAATTTGTTCGGGCATGCGCTGCATTATGCCGACTCAAGCCTGACTGACGAAGCGCGCAAGGCGCTGCATGACAGCACCGTCACGCATATTGTCGAAGTGGTGGACGGCTATCTGCTGGCGACGGTGATGCTGATTTTTTCGCTGGGTTTGTATGAGCTGTTCATCAGCGACATCGACCAGGCGCACGGCACAAAATCTTCCAGCAAGATTCTGGTAATCAACAATCTGGACGACCTGAAGTCGCGCCTTGCCAAAGTGATCCTGATGATCCTGATTGTCACGCTGTTTGAGGAAGCGCTCAACATGACGCTGTCTACCCCGCTCGACCTGGTTTATCTGGGGGCGAGCATTGCGTTGATCGCCCTTGCACTGTATTTAACCCATGCTTCCGAGCATGGTATGGGCAAAGAAGAGGCGCCGGGCGGAGACGCTCCCGAAAAACACGGCCACTGAGATATGGGGGTCTCTGAAAATCTGCTGCGTGGCCTGCTGTTGCTGTTGTTGACCTTGCCGTTGCCCGGCCATGCAGCAGGCTTTCTGCTCGAGGATATACAAGGCAAGACACACCGGTTGGCGGATTACCGCGGCAAGTGGGTGCTGGTGAATTTCTGGGCAACATGGTGTACGCCGTGTTTGAGCGAGATACCCGAACTGACCAGCCTGCATGACGCGCACAAGGACAAGGATCTATTCGTGATCGGTATCGCAATTGAGTCAGGGTCGAGCAGAAAAGTCTCTGATTTCGCCCAGGCGCACGGCATCAGCTATCCGGTGGTGATGGGTAATCGCAAGATCACTGCGCAGATCGGCAAACTGGACGTCTTGCCGACCAGCTATCTGTATAACCCCAAGGGTGAGCAGGTGAGTTACCAGGCCGGCGAAGTGACGCGCGCAAGCATGGAAACTTATATTGCAAAGTAGGGGCGCGATTCATCGCGCCCTTGTTTTGATATTACGGATAAATCAGGGCGCGATGAATCGCGCCCCTACGATACGTTCCTGCCGACGGTGCGCTCCGGAAGCGACCAATGGTTCCGCCAGGCGGCGCGCACCCGGTTTGGATATTCCGGTTTCCCCAGGCTGCCGTTGTAACGTCCCAGGGCACGAAATATATTGCCTTTCTCCATATCCAGATAATGGCGCAGGATAGTGCAACCGTAGCGCAGATTAAGGCGAAGATGGAAAAGGTTGTGTTCTTTCGTGCCGATCACCTTCACCCAGAACGGCATCACCTGCATATAGCCGCGCGCGCCCGAGCGGGATACGGCGTATTTCTTGAAGCTGCTTTCCACTTCAATCAAGCCCAGCACCATCTGGGGGTCGAGTCCCGCACGGGTCGCTTCGTAATGTACGGTCTTGAGAAAGTCCATGCGGTGGTCAATATCGGGAAGGTATTTCTGCAAACGTTTCGACATGGCGCTCAACCATGTATCGGCTTCGCCCTGCGTGGCAAAAGCAAGTTTGGGCGCAGCCTGGTCTGACACGCTGCGCTGCAACACTGCGCGGACACTGGCTGAAAGCGGCGTATAGACTTGTGCCCCGGCGAGCGCGCTAGAGGCGAACAGCAAACCAGCGGCAAGGATTGAGGATCGAGGATCGAGGATCGAGTTAAAAGCAGAGCGGAGGATTTTTCTCAATCCTCGCTCCTCGCTTCTGAGCGTAGCGTTAGCTACGGGAACCGCACGGCCTACCCCTTGCGGGTGCAATCCTGTTTTTTCTGGTTTCACAGTTTTGATTTTACGAATTCCAGCACGTTCTGCAAGGGGACAGATTGCGCAGCGGCGTCACGCCGCCCCTGATATTCCAGCACCCCGGTTTTTAACCCGCGCTCGCCGATGACGATGCGATGCGGGATGCCGATCAACTCCATATCGGCGAACATCACGCCGGGACGTTCATCCCGGTCATCCAGCAACACATCGATCCCGGCGGCTCGCAGTTCTGCATACAGTTGCTCCGCCGTGCTGCGCACCGCATCGTTCTTGCCCATGCCGATCGGTACAATGGCGATCTGGAACGGAGCCATCGCAGCCGGCAATATGATGCCGCGCTCGTCGAAATTCTGTTCGATGGCGGCAGCGACGATGCGCGACACCCCGATGCCGTAGCAACCCATCTCGATGATCTGTGCCTTGCCCTGCGCATCCAGAAAAGTGGCTTTCAGCGCTTCGGCATACTTGGTGCGCAATTGAAAGATATGCCCAACCTCGATGCCGCGGCAGATCTCCAGCGTGCCCTTGCCGTCCGGCGACGTGTCGCCTTCGACCACGTTGCGGATATCCGCGACCAGGTCGGGTTCGGGCAGGTCGCGCTTCCAGTTCACTCCGGCAGTGTGGAACTTGGGCCGGTTCGCGCCTGTCACGAAGTCACTCATCGCAGTCACGGTGCGGTCGGCGATGACGCGGATTTTCGTCCGGTCGATGCTAACCGGACCGAGGAAGCCGGGCGGGCAGTTGAAACCGGCGCGAATCTCCTCATCCGTGGCGAAGCGAAAATCGGCGAGTCCGGGCAGCTTGCTGACCTTGACTTCATTCAGGCTGTGGTCGCCGCGCAACAGCAGGACGTGAAGTTTGCCGGCTGCGATCAGCGCAAGCAGTTTTACCGTGCGCTGCAACGGGATGCCGAGCAGTTCTGCCACCTGTTCGCATGTAGTCTGTTTGGGCGTCTCGACATCGTGCATGGTTTCTGCGGGCGCGGCGCGCGGCGCACTCGGCGCGACCGCTTCCGCCAGCTCCACGTTCGCGGCGTAATCGGAGGAGGGGCAGTGGGCCAGCGCGTCTTCGCCCGCGTCTGCCAGCACATGAAATTCATGCGAACCGCTGCCGCCGATCGCGCCGGTATCGGCTGCGACGGCGCGGAATTTGAGCCCCAAACGGGTAAAGATGCGGCTGTAGGTGTCATGCATCACGCGATAGGTCTGCTCCAGGCTGGCCAGGCCGGCGTGGAATGAATAGGCATCCTTCATCAAAAATTCGCGCGCGCGCATCACGCCGAAACGCGGGCGCACTTCGTCGCGGAACTTGGTCTGTATCTGATAGAAGTTGACCGGCAATTGGCGGTAGCTGCGGATCTCGCGGCGCGCAATGTCGGTGATCACTTCCTCGTGGGTGGGGCCGAAGCAGAAATCGTTGCCGTGCCGGTCTTTTATTTTAAGCATCTGCGGACCGAATACTTCCCACCGTCCGGTTTCGTGCCACAGTTCGGCGGGTTGCACGGCGGGCATCAGCAATTCAATCGCACCGCTGTTGTTCATTTCCTCGCGCACCGTGTTTTCCACCTTGCGCAAAACTCTCAAGCCCAACGGCATCCATGTGTACAGTCCGCTGGCCAGTTTCTTGATGTATCCGGCGCGCAGCATCAGCTTGTGGCTCGGCAATTCGGCTTCTGCGGGAGCTTCTTTCAGGGTGGAGATGAAAAACTGTGAGACGCGCATAGTTGGGTATGACCTGGTCGAGAAACTGAAGGCGCGATTTTACAGGGAATGCGCGGATTCCGGTATGCCGGGAAATTTTCAGCCGGTATATTCCCTTTTCATTGAACGGAGAATGTGAAAGAATCAGCCCATTGAGATAAACCGAATAGAGTGACCAATGATAGACCGAGACGGTTACCGCCCGAATGTCGGCATTATCATCACGAATGACAGGAATCAGGTGTTCTGGGGCAAGCGGGTGCGGCAGCATGCATGGCAGTTTCCGCAAGGCGGCATTCAGCATGGAGAAACCCCGGAGCAGGCGATGTACCGCGAGTTGCACGAAGAGGTCGGCTTGATGCCGGAACATGTGAGAATACTCGGGCGAACCAGGGACTGGATGCGCTACGAGGTTCCACAAAGCTGGAGCAAGCGTGAATCGCGCGGTGGTTATCGCGGGCAAAAGCAGATCTGGTTTTTGTTGCGCCTGGTTGGCCGTGATTGTGATGTCTGCCTGCGTGCCAGTACGCACCCCGAGTTCGATGCGTGGCGCTGGACCGAGTATTGGCTGGATATCAACGCCGTGATCGAATTCAAGCGTGAAGTTTATACGATGGCGCTCAATGAACTGGTGTGCTATCTACCCGATATCAGGCATAAAGCCGCACATCTCCAGCACGCGCACAGGTGATTACCGGTAAATTTTCAAGGAGTGATGGTTGTGATCAAAGAGTACAGCGCGCTGCAAGTTATCCCGTTGAAAACGGGTTCGTCTTTTGTGCGTCCGGTCCAGATACTTCCGGAGCGTGTCAAGCTGAGCGATCCTGCGGCAAGTGTGATGACTGATTTGAGCAAGGTCTCGCTGGTAAGCGTAGGCGCCAAGACTTCGATGGACAGTGCCAATGCCAAAATGATCCGCTATGGCGTGCGCATGCTGCTGGTGCTGGATGACAACGAGCAATTGGCAGGTTTGCTGACGGCAACCGATGTGCTGGGAGAAAAACCCATGCGTTTCCTGCAAAATATGGGCGGAACCCATGCCGATATCATGGTGCGCGACATCATGACCACGCAGCGCGAACTGGAAGTGATGAAGATCGACGACGTGCAACATGCTAAGGTCGGACAGGTTGTCGCCACCCTGAAAAAATCCAACAGGCAGCACGCGCTGGTGGCGGCCGGGGGTGTGGATGGCAAGCAAACGGTGTGCGGAATGTTCTCTATCACCCAGATCGCCCGCCAGTTGGGTGCTCAAATTCAGAGTTTTGAATTAGCGCGCACTTTTGCCGAAATTGAGGCAGTAATCGCGCACGATTGATCCGTTCGAAAATCTCCGGTGTAAATCCATGAGCCCATTGCCGCAGCTTGCTTCGATAGCTGTGCTGCTGTCTGTTGCCGGTTGTTCCTCTGTCGGAGACAGCACGCTGGCAACCGCCGGGCAATACCCGGCTGCCGATAGTCCGGCGCCCGCGCCCAGATACGTTGCGGCTATGCGAGTCAATAAATATGCCGATGAGCGCAAGCACGGGAATCCCCGTTTGCTGGGCATAAGTACGCTATTGGTTCGTGGCGTGAGAGGGAATCAGCTGCTGCTGGATCAGGATATGGCGAACCTTGTTACGACAGAAATCAAAAACCGGTTTGCCGCGGAAGGTTATCAAGTGCTGGAAGGCAGCGCAGCCAGCGATGCCCTCTTCGAAGTTTCCGGGGTGATCAAAGACTTTACCCTGAACGTCAAGAATCGCGACGAAATAAATATTGCCATCGGAACCACGGTAAAGGATCTGCGCAGCGGCGCGGCGCTCTGGTCCGGCCTGGTGACGGAAAAAAGCGATCGTTTTGCCGGAGTTTCCGGCAACAACAAGGACGACGTGGTCGCTTATATGTACAAGGGATTGCGCGTTGTCACCAGAAAAACCGTGGAGGCGGCCAGCGCGTCATTGATGGCATCGCAACCCGGATTGTTCAATCTGACTCCCGGCGCCAGGGCGATTCCCGGCGTGACAGTCCATGTTGCTCCAGCCGCCATCGCTCCGGGTGATGGCGCCCAACCGGACAGCACTTCGGTATCTGTGCCACTCGCCAATGCCGGCACGGGTCTGTTGCTGGTGAACACCACTCCTTCCCGCGCCAGGGTATATCTGGACGGCGTTTACTATGGCATGTCCCCGTTGCGCCTGGAGATGGAGCCCGGTGTATATACGGTTCTGGTAAAGTTGAACAACTACAAGGCGGAGACCGAAAAAGTATCGGTGCGCAAGGGCGACAGAACCGAGATGGAATTAAGCCTCGAACGTTAATTTTTTCGTTTTTTTTAGGGCAGGTTACAAACCTGCCCCTACGGTTTTAATGCTTTCCGGTGCTGCCGAATCCGCCGCTGCCACGCTCGCTCAGCGGGAACTCTTCAACGATATTGAATTTCGCCTGCATCACCGGCACGATCACCAGTTGCGCCATGCGCTCCATCGGCATCAGTGTGAACGGGATCTGGCTGCGGTTCCACAGCGAAACGAAAATCTGCCCCTGATAATCCGAATCTATCAGGCCGACCAGGTTGCCTAACACGATGCCGTGTTTATGCCCCAGGCCGGAGCGCGGCAAAATCATCGCGGCATAGCACGCATCGCCGAGATGCATGGCGATGCCGCTCGGGATGAGCTCGCACTGCTTGGGCTGGATGACCATGTTGTGGTCGATGCAGGCGCGCAAGTCGATTCCGGCCGAACCGGCCGTCGCATAGCCGGGTAAGTGATCGTGCAAGCGAGGGTCGAGAATTTTGACATCTACAGCGATATGTTTCATTTGCCGTCCCCTTTATAGCGTTGCGCAATGTGCTGCATCAATAGCCTTGCAAGCGTAAGTTTGCCGGCGCGCGGCAGAGCATGGCTGCCGCTGTCATCAAATAGCACCAGTTCGTTGTCGTCGCTGCCTATGGCCTGTTGCGCAAGATTGCCCACCATTAAAGGCAATTTTTTTGCGCGGCGTTTCTGCTCGGCATGTTCGGCGAGGTTCTCGCTCTCGGCGGCAAAGCCTACGCAGAACGGCGGATCCGGCAGGTTGGCCACATACGACAGAATATCCGGATTGGGCACGAGTTCCAGCATGAAATTTTTCGCGCTCTTTTTGATCTTTTGCGTGCTGGGTTGCGCGGCACGGTAATCGGCGACTGCCGCCACGCCGATGAAAATATCGCAACCGGCCATATGCTGTTTGACCGCATCGAACATTTGCGCGGCACTCTGTACATCAACGCATTGCGCACCCTGCGGTTTGGCCAGCGCGGTCGGCCCGGACACCAGCATCACATTCGCACCCTGCTCCAGCGCGGCCTGCGCGACGGCATACCCCATTTTGCCGGAGCTGCGATTGGTGATGCCGCGCACCGCGTCGATAGCCTCATAGGTAGGCCCGGCGGTGATCAGAATATTTTTGCCGCTCAATTCCCTCGCCCCGCTTGCGGGGAGAGGGGCAGGGGAGAGGGGCGCTTCGTGTAGCAAAGTCAGCACGTCCTGCGCCAATTGCGCCGCCTCCAGCATCCGCCCCATGCCTTCTTCCCCGCACGCCTGCGCACCGCTATCCGGACCGAGCACCTGCACGCCATCGGCAATGAGCCGGGCGATGTTGCGCTGTGTCGCGGCATTCAGCCACATCTCGCGGTTCATCGCCGGCGCGACGATCAACGGGCAATTGCGCGCCAGGCACAAAGTGGACAGCAAGTCATCCGCCAGTCCGTTCGCCAGTTTGGCGATGAAATCGGCGCTCGCGGGCGCGATCACGATCGCATCTGCGGCACGGCTCAGGTTGATATGCGCCATGCTGTTGGGCACGCTCGCGTCCCACTGATCGGTGTATACCGGCTGGCCGGACAGACCCTGCATCGTGGTCGGCGTGATGAAATGACATGCTGCCTCGGTCATGACGACCTGCACTTCCATGCCCTGCCTGGTCAGCAGACGCAGCAACTCCGCAGCCTTGTAAGCCGCTATGCCGCCGGTGATGCCCAGAATCAAGCGGTTCACCGGCACAATGCGTTTTGTATTGGTTTGCCCCATAATGCCGCGCATCTTATCAAGAAACGGCTGGTTCTGGCTGGGAGGATGTTATGGCAATTACCGATTGGCCTGAGGGCGAGCGGCCGCGCGAGAAGCTGCTGGCCCGCGGTGCGGCGGCGTTGTCCGATGCAGAGTTGCTGGCGATATTCTTGCGTACCGGTGTGGTTGGTAAAAGCGCGGTGGATCTGGCGCGCGAGTTGCTCACGCAATTCGGCGGTCTGACGCAATTGTTTGCCGCCAGCGAAGCGGATTTCTGCGCAGTGCACGGCATGGGGCAGGCGAAATATGCCCAACTGCTGGCCATCAGGGAAATGTCGATGCGTGGATTAAAAGAAGAATTGCAGCGCGGCGATGCGCTCAACTCGCCGCGCGCGGTGCGTGATTATTTGCAGTTGGCGCTGGGCGGACGGCAACAGGAGGTTTTTCTGGCGCTGTTCATGGATACGCAGCATCGCGTGATTGCTTCGGAAGAGCTTTTTCACGGCACGCTCAGCCAGACCAGCGTCTATCCGCGCGAAGTGGTCAAGCGCGCGCTGGCGCACAACGCCGCCGCTGTGATCTTTGCGCACAATCATCCCTCCGGTGTCGCTGAGCCCAGTCAGTCAGATCAATTGCTAACCGATGCGCTCAAACAGGCATTGAGCCTGGTGGACGTGCGCGTGCTGGATCACTTCATCGTGGCGATGGGAAAACCCCTGTCCTTTGCGGAAAAAGGCCTGATATGATCAGGCCTTCAACTTGAGGATGTTTCCGGAAATAGCGGGATTCTCAAGGCGAATCCCATCAAAATCTTCCGCCTTATCTGCAATGAATGCGTATTTACCCTTGACATTGCCAACAATAAGCTAATTCAGTTTGACACCCAAGCCGGTAGTCGGCATAATCGCGGGTTCTGTTTGGAGGGGTTCCCGAGCGGTCAAAGGGATCAGACTGTAAATCTGACGGTTCTGCCTTCGAAGGTTCGAATCCTTCCCCCTCCACCAATGGTCCGATGATTTGTTGAGGGTGATTTGTTGAAGGAATTTTAGCCTGTGGGTGGTTTGACCGGAGTTGCGGTCACTGCTGTATTACCGTTGTGCCGGGGCAGTTGAGGGCGCCTCTATTAATTCAGAATCCTAAGCGAGACAAGGCGCGAAAGAAATTTTAGCGCGCCGCATATGTTTGATATGTAAGCGTTAAAATTTCT
>JANLIB010000210.1 GCA_024653675.1 Gallionella sp. | reverse complement strand
GAAATTTTAGCGCGCCGCATATGTCTGATATGTAAGCGTTAAAATTTCTTGAGCAACGCCGTATCGCGACGGAGTTTGGATTAATAGAGGTGCCCTTTACTGGGATGCCCGGCCAACGACCCAACCTGTGCAACGCGGCTCCTGTACACTTTTATTCCGGTGCGGTTTTTGGCCGGTGCGGTTTTTGGTTCGCAGACACACTGCCCACAAAACTTTACAACTCCCAATGATCGAACCATAGCATAACAAAACCATCCTCCTTTTTGATCTATGTCAAATAGCCCCAATATTTTATAATTTGTGCGATGCAACAAAGTCACGCAGTCTGCTACGCACCCTGGCGCGTGCTGAATTGACAGACCTGCATCCCCTTGTGGGGCATTATTTGGGCGAACACTGAATATTATAGAGGCTTCCTTATGAAACGTATAATCTGGATAACGTTCGGGTATTGGCTAAATCCGGATTGATTAGCGCTGCCTGAAGCCGCAGCCAAGACTGCATCGAACAGATTGCTCATCAGGGCACCTCTAAAAATTCAGATTTCGTCATTCCGGCGAAGGCCGGAATCCAGTGTTTTCAACAAACTGGACACCGGCCTTCGCCGGTGTGACGAATTTTTAGAGGTGCCCATCAAACAATTCAGCTGCACCCATCGCTTCCGTTGGTAACTTCCTGCCCGAAAGGCAGCCCGCCACCGCAACCTCCGAACAAGCCATAGTGGCAGCTGAAGTCACCGATAAACTCAAAATGCTCGCGGAAACGTGTTTCGTGCAGCATCCGCCAGGTATTGCCGCAAACCGGAAAAATACGCCCGGTTTCAATATCGTGATGCCGATCGAGGACAAAGCGATGCGCATGATCGGGTATCGTGCCGCGATAAATCACCGCCTGCCCGTAATCCTCACAGGCGGTTTCCATCTCTTTCAGTTTAAACAGGCGATAGGTCGCGGAGTAAAAGCGGATGTTGCCAGCGCGAAGCGCGAGCTTGGGATTAGTAATATCCAAGGGTCTGTCAGCAACCAGACGCGGGTCGGCAAAGCCCTGCCGGTGGGCGATCCGCAGAAAGTCATTCCAATAGAGTGCGCCGCCCATGCATTCACCGTACATTACGGAATCATTGCGCACATGATCCGGTACGCGCCGGTCTGCATACACGTCCGAGAAATAGAATTCGCCGCCCGGCTTGAGCAGGCGATACACCTCGCGCAGCACTGCATCCTTGTCCGGCGACAGATTGACCACACAGTTCGACACGATGACATCAAAGCTGCCGTTTTCCAGCCCCAATTCATCGAGCTTTTCGATGTAGCCCTGTTTGAAAATGACGTTGTCAAAACCGAATACTTCCGCGTGATAGGCGCGATGAGTTTCCGCAACAGCAAGTTGTTCTTCCGTCATATCCACACCGATCACCTGACCGCGCGCCCCTGCCATCTGCGCCAACGCATACACATCCCGCCCGGAGCCGCTGCCCAAATCCAGCACACGACAGCCCTCAAGCAATGGCGGACAAACCAGACCGCAGCCATAATAGCGCGACATGACTTCAGGGTGGATGCGCGCCAGCAGCGGCTTGAGCCAGTCCGGCACTTGCGACGCATCGCAGCAGGCAGAGGTCTTCAGATCATCCGAAGTCTGGAGATGTTTGCCGTAATAGTCCTTGACGATTTTATGCATGGCATATTCCTCGAATAATTGAATGGTGATAATTAGGGCGCCTCTAAAAATTCAAAATCCTAAGCGAGACAAGGCGCGAGAAAACAAAGTTTCAGTGCAGGGTAACCTTTAGGTTAGCCGGAACTAAAAATTTTAGCGCGCCGCATATGTATGATATGTAAGCGTTAAAATTTTTTGAGCAACGCCGTATCGCGACGGAGTTTGGATTTTTAGAGGTGCCCATTAGCCGTTGTCAGCCAGATTTGCTTACGCTTCAGTTGGCGAAACATGCAGTATTTCTCTCCACAAAATGAAAATCAGCGAAACCGGCTCGCGCATATTCTACGGTGTTGTCGGTGTCTGCCGCGACAGAAAGCTGGATCAGGCGCGCTTGCCCGGAGCCGAACTCGGCGACCACATCCTGCTGCACGTCATGGCGCGCGACGACCCATTTCCCTGCATTGGCGGCGCCGGATTCCGACACGATCATGCGCGTGCGTCCGGTATAGGCGTTCGGCTTACGCGTGCCGATCAGATAGCGATTATCCCACACGTAGTTGATCGCGGCATCTGGCATCGCATCGCCATAGATGCTGCGCGCCAGCTTGAGCTTGGCGCGCGTCAAAAAATCCAGCTCCGACGCAGGCATGACAAACGAGACATACACGCGGGCGGCATAATCGTCGCCCGCCTTGGTTGCCATGTCCGCCTTGACCAATGGCGCATCCACGCGCCAGCGCCAGCACAGCACCGGCGTGCGATTCAGATCGATCTCGACCGGGCGCGCCAACAGCGCCATGCTGCGCTCGGCAGTGGCTTCGATGGCGGACACATCGTCCCAGCGGACGATGCGGTAACGGGTGGGCAATACTTTCTTATCAAGCTGCACGATATGCCACGGGGCAGGCACTTCTACGGATTCTCCGGTGAAATGATCGAGCCACACGATCTCGCCGGCTTGTGCGCAGCACGAGACAGCGCACATCGACCCCAGCACAATACTACGCAGCATCAGGCAACCCCCATTTGGCGGGTAAATATTTCAAATCCTCCGGCTCATCCACATCATGCAGCATCTGTCCGACTCGAACCGACCAGCCGAGTTGTCCGATACGGGCGATGGTGGTGTTGGCAACGGCATCGGTGCTCCAGGGCATATCGCTGAACAGGAATGGACTGAATCGCCGGAGTCCCAGCAGCGCATAGCCGCCATCGGCCGTGCAATGAATAACCGCATCGTGTTCCTGCAATGCTTGCGCGGCTTCGCGCAACAAACCACCGGATATTTCCACGCAGTCCGTGCCGATCAACAGAATCTGTTCGGTATTGGCCAGCGCGCGTTCCGAGGCCAGCGCCAGCCGCGCGCCGAGATCACCTTCGCCCTGATCGGAAATTCCGATGCCCTTCGGGAGTTGAATATCGCGCCATGCGGGATGATTGATTTCCGGGGTAGCGCACAATTCAACAGACCCGACGTCTGCAGCGATAGCCTCATGCAGCGTGTTGAACAGCATCTGCTGCGCCAGTTTCGCCGCACCGGCTTGCCCAAGCGCTGTGATGAGTCGCGTCTTTGCAAAACCGGGCAGGGGCGCCTTGGCAAAAATAATTATTCTGGTCATCGGTAAGATTTAGGGCGCCTCTATTAACCCAGATAATCCATTTGGGCGTAGGTCGGGCTTCAGCCCGACATGTCGGGTTAAAACCCGACCTACAAATCTTTGATTCTGCAATGTCTCAATAGCTAATGAACTATCTGGGATTAATTCAAAATCCTAAGCGAGACAAGGCGCGAAAGAAATTTTAGTGCGCCGCATATGTTTGATATGTAAGTGATAAAATTTCTTGAGCAACGCCGTATCGCAACGGAGTTTGGATTAATAGAGGTGTCCTTTAGCCAGTTCGCTGGCAGGCACGCCACGCCAGTATAACCAGCGCAATCGCCACATCAGCCATATCGTTCTCCATACTCCAAATGTCTCCCAACGGCGACCGGAGGTGACTGCCCGATCCGGCAGGCAAACCGGCCTGGACAGTGCCAACAGCCGCCGGGACAACTCGATATCCTCCATCAACGGCTGATCCGGGAAACCGCCCGCCGACTCGAAGGCACGGCGTGTCATAAACATGGCCTGATCGCCGGTAGCGATTCCGCTAAGGCGCGAGCGCAAGTTCATCAGGCTGGCAATCACCGGCAACATGAATGAACGTCCCGAGATGCGCACATCGAAGCGCCCCCATACATGCTCGCCGGCTCCGCCGCCACGCCGAACGGCAGTTTCGATGGCTGGTTCCGCAACAAATGGAAGCGCGGTGTCGGCGTGCAGAAACAATAAAATATCGCCCCGGGCGACTGCCGCACCAGCGTTCATTTGCCGCGCTCGTCCGCGCTCGCTGCGAATTACCTGTGCGCCCGCGTGCAAGGCTGCTTGCCGGGAGTCATCCTCGCTCCCGCCGTCCACCACAATCACTTCAGTGCCGCGCCCGCATAGCGACGCGAGATGCCCAAGCATGTTTGGCAAGCCTTCTGCTTCATTGAGCACCGGGATGATGATTGTAAGTCGCATATCCGTTAACCTATAAGCAGCCATTGAAAATGGCTACGTTACTTTTGCATCGCCCGGACTATCCATTTGGTGATCAACGGAAACGCGCCAAGCAAAGCGAAGGACAGCAACACCCCCGGCGACATGATGTCAAACAGGCTTTCGATGCGCGCCAATTGCGTGCCCGCGTTCACATACACCAGGGTTCCGGCCAGCATGCCCAACTGGCTGACCCAGTAGAAGGTGCGCGTACGGATTTGGGTCAGTCCCATCAACAGGTTAATCAGAAAAAACGGAAAGGCCGGCACGAGGCGCAGCATGAAAAGATAAAGCGCTCCATCCCTCGCCATGCCCTCGTTGATCCCTTTCAGCTTGTCGCCAAAGTGAAGCTGGACATAGTCGCGCAACAGGTAACGTGAGGTCAGGAACGCCAATGTCGCGCCTATGGTTGACGCGAAAGACACCAACAGCGCGCCCTGCCAAAGACCGAAAAAGGCGCCCGCTGCCAGCCCCATGATCGTCGCGCCCGGCAAGGACAGTGCCACGATAACAACATACAGCGCAAAGGCAACAAACGTAACCCGCAAGGGAGACTGTTCCAGCATGGAAGCGAATTTTCCCTGGCTCTCCTTGAGCGCGCCCAGTGACAGGTAATGATCAAGACCCATGCCAAAAAACAGGGCGATGGCCGCGACAACCAACAAGGCAAGAATGGCTTTTTTCACGCCACCCGCTCAGTTGTGCAGCGCACCGCCGCAACTGCTACCCTGTCCCGCAGTACAGCCATGACAGTGATCGGCGACGCGGATAAGGTTGCCCTGCAAATCGGTTTGCAGCAGGTCGCGCAGGTGCGGGTGGCCTGCACCCGGCAGCGCCAGCCCGAGCTGCTGGTTGAAATCACAGTCATACAGATAGCCCTGCCAATCCACGCTGACAAGATTGCGGCACATCACCGTGTCGAGATTGGCTGTTGCAAAGTTTTCTTTCAGCAGAAGCATGTAGTCGTTGAACTGGCCTTTGGAAATCAGCATCGAGCCAAAGCGCTGGATCGGCATATTGGTAATCACGAACAACTGATTGAAGACGATGCCAAAACATTCGAACAATTCGCGCTTGTAATCCGCCTGCAATGCCACTTGATCTGGGGGCAGCGAGGGGCCTTGAGGGTTGTAGACCAAATTCAAGGTGAGGCCAGTGCCTTCGCGCCCATAACCCAGCGCGTTGAGTTGCAATAGCGCCGCGATACTTTTATCAAACGCACCTTCTCCGCGTTGCTTATCAACATTGCCTGACAAATAACATGGTAGCGATGCCACCACTTCCACCTTATGGATGGCCAGAAATCCGGCGAGGCCATCCTGTCCGTGCTCAAGCAAGACTGTCAGGTTGCAGCGGTCAATTACACGCACACCCAGGGCGGTCGCCTTGCCTACCAGATCATAAAACCTGTGATGCAGTTCCGGCGCGCCGCCGGTCAGATCGAGCGTCCCAATCTGGCGTGCCTCCAGCACCTGAAGGATAAGTTCCAGCGTCTCCTCATCCATCATTTCCTTGCGGTTGGGGCCGGCGTTGACGTGGCAATGCAAACAGGTCTGATTGCATTTATAGCCTAAATTTACTTGAAGCGTGTCAAGTTTACCGCGATGCAGCGCAGGGAATCCGGTAACTTGTAAAAAGGGTAAAACGGCGCGCATCATTTCCCCCGGTGTGATGGGTCAAAAACCCTTTCGAAAACATTTTTCCTGCAAACCGGCGGGCTGCATCCATATCCAGAACGCAACACTCTGCCAGGAATTGCTTGGCCAGTAATCAGGGCGCCTCTATTAATCCAAACTCCGTCGCGATACGGCGTTGCTCAAGAAATTTTAACACTTACATATCAAACATATGCGGCGCGCTAAAATTTCTTTCGCGCCTTGTCTCGCTTAGGATTTTGAATTAATAGAGGCACCCATCAGTACACATGGACTCCCCACTCCTGCCAAATTCAGGATTATCGCCATAGCCCCTCAATCAATGCGCCTTAAATTTGACCTTGTATTTCAGGTCGGCCTGAGCTGCCAGCCAATCAAGGGATTTTCCGTTTACCTCGGCATAGGGATACATGAAGTAGTTCAGAGGGCCGTCATTCTGGCGAGGGTTCAGGTAATATCCCCTGCCGCCTCTGGCCAGAGCAATCCTGTATTGGTCAACCCCGCCAAAATAATAGTCTATGTGGTTTTGAGCATCCTTGATATCCAGTTCCTCTACCAGCATGATCTTCCTGACATCAGCAGCATCCGCCGGCACCCAGCCGTAACCGGGCACGTAGAACTCGGACCAGCAGTGATGCCCGCCGGTCATATCTTCGTCATCCTTCTTTCCCAGCCTGAGTCCGAATACCTCCCGTGCCGGCACCCCGGCTGCTCTGGCAATTGAAACAAAGACCGAGCTGATATCAGCACACTTTCCGCTCCTCTTTACAATCTGTATCTCAACTTCTCCGGTGCCACACCCCTTAACATCCGGGTCCCTTGTCATATTTTCGACCACCCACTGGTAAACGGCACGGGCTTTTTCACTAATCTTCTGCTTGTCATTGGTTATGTTGAGGGCAATTTCCCTGACTTTACCATCCGTCGGAATGAACGCGGTGCTCTTGAGGTACTCCTTGATCTCAACAGGAATAGCGGGCTCCACTGCGGGGAAATCTTTTTTTATCAATTCTCTGGCAGTAGCATCGAAGGTCAGTGTAATGGCCCGGTCTTTTGTTGGCGTTGTCCACTCGGCATAAAGGGCAAGGTTGCCGGTTTCTTTCTCACCGTAAACGCCGCTTTGTGAGAAATTGCCGCTTACTCTGACATGCGAAATATCCTGCGTACTGTTTGAAACAGGATAAGGAATCCAGACCCTTACATCCTTGCTGTCTTCCGGGGCGGCGATGGTAACGGCAATCTCAACCTCCCCGCTCCTATCCTTGGCAATTGAGGAACAAGGAATAGCCAGCAGTGCACATAGCAGTACCCCTGATATACGTGTAAACATGGAAACCTCCTGTTAATTAAAAATCAAAGAGGCGCGACCGGTACTCGCAAAGAAAAGCAGACAGGATGACGTCTACGCCAAACCCCGTTATAGGATTCGCGCGTATGGAAAGCTCCGATAAACCCGACTGTGCGACGGGTTCGTCGCGGACAGTTGGAGCTTCGCACCTCATAAGATCTGCTGACCTGCACGCTGGCAGCGCTTTGATACGGTACATTCCGTCGCAGTTGAATCAGGTCAGCTACACGCTGGCCGTCAGACCCGGCTTATCTTCCAGAAGGAAAACAAGACGGCGTTACGGCGAGCCAACCAGAAACCAATACGACAGCGGAACAAAGTTTAGCAGATATAAAACTGATTTTGTTTAGATTTTGAATGGCTAAATGGCAAGTTTGGGGATACGCTCAATGTCTGTGTGCCAACCACCTGTGCAGGCTTAAACAGACTGCTCCTGCCATTCTTGTTTCACAGTCGACCAATTTGCCGGCTCAGACTATCTTGACTACGCACCATGCTGCGACGGCAGTAAGCGGCAATGTCGCCACCCAGGACAGAAGCACATTACGCAGAATAGGCCAATTGAGTGTTTTTGCGCTGGCTCCCACGCCGGCAATGGAGCCGACCGATACATGGGTCGTTGAAACCGGCAAGCCAAATTTGCTTGCAAACAGTACCAGCATCGCCGTGATCAGGTTTGCGGCCAACCCCTGTGTATGATCCATGTGTGTCATGCGTTTGCTCATTGTTTTGGCCACTCTTCCGGCGAATAAGAGCCCGCCAACTGCCATTGCGATGCCGATCAAGGCAAACGATATTCCATTGTCGAACAGGCGGCTGGCGATGAACAAGGCAGCCAGCTTCGGTGTGTCGTTTACGCCGCGGGCGAAACAGATCGACATTGCGGACAATACATGCAAGTGATCCAGGCTGCGGGATACCGAGATGCGTGCTTGAACATCAAGACGCTCGCAAGTTGCATCGGGAGCCAGAACGATGCTCGACGCGGAGAATTGGTTGACCAGCGTGCCATCGCTTACTGGTATGGGAGAAGACGTGATCAGACAGGCGCAATCCTTTTCGACTGGGCGCAGGCAAAAGAATCGGTAAGCCAGCATACCAAGTACTGCCGCCAACATCGGACTGAACAGCAAGGGCAGCAGAAATGCGTTTGCCAACTTGGCGAAATGCACTTCGCCCCCATTTTGGCCGAGGCTCGCACCGATCAACCCGCCAATCAAGGCGTGCGTAGTGGAGACCGGGAAACCGAGTCGTGTTGCCAGGAATATGGTCAGGGCCGTACCACTCGCGACACCCAGGATGAACAGCGGAGCACTGGCGATGGCATCCGGTACCAGGCCTTTGCCGGAGAACTGCTCCACGAGTGTCCCTGCCAGCATCCACGACGCAAAACTTCCGGCAACCGTGGCAATGGTGGCGAACAGAAGCGCTTGGCGATAGCTCAGCGTGGCAGATCCCCAAACGGTCGCAAAGCCCTTGAAATTATCGTTTGCGCCATTGCTGAGCGAGACAAACAACATAGCGATAATCAGTAGCCATTCCATCGTTTTTCTCCGTTGCTTGCGGTCAGCTAGATGCAGCTTATAAACACTCCACACCTTCCAGCTGCCGGCTTAGTTTCAAGGAATCAACCCAACGGTGATTATCGCTTCATACGTCCCGTTTTTGCCATGGCGGTTTGAAAAAGCATGTTCCGGCAGCGTTGCCTTGGCCATCTTGATAATGTCGTCCAATCCGGAACTGATCATAATAAACCTGTCATGCACATCCGGTGCATCTGGATTGTCATGCATCCGGGCAAATATATGGATTTGATAATCCGACGCAAAAAAGGAGTCAGGGTAATTCACACTGACCTCGATATCTTTTCCAGGCGCCTTGTTTCCTGTGTTTATCCTGATCTCATACGGCAAACGAGGCCCTGTGGCATTGGCCTCAAAAATATCCTGGACTGGAGGGGACGCAGTAACGAATATCCTGACATCCTGAGCAGCATTAAAAGTGCCGGCAGGGAATATAACCGACGCATACCCCTCAATATCCACTGCCCCTCCAATGGGAGGTATTTTAGCGGTTACATTCTGCGCTTTCAGGCTAATTATGGTCACGATGACCGGCGCATCAGCTTCACCTGTCACCTCAACCGAAATATCATTTTGCTTTTGGAGCTCTATGGGTTTTGTAAATATCTTGAACTGTTTGCCAAGCTTATCAGGCGGGAAGACAAGCTTTCCGTTTATCTTAATTGCTCCTCTGCCCACACCCTCCTCACTGCCCCTTCCGCTTTGTACCGAAACGAAAAACTTCTGGCTGACATCCTGAACGGAAAAACTCTTAACCACCCGCTGAGATTTGCCGCCTTCACTGGAAAAGAATTCCGGGCCGAAGACAAGAGTATGGCCGTAGGCGCAAGGAATAAAACCACTGCAGAAATACAATGACAGTGCAGCCAAAATAAAGGTATTGGATATCCTCCCCATGATCAAGCCCCCCCTAACTGGCATGGCAAATATGCCGCCACTGATGATAAAACCCGCCGTGCCCGTTTCCCTCACCCTCTGAGTGAAACAACTAGCCATTCGACTAGGCTGCCAGAAACCGCAGCCAAGTCGCTGGTTATCCCCGAGGGAGAGGGGGCAAGCGAATCGCTACGCGAGTTTCACGTTAACGATACCGATTTCAGATGACTTATCTGACGTACTTGTGAAATCTGTGATGGACTGCCGTTATTAGGTTCAAAGCAACTTGTCGATTTCATGCTTCAACAATTCTTCTGTAACGACCCCTGAGTGGGAATAGCTTACCTTGCCATTCTTATCTATAAAAAAGGTGGTGGGCATTCCATATATCCCATAGTCATCTTTGATCTTCCCTGTTTTATCCAGTCCGGCAGGGATAGTCATGCCCATTTTTTTCATGAAAGCTTTCGCCTTTTTTTCCGTGTCATCGACGGCAATGGCCAGAAACGCTACCGTTTGTGGCGAATATTTGTGAGAAACTGTTTCAATAACAGGTGTTTCCTTGCCGCAGGAAACGCACCAGGAGGCGAAGAAGTTGATCACTACGACTTTTCCTTTTTGGGCGCTTAACTGAAAATCCCCGCCCTCAAAAAGCGCCATTTTAAAATCGGGCGCCGGTTCCATTGCGGCTATTGGGGGCGTTATATTGTCGCTACAGCCAAAGATGAACAATAAACTGCTTAAGAGAAGCGCGAGCGAATAATCATGAAATAAAGGTTTCAACATTGCATCCCTTTCGAAATTAGCGCCTTAATAAGCGGGTAATGGGTCATTTGCGGCATATTGCAGTTCCTGGTATCGCAAATCGTAAATAACGAAACATTCTTGGGGCTTGCCCGCCATCACGTAGGTTGGGTTAGCGGCAGGAAACAACAAGTGCTTTTCACGTTTGCTTCCTCTCCCGCAAGCGGGAGAGGATTGAGGTGAGGGGTATCGCGTAACCCAACAACCCTGATCCTCAGCGCAGATTTATGTTGGGTTACGGCGCGAAGAACCGCGCCTAACCCAACCTACATATTTGCACATGTTTCGTAATTAACAGGTCGTGATACTAGTGCATATGGCTTCCATGACCGGAATGATCTGTATGCTGGTGATCTTCCATACCTTCCGTTTGGCCGGAGCGAACTATTGCTGTAACTGCGATCTTTCCCCCATCCTTGAAGTTCAGCGTCATGGGAACTTGATCGCCAATATGGAGCGGCCTTTTTGCATCCGTCAACATGAAATGCAATCCGCCCGGCTTTAACACCACCGAGGCGCGAGGAGGAATGGTCAATTCCTTCAGATGTTCCATGTGAGCCATGTTTCCATGCATAACACTCCGATGAATTCCAACCTGTTCGAAAGCGGAACTGGAAATCTTTGTAAGTATTTGTGGCTTGTCACCGTTGTTTTTAATCTCCAGATAAGCAGCCAGTATCTTGGCGTTGGGTGGCGCGGCCAGCACCCAAGGATCATGTATCTGGATATTCACGCCATCAGCAGATGCGCTTAGGGCAACAAACCCAAGCACCAGCGAAAAGAATGTCTTCAGAAAAAAAACCATCGCTTTTTACTCCTTTCGTTATAGAACATGCGGATTTTTATAAATTTCTCAGCAATCTCCTGTGGAGCTTGAGGCGGTGAAAACCTGCCATAGAGCCTTCCTTGGGGATCCACGAGAAAGATAGTCGAATTATGGCTTACCAGGTAGCTATCCCCGGTTTCTCCGGGTTCTTTGGGGTGAATGGTGTACAACACGCTCATTTGCCGGGCAAATGCATCGAGCTGAGCGGTGTCCCCGGTGACACCGGTGAATTTATTATTGAAATGGGAAGCATATTCTTTTAGCAGCTCAGGCGTATCCCGTTTGGGATCGACGGAAATAAAAATGCCCTGAATCTCTTGGGAAGCAGCCGGATCTTTCTCAAGTTGCTTAAACGCCTGCCCCAATACCCCCATGGTAAGGGGGCAAACATCAGGGCAGTGTGTATAACCAAAAAAAATAAAACTCCATTTTCCCTTCAAGTCATTCAATGCCAGTGTTTTATTGTTGGCGCCTGTCAATTTGAAATCCGTCAAATCCTTCGCTTGCCAGAAGAGGTAATCCTCAATCTCCTCGGGGGGTTGAACGACGGTATTATTACCCAGCCGCCAACCAATAATGGCGGTGACGGCTACGGCGACAGCCAGTAAAAGTGCGAGGTTCCTTTTAGCAAAAACCCCACTCTGGTTTTTCATCGACTCTCCTTCAAGCTTGAGGTGGCTAATCGCCGTGTGTTGAAATACTTTTCCTCATCGGGGCCGGCCGGCTTGCCAAATGGGTATAGGATTTTGAATTAATAGAGGCGCCCTGAATTCCGCTTGTTAATTTATGCTGTTTGTTCTGTATGGCGCCATATAGAAACAGGCCGGCTCCAACAATGCTGATAACCACATAAAAAATGTCCAGCTCAAAACCTATTGTTCCGGCTAACAGTGCGGTCATTGCGCCGAGACAGAATAGTATGCCGCCGAGAACCTGTTTTTTTATTCCTTTGGGCGGCATGATCACAACACAAAACCGAGAACAAACGCCTTATAGTGCCTCATCAGGCCGGTAATATTCATAACGCCAAGGACAAGCAGAATTGTGCCGCAAATATTTATTATTATTCTGGCATTGCGCAAGACAATCTCGCGTTTTCTTGTAAACAGGATGAGCGCAACAGAGGTCGTGCAGAGGGCTATGCTGATGCCGAGACCATAGCAGAATGCCAGATACCATCCTTCAACCGCTGTGCTCCGCTGAGACGCTATCCCCATGATGTCAGAGAGCATCGGGGTAATGCAGGGGGAATACACGAGTGCGAAAGCGGCTCCGATAAGCGGGGATAGCGTACTTAGCAGGAGAGGGGTGTGTATTTTGCGCAGGAATGATATGCGATTCACCAGTAAAATATACAGGCCGGCAAACAGTATGATGATGCCTGAAACCACTCTCAAAAAGCCGATGTTATGGATCAGCGGTCGGCTGATGTTCAATCCGGATGCGATTAGCAGCGAATAGAAAACAATGAAACCAATTCCATAGGTGATGCAAGGGATAATTATCCACTGTCGAATTTCCGGGTCAGCTCTTTTGCCAACTGTTGCCAGGTAAATGCCAACAATAAAAGCGATAAAAAACGGGCTGATCTGCAAAAGGCATACCTGCCAGATTGAGAAAAAGGAGGAAAAACCTCCCCACACCGCAGCAATGCCTCCCATTATAAAATCTCCTTGATCCATTGCTGGAACTCATCCGGTTTCTTCGCGATGTTTCCATAGAAAGCTCGCTTCACGATTCCGTTTTTGTCGATAAAGAAGGTGGTTGGAGGGGAACTGACACCGTAGTCTTTGGCGATTCGATCACCATTATCATAGCCGGCGGGAAAAGGCACACCCCACTTTTCAACGAATCCTTCAAATTTTGACCTGGAGTTCTGAATGCCAACCATAAGAAATGCTATTTGATCGTTCTTATGTTTCAAATAGGCCTGCTTCATGAATGGCATGGATTCATTGGAACAGGGGCACCACGAGGACATAAAGGTGATGACGAGTCCCTTTCCGGCATATTGTTCAAGATTGCTCTGTTTCCCGTCGGTCAGCTCAAGGGTGAAGGGCAGGGCTTTTTCGCCGACCTGAAGTAATGGCCTGCTGATTTCTTCACTGCATCCGGACAGAAATACCAGAAGAGAGAAAATAGCACAGCAATTTCTAAAGCACTTTATCAAGTTCATGCTGCAACAACTCCTCTGTAACACCTCCTGAGTGGAAGTAGTTGATAATCCCTTGTTTGTCTATAAAGTAGGTGGTGGGTATGCCATACAAACCAAAGGACTTTTGAATTGCCGCTGTTTTATCAAGCCCCACCGGGAAGGTAACGCCATATTTTGCTATGAAATTTTTCATCTTTTCTTCGGTATCGTCGACAGCGATCCCCAGAAATACCACGCCTTTGGGTTTATATTCATGAGCAATTTTTTCAAGTGCGGGCATTTCTTCCCTGCAGGGCAAACACCAGGAAGCAAAAAAATTAATCAGAATTGGTTTTCCTTTATGGTCGCTTAAATTGAAATTTTTTCCGTCGATAAGTAAGAGTGTGAAATTGGGGGCCGGTTCCTTGGTCTCGGCTGAGGATTTGGATGAAAATTCATTTTTCGCATCTCCTCGCGTAAGCAACAAGCCGGTGATGACAAGAGCAAGCGCCAAACCGGCGCTGGCGAGAATGATGAGCAGTTTGTAAGATTTAGTGTTCAACAGGGTCTCCTTCAGGTAAAGGGGGTATGGGTAAACTCCACTGGAATGTCCTCATTCCCAGCCCTGGCAGGCTCATTTTAATTTCCAGTTCAGTCGCTTTGTTGGTGTCAATATCAGGGAAAGAGAGCGTCCCCTGGTTGTGGTGACCTTGTCCATCCTGGTAGAGAACTTCCCAGCCGGTTGCCTTTTGCGTATGGCCGTTGCCGTCATGAAGCGTCGCCATTTCCGCCAGGTTCCACGGCGGAACCGATCCTTGATGGGTATTTATATAAACAATAAAAATAGCGGCCTTCTGATCTGGCTGGGTTTTACGCACCCCCAGATAAGGCAGCAAACGCAAGTGTTCACGAGGCACATAAATTACATCCAGAAACAGGTCGCTTTCCCCGAAATCACTTTTCCACAGATATCGTTTAAGAAACTTCATGGTCTTCTCTGGAAGAACCGTTGGCACATTGCTCAAAAAATGGCTTTGAAGATACCGGGTAATTGTCTCTGCATGCCGATCGGTAATTCCAGCCCGGTCAGGCGCCTTCATGCGTGTAATAACTGATTCCCATTCTGCGGCGGTTCTGGGTTTTTTTTCGATCACGTCTTTGCCGTGACATTTTCTGGTGCAGGTATTTTTATAGAGGCGCGTGATTTCATTGGAAGATAATTTCTCGACCATGCCATATTTATACAGGAAGAGTTTCCCTGAGTTGTTAATATCATTTATCACGTCCCTGGGAGCCTGGTCGGTCAGGTACATAAATACGAGAAACAGGATCGTTCCACACAGCAACAAAAATACGGCAATGCTGACAAGCAAGGATTTCACTGGCACTCTCATGTATTATCTTTTCATGCCAGCCAAAGAAGCAGACGTTTCCTTGAAGCAGGCATAGACTTGATTTTTAGTAATTTTGACATGCTGCCCCTGCTTTTCAGCCCTGATATTTGACGGCTGCGGGGGTATTGCAAAACCCCTGCGAGGCGACATCCAGCGCCGAATTAAACTTGCTGGAAAGATTTTGGAACGCTATCAGCGCGGTAAGTTCAATGATGGCATCGTCGTTGAAATATTTTTTTAGTCGCACCATCAGGTTGGCATCCATTTCGTTTTTAGTGACGGCGGCAGCGTAGGCCAGAGCTGCCTTGATGCGTGCATCAAACAGCGGCGAGACTTCGAACTCGCGCAGGGCTGCCAGATGCGCTTCGGTCAGGCCGCGCTTGAGGCCGGTGGCGGAGTTGATGTCAACGCAGAACACGCACCAGTTGATCTGCGATACAAGCACTGTTATGAGTGTGCGCAACGCGGGTTCAATGGGTGAAGATTTGCGGTCAATCGCACCATAAAGCACAGACAATCCGGCGAAGACTTTGGGTGAACGGCCCCACAGCCGTGCAGGCTCCAGTTCGCGGCCATAGCGCCGCCGCTGATTGGCGAGGAACAGGCGGACATACCAGGGGAAACGGTGGTCAGGTGGAGTTTCGATATAGCTCATGAGTGATAGCCTTCAGACCTATGATCCTTATTCAGCAGACCGGGATATTAGGGCGCCTCTATTAATTCAGAATCCTGAGCGAGACAAGGCGCGAAAGAAATTTAGCTCGCCGCATATGTTTGATATGTAAGCGTTAAAATTTCTTGAGCAACGCCGTATCGCGACGAAGTTTGGATTAATAGAGGCGCCCTTTAGCCTTTCAAGCATTCTGCGATTTGTTAAAGAAAAGCTTTTTAACGCCAATATAGACGCCAAAAAACATTAGCGATATCCATACGATTAATCCGGCCCACAATAACACCCAATCTGCAGTACCAAAGCTTCTTGTATATTGAAAGACCTTTCCGTGAATTCTCTGAATGGGGGTAATGCGGGCTTCGTCTCCATATTTACCGATAAAATAATCCATGATCTGTTGTTTGGTCATTCCCTTGTTGATCATTTCGCCAACTTGATTCTTCCAATCAAGGCCACATGTCATGTTGCAGTCCTCGAGGACGAGCGGACATTCGCAGGGGCAGGCGAGATCCTTTACGACTTCGTTAACGGTTAGCGCAGAGGCGCTGGATGGGGTTGCGACATAGGTTATTGTCGTGAATAAACAGAAAAACAGGAATGACTTGCGGATAGGAGGTCGCCTATTCATGCCGCTTTGCCCCGCTTTTTTTCCGGGATCGAAAAAACCATGCAACCACCGCCATAATAGCGAAGACGCCTGTTCCGAATAATATATAAATTATTGCTTTTATATTCCTCTGGGTTTCATAAGGCGTACTCTGAGTCTGCGGGCTTTCCATGGAGGTATATTTAATGTCAACCGATGGCTTGGGATCGCTCTTGATGTAATTGATTTTAAATGCGCTTTCCTGGCCTTTAGAAACACCCTCAAGCTTATAGGTGAAATGGTTAAACCCTTTGATTACACTTATCGTGCCACTTTTTTCTGACTGGGCAGCACTTCCCGGCGAGAATATGTTGAAGGCAGTGCTCCGCAAAGGTTGTTGAATATCGACCTCCATGATTTTCACAGGATGATTCGCTTTAATCAGATAGTCAAATTCCTTCTTTTCCCCTTTTACATCAAACCGGGGTGTGTGAAAGCTGAGATAAAAATTCGGGTAAGGCAGCAGCAGGCTCACTTCATCATGCTCGCCTCTATTGACGGTTCTATAAAGCTGGCAAAAATGCCGCCCCTCATGCGAGAGGCTGCAAGCATCGCTGATGACCGAACCTTTGGGTATGAGAAAGCTTGTCTTGATGGGGTAGCTTGAAACGTCCTCAAATTTGCCGTCATAAATTGCCAGCACGCTGGGGTCGTCATACTCCGGCATTATGGCCACCTTCATACGGCCTATCGACAGGTCTTTGGTGGGCGCACCGCCCCCCAGCGTATTTCCAGCACCCCCGCCACATCCGGAGTTGAAGGTTACGAGGAAAAAAACAATGGCGATAGCTTTGATGGAACTAACCGTGTTCATGTGTTGATGGCCTTATGGAATAAGCGCGGATTCTGTATTGGTTACGGCAACGCGGACACCAACTTATGGTATATCAAAAATTCGACCCTGTATACTTTGCCTCTTCCAAAATGAAATGAGCCTGAGCGGCTTTATTATTCAGATGTATTTGGTTTGCCACTGTCACGACTTGCATGTCGCTGTGTGTGGCAAATGGGGCTATGAGGCAATAGGAGGTGATTGAAATGAAATCGTCTTCACTCGAAATTGAAGTAAAGCCAGTACAACGGTTAATTCCAATTCCGTTATCGGGAAGCACATCATGTTGATCCAACTTGCAGCCATGGGCATGCTGGCGGCGCTGTTGCCGCTGGCCATTGTCTGGGTGTCGGGCGATACCGACAAATACCGCAAACTGGTATGGGTCACGCTTTTTCTCACGTTTGACCTGATCATGTTCGGCGCTTTCACACGGCTGACTGATTCCGGTCTCGGCTGCCCGGACTGGCCCGGCTGTTATGGGCATGCCAATCCCCTGCAGGCACATGCAGACATCAGCGCCGCCGAGGCCGCGATGCCGACCGGCCCGGTGACAGTCATGAAAGCATGGATAGAAATGATCCATCGCTACCTGGCGATGGGCATCGGTGTGCTTATCGTTGCCCTGATGATGATCGCATGGCGCAGGTGGCTGCAATCGGGCCGCAGGGAAATGAAATTTTCGCCGCTGTTTCCGGCAGTGCTGTTTGTATTCGTCTGTGTGCAAGGCGCTTTTGGCGCATGGACTGTCACGATGAAATTGCAACCGGTCATCGTGACCATACACCTGCTGCTGGGCATGGCGTTGCTGGCTCTCCTGACATGGTTCGGCGCACATTTAAGCAATCATCAGACGGTGCCGGAACCGGCAGTCGCGCTGCGCTTACCTGCATTGCTGGCCGCCTTGCTGCTGTTGGTTCAAATCGCACTCGGGGGTTGGGTCAGCACCAACTATGCGGCGCTGGCATGCACGGACTTTCCGCTCTGCCAGGGTGAGTTATTTCCTCAAATGGATTTTGCCAACGGCTTTGCGCTATGGCGCGATCTGGGCATGACTGCCCATGGGGAATACCTGCCTTTCCCGGCCTTGACCGCAATCCACTGGGCGCATCGCGCCTTTGCCTTCATCGTGGTTGCATCGGTTGCGTGGGTAGCGCTTGGAGCATTCAAAATAAAAGCGTTACGCAAGACAGCGCGCTGGCTGTTGATCTTGATTGCGCTGCAATTTGCCCTCGGTATATTGAATGTGCTCCTGGAGCTGCCACTGCCACTGGCAGTGGCGCACAATGGCGGAGCCGCACTTCTGCTGATGTTGCTGGTGATGCTGAATTATAAAATCCGCATGTCCATGCAGTGAACCTTGCATCAGTTAAATTACCACCGGCAAAGCCGGTGGCTTATTGTGTGAGCGCCTTAAAGGCGCCAATAAAACCATGAGCCTCCCAAGTCGGCTGCTATTTCCGCCTCCCCCTTTGAAAAAGGGGGAATGAGGGGGATTTAAATAGGCAGGCATCTCACTACATTGTCCGCAAATCCCCCTAGCCCCCCTTTTACTAAGGGGGAATAAAGCACTGCGTTGTAATTGTTTCAAACTCGACCGCTGCATAGGTCAAACCTTTGTAAGTCCCCCGGCATAACCAATGACTTGCCCGGCGTATTTTTGCCGGGCTAGTCAGATGGCTAGTCGTTTTATCAGAGCCGGGGGTTTACCTCAGTTAATCAAGACTTATGCTGATTGCCAGCATTTGGTCCGCAATGCTCATTTTGAGGCTGCCTGCTGTTCGCCGACCGTTTTCGGAACTCCGCGAGTCACCCTTACATTAAGCGCCTCGCTCTTTTCCGAGAGGTAGTCGTTGCCATAATCGAAACGCCATGCCCAAGCACCGGCGCGGCGGGTTCTGAACGTTGAACTGCTCCAGTATTTCCCTGGCGGTATTGGTTCCGGGAAAAAAGCCGTCGGAATGGTGGGTCCCGGATAGAAAACGCTGATATCCACCAGCGTGCTCATTTCCTCTCTCGACGGCAGACGCCAATCAGAGAAGCCGCAAAGTTTTCTCGAATTGATCGCTTTGACATAGGACTCGGTATCGCAATCGCTTCCGGCGCATATTCCGCCTTTGGCCGTGCCTGCAACCCCGCCATTGGCATCTTGGTCGGGGTTATACCAACTGTAGGTATTACTTGCGTTCTGCAAACCGGGTTCGGATTTTTTCACCTCCCAGAATAAATTTGTTGAGTTGTCGTGCACGCACGCCCATGGTTGCATGGCGTAGTCTTTGCCGTCATTGGTGCTGCCATCCTGGTTAAGGGGCGTCATGTCAAATATTTTCGGCTTGGGGGTGAAAGCGTCGCCACAACCAGCAAACATCAGGGAACACAGCAGCAAGGCAATGCTACGGAAAGAAGCCGTGGAACCCTTTGGCGTCGTGCTGCTGTTTATCATTTTTTTCATTTTGCGTACCTGGAAGTGAATGTCGGAAATATCTGTTCAGCAAAGGGCGGGCATTATCGTGAAATTGCACACGCTGTTTAAGCAGCAGTGCATCCGGCAAATTACTTGTACTCATTTTCGTTCCGCTGTCTCTAGCGGTACTTTTGCCTTGGCCATGCTGGGCAGGCCGGAACGAAACGACTCCAGTTCCATAGCCAAACCTGCGGAATCGGCAGAAGCAGCCCAGAATTGCCTTATTCGTTCATGCTTGGCACGGCCGCGCAGGCGCGGCTCCCGTTCTGCAGTCAGGCGCTGCTCTATCCACTGCACGCCCAACCGGTGGTAGCAATCGTTCTCGCGGCAACCGGTAATAAACACGCCATCGACCTGGTGATCGCGCAGCGCATACTCGATAAAGGACGGTGGAAGCATGGCAATACAGGGCAGGCTCATTACAGCCACGCCTTCGCTGCGCAGTTCCCCGATATTTGCCGCGTTATCGCAACCGAACACCATGACCCGCGCTTCGCCCTTCAGTTTTGCCAGGTCATCCGCCATCGCGGCGCGAAGGCCGGCCATAGGCATGGAGGGCATCTCGATTCCGCTTACATATCCGGCATCGCTCCTGAAAGGGGTCGAAAAGGGACACGCGCCGGCGCAAATGCCGCAACTGACGCAGCGATCCGGTATGACCTCCGCCTGCTCCATGAAACGCTTGCCATCGGTACGCGGACGCATCACCACCGCCTCATAGGGACAATCGGCGACACAATGCCCGCATCCGTTACAATTCCTGAGGCTGACTTCGGCAACCGGTATTTGTTTTAATCCGGGTGACAGCCACGGCAACACGCTCAGCAACAGGCTGAGTCCGGCTACAAACGCCCAGACATACCCTTCAGACCACACATCCAGCAACGGATAAATAAACAGGTAAAACCAGTCAATGCCTATATTGCGCGGCTCTATCCCCATATCTGCCGGACCCTGGCTAATAGCCGGCTTGACCAATGCCAGAACCAGCATCGCCAGCAACACCCCAAGCGCAAGTCCGCGCCGTGGATTAATCACCGGGTTGCTTATGCGCAGGATATGTACCCAGATAAAAAATAGCGCAAACAGCGGAAAGGTCGCATGGGAAAACGATATCAGCGAAAAGAAGCGGTCGTTAACGGCTTCCTGCGAAACAAAACTTTGCGACAGTGGTCCGTCAAATATCGGCAGCCATTCGAACCATTCCATGGTAGCCACGGTGGCGAACTGGGCCAGCTTGTCCCAGGGCATCAGGTAACCATTGATCCCGGAAGCGTATATCAGCCATATCACCGGGACACCGGTGATCCAGGAGAACCAGCGCGCTCCCCGGTAGCGTCCCAGGATGAACTCCCGCAACATATGCAGAACCATCACTACCACCAGCGCATCGGAAGCGTAACGGTGCAGGCTGCGCAAGATACCGCCGAAATACCATTGCTCCTTGCTGATATACTCAAGAGATGGGTAGGAAAGTTCTGCGCCAGTTCTGTAGAAGCCATAAAGATAGGCTCCGCTAACGGCAATTATCCAGAAAAAATAAAACCCCAGCGCACCCAGATGGTACATGGGGTTGAGATCATTGCCGAAGATTTTATTCAGGCCGCCTTCAAAACGGAGCAGCACCCTGCGCGCGAACGGCTCGGCAGAATCGGCAACCGTCGATTCGGGCACTTGCCTCAACATCATTCGCATCCCAGCCGCAAATAATTGGTTATATCCCTGTGTTCAAATCCAAACGGCATAATATAATGAGGCTGGTTAAAATAATAAATGTTAATTGGAAACAAAATTGGAAGTCATATACTACACTTTAGTGGCCGCCGGCCTCTACTTCATGTCCGACTGGTTGCTTGACCGCATAGAAGTTTCACGTGGAGAACGTTTCCAGAATCGCGGCGTGCGCAGTCTCGTTTTCTTTTTGATTATCCTTGTGCTGGCATTCATCACGTTCGGTTTAATCAACTATCTGGTACTTTATCAGGAGTAGCAGGAAAAAATTCCGCTGGCTCCGGTCCATCCGCCGCGCATGCGCCCTCCATGCATGAAGTTTAGGGCGCCTCTATTAATTCAAAATCCTAAGCGAGACAAGGCGCGAAAGAAATTTTAGCGCGCCGCATATGTTTGATATGTAAGCGTTAAAATTTCT
>JANLIB010000207.1 GCA_024653675.1 Gallionella sp. | reverse complement strand
CGGGAGCGCCGACGTCCCCGTCGGCAACAAACGGTAAAGCACACAAGAATGCCGACGCGGACGTCGGCGCTCCCGGTGCTGTTCCAAAGGGTCGGCTGGATGATCTCTCTGATCTCTGGATACTTCCACATCAGTTTGAATCGCACCCACACAGACACGCTCATTATTTGTATTCCGGAACGCTCCTGGAACAAGTCCGGAAAGATCATTCCGGCAGCAAGGCTGATCTTCCATGCACTACGGTGTTTCAGTTCCAGCGGGCTATCCCGATTGATAAATCAATGGGTACATGTAGCCTGATTAACTGACTGCTGAGTAATAGAGGCGCCCTTTAATCCATTTCGCAATCTTGCGGGGGCGTGATTCATCACGCACTTTTTCCGGTGCGTGAATAAATCAGGGCGCGATGAATCGCGCCCCTACTGAAAAAAATGGGCAACCACACGGGCCGCTGCTTGATGATCTGGGCGATCCGGTACCAAACCCATAGCACCGGAAATGAGAAATGCGCTCAGACTTTTCGCCAGCCCGAAGCGATAATAACGCCTGTTTCTACTGATAATTACAGACGCAGGCAACGGAACCTTTATCCTTGAAGGGGTCATAAACAAAGTGGATAATATATTGGAAACCAAACCGGGAAACAGCATGAAGCGAATGAATATACCCGCCTTACTCTTTTTATCTTATATTGCAGCTGGCTGGATGCCAACGGCGCAAGCGGAAGGCTTGCCGGTCGTGCGTGATTTTACTGTCGAGGCAAAAGAGTCGGTAAACAAGCAAGCGCCCATTCTGGTGTTGTTCATGAGCGACACCTGCACATATTGCGAAACGGCGTTACATGACTTTCTTCTGCCGATGCAACGCGATCCGGAATATAACAGCAAGGTGATACTGCGCCAGATTGAAATCGGCAGCAATGACCAGTTGATCGATTTTAACGGGAAAATCACGACTCACAGCGCCTTTGCCAGCAAGCACGACGCCCTGATGGTTCCGACGGTGATGCTGTTTGACAGCGGGGGGCGCGAGCTGACCAACATCGTGGGTTTGCTGACCGTGGATTATTATTTTGCCTATCTGGACAACGCCATCAACGAGTCGCTGGCAAAGATCAAAGCCGCAAGCAAGCACCCCCTGCAATGAGTCACGCTGTCGGCTCCCCGGCATCCGCATAGATAAAACTGTATAGCCCCCCGTTGACATCAATGCGGACACGACCGCCGTGTCCTTCCGCGTACGCGATCCAGCCCGGCTTGCTCTGGCACTCGCGCACATCAGGATGTTCTTCGCTTTTTATGCCGTCATACCATGCCACCAGCATCGGCTCGGCAAGACGGCCGGAAGCAAGGTCATCCGCCTGTTTCCTGGCCTGAGGAAGCGTCAGCGAATTTTTTTCAATGTTGATCTTCAGCGTTAACAGCTTTCCGGTCTTGCTCATTTTTTTGCCACCAGATCGATCAGCGCCGACATGCCGTGATGCGCCGTCCCTTCGCCGATGTGGTCGTCATGCTCGCGCAGATGCAGAATCTCCATATCGCCGAACGCGTTGCGCAACAGCGCCTCGGTATACATGTTCTCCGCCACCGGAGGGCCTCCGGTTTTGTATTCGAGCTGGCGCGGCGTGTAGCCTTGCAGCAATAACAACCCGCCAGGTTTCAGGCAGCGCTTGATGCCGTCGAACATCTGCTCGCGCAATCCGGGCGGCGCAAACTGGATGAAAATCGCCGCGACCACGTCGAAGCGGTTTTCGCCCCAGTCCCATTGCAGCAAATCGGCCAGTTCGAAATCCACCTTGACGCCGCGCTGTTGCGCCAGTTTTTTCGCCTTGTTCAACGCCGCCGCCGATGCTTCCACCGACAGCACATTCAATCCCTGCTGCGCCAGCCATACGCCGTTGCGCCCTTCGCCGTCGGCCACTGCAAGGCAACTCATGCCGGGTTTCAGCAGATGCCGTTGCGACACCAGGAAAACATTCGGATCGGTGCCGAACAGATATTCCTCGCCCGAGTAGCGTTCGTCCCACATATTATTAGACATGGACAGCCCTCCTGTATTTTCCGGCCTTCGCGCTGAACCAAACGATCATGTCATCCACATAGGTGAACACCACCGGGATCACCAGCAGGCTCAGGAAGGTCGAGGTGATCAACCCGCCGATCACGACGATCGCCATCGGTGAACGGAAACTGCCGTCGCCCATGCCCAGGTCGAGCGCCACCGGCATCATGCCTGCGCCCATCGCCATGGTCGTCATCACGATCGGCCGCACGCGTTTTTTGCACGCATCGAGCAGCGCTCCGGTGCGGTTCATGCCGCGCTCGCGGCGCGAAACGATCGCGTATTCCACCAGCAGGATGGAATTCTTGGTCGCGATTCCCATCAGCATGATCATGCCGATCATCGAGGGCATCGAGATCGAGGTGCGGGTCAGGAACAGCGCCAGGAACGCGCCCGGAACGGACAGCACCAGCGCGCACAGGATCGTGGCCGGCTGCATGAAGTCCTTGAACAGCAACACCAGCACGATATAGATGCACAGCACGCCGGTGAACATCGCAAGGCCGAAGCTCTCGAACAGTTCCATCATCATCTCTGCATCGCCGATCGGCGCAATCTCCACTCCTGCCGGCAGTTTCTTCAGCGAAGGCAAGGCCAGCGCGGACGATTGCACCTTGCCCAAAGGTTGTCCGGAGAGCTCGACATCAAAGGTGATGTTGCGCTGCCGGTCATAGCGGTCGATCTGCGCCGGACCGCTTTCCAGGCTCAGACTGGCCACGTTGCCCAGCATCACCGGACCGCGCGCACCCGGCACCACCAGGCGCGACAGCAGTTCGATGTCCTGCCGCGCCTCGTCGCGCAGCTTCACGATAATTGGCAACTGGCGCTCCGGCAGATTGAGCTTTGCCAGTTCCTTGTCGTAATCCCCGGCGGTCGCCACGCGCAAAGTGTCGGCGATGGCGCCGGTGGTCACGCCCAGATCGGCGGCGCGCGCAAAATCAGGACGCACCACCACTTCCGGACGCAAAATGCTGGAGTTGGATACCACGTTGCCGATGCCCGGTATCGTGCGCAGTTCCTGGCCCACCTTCACCGCGTGCCTTGCCAGCAAGCCGCCGTTTTCGCCGGTCAGCACGATCTGGTATTTGTCGGACGACGAACCCAGGCCGACCTTGACGCGCACGCCGGGCAGCGCCATCATCGCGTCGCGCAACTGGTCTTCGATCTGCTGCTTCCTGAGTTTTCGTTTTTCACGCGGCTTGAGCTGGATCGACAACGTGGCTTTGCGCGCCTCCGCCGCAGTAGCCGGCTCGAACACATTTCCGCCGGACGTCCCGCCGCCGATAGCGGTATAGACCAGCGTCACTTCCGGATTCTGCATGACGATATGGCGCGCCTGTTCGGCCAGCGCATAAGTCTGCTCGAACTTGCTGCCCGGCGGCAGGGTCAGCGTCACCTGGGTCTGCGACAAGTTGTCCTTGGGCTGAAACGCCGTAGGCAAGGTTGCGGCCAGCATGAACGAGCCTACGAAAAACACTGCCGTGGCAAGCAGCGTGGTCTTGCGATTGTCCAGGCACCAGTGTGCCCATTTGAGATAGATCAATATCCATTTTGGCGTAGGGTGCTCAACACGCGGCCGCAGGATGTAGGCGGACATCATCGGCGTCAGCATCCGCGCAACCAGCAGCGAGAATAGCACCGCCACCACCGCCGTCCAGCCGAACTGGACAAAGAAACGTCCCGGAATGCCGCTCATGAAGGCCGTCGGCAGGAATACCGCCACCAGCGTAAACGTCGTCGCAATCACCGCCATGCCTATCTCGTCAGCCGCTTCCATGGCCGCCTGATAAGGCTTCTTGCCCATTTCCAGATGGCGCATGATGTTTTCGATCTCCACGATCGCATCGTCCACCAGCACCCCGACCACCAGTGACAACGCCAGCAGGGTCACCAGGTTAATGGTGAAACCAAACAGGTAAATGACCGCAAAGGTGGGAATGACGGCAAGCGGCAGGGCGGTTGCGGCAACAAAAGTGGCGCGCGAGTTGCGCAGGAAAAATATCACCACGATCACCGCCAGCACCGCCCCCTCGAAGATCATTTCCATCGAGCCTTTATAGGTCTCATACACATGGTCGACGGTATTGAACACCTTCTCGACGGCAATTTCCGGATGCGTCTCCATGAATCTGGTCAGCGCCCTGGTGACGCCATCGCCCACCTCGACATCGCCCGCGCCCAGCGAACGCATGATCTCGAAGCCGACCACCTGTTTGCCGTTGTGCAATGCCGCGGTGCGCCGCTCGGCGATCGAGTCCCTGACATCGGCCACCTGGTCGAGACGCACGTGCCGCCCATCGCGCAGGCTGATCTCCATTTGAGCAAGCTGCTCTGCAGTCTGCACCGTCGCCACCGTGCGCACTGATTGTTCCATGCCGCCGAGGTCGGTGCGCCCGCCCGGCGCTTCCTGCTGGATCTGCCGCAGCTGGCTGGAGATTTCCGAAGCGGTGAGATTCAGCGCCAGCAGCCTGGCCGGATCAAGCTCCACGCGCACCTGCCGCGTCACGCCGCCGACGCGGTTAACCGCGCCCACTCCCTTCACGCCGAGCAGCAGCTTGGTAATGTTGTTGTCCACGAACCAGGATAATTCCTCCTCGCTCATCGCCGGCGCGGCGATGGTGTAGGTCAGGATCGGCTTGCCGGCCATCTCCACCTTGTTGATTACCGGTTCGAGCATTTCGCGCGGCAGATCGCTGCGGATACGCGAGATGGCGGAGCGCACGTCCTCCAGCGCCAGGCGCGAATCGCGCTCCAGCCGGAACTCGGCGGACACGATGGCGGTTCCGTCCTTGACCTGCGTATACAGATGCTTCAGCCCCTGCACGCTGGCCAGCGCATTCTCGATTTTGCGCGCCGCCTCGACTTCCATCTGGTCAGGCGAGGCGCCCGGCATCGAAGCCGTGACCGTGATCATCGGCAGGTCGATATCCGGGAACATCTGTATTTTCATGGCCTTGAACGCCATCACGCCCAGAAAGGTGAGCAGCACAAAGGTAAGAACCGCCGGAATCGGGTTGCGGATGGACCATGAGGATACATTCATGCTAGAAACCTCAATTGATCCACAAAAAATACGAAAGGCACGAAATAAATAAAGATGTTGTGGTGATCAAGCCATTCACCCTTTGAGTGATGAGCTGCAGCAAGGTGTTTATTCGAATATATTGCGAACATCCGCCTTGCGGCGAAATGCCTGTCTACCCCGTTTCGTGCTTTTCGTGTTTTTCGTGGACTAAAGGATTTAATTAGGTTCATACGCTTACCCTTTAACGACCATCACGACATCGCCTTCGGTCAGGAACGGTCCGCCGTTTTCGACAACCGGTTCATTCATTTTCAATCCGTGTTTGATCTCGATGCGATCTCCGTTGCGCTGCCCAATCTTTACCGTCCGCTCATGCACAATGTTATCGGCCCCCACGATCAGCACGTAAGTCATGCTGCCCCGCTGCATGACGGCAGACTGCGGCAACGACAACAATGTCCTCTTGCCCCCGCTGACGTCGAACACACCCCGTGCAAAAGCGCCGGCGACGATCCCGGCGCTGTCCGGCAATGTGACCAGCGCGTATCCATATCGCGTTTGCAGATTCACCGAGGGAGAGATCGCGCGAACCGCTCCCTTGATAACGCGCCCCTCGCCCACCGCAATATCCGCGCTCATGCCCTTGCGTATCAGCATCAACTCTTCCGCCGTCAGATCGGCGCGCCATTCGAGGCGTCCCTTGCGGATCAGGCGAAAGAGCTCGTCTCCGGATTTGGGCATGGAACCCACATTGGCATTCGCTGCCGAAATAACGCCGGAATCGGGCGCCACAATACGCGCCTGTGCTGAAAAAGAAGTCCCGGACTCGCTGCCGCTACGCGCAAAATTATCCAGCGTGACCAGCACATCGCCCTGCTGCACATGATCGCCGATGCCGGCCTTCACTTCGGCGATGCGCAGACCCTGCACCTGCGCGCTGATGACGGCCTCCTGCCACGGAATGATGGAGCCGTTCGCCGCCAGCGTGCGCGCCCATTTGTCCTCGCGCAATGCCGTGACGCGCACCGTCAGCGCGGGGCGGCTTATCGCAGCTGCGGTTTGCCCGGCCTCAACGCTGCCGGCCAGCCCGGCCGTTCCTCCTGCCAGCATCAATCCTGACAATGCCATTTTGAATATCAGACGGTTATGCTTGATGCTCATGGTTCCTCGCGTTTCCAGCAATCTCCGGCCTGTCCCTGCCAATCCCTGTTTCATGTTAACCTTTTCGCGTAACGAACTACTGGTACTGCCGGTGGCCATGAAAAAATCCCTGTTTGTCATTCTCGCCTTCGCGCTGATCGGCTGCGGCTGCAGCACTTTCAACCTGGTCTACCGCAACGCGGACTGGTATCTGCAGCACAAAATCAACAGCTACACTTCATTCAATGCGGTCCAAAAAGAAACGATCCGCCATGAGGTTTCCGATTATATACACTGGCATCGCAAAAATGCGCTGCCAGAGTACATCATCTTTCTGCAAAACCTGAATGGAGTCGTCCAGTCTGACGGCGAATTGAAAGCGGAAGAAATCACTCTGTTGAGAGCGCATCTGCTGAATTTGTACAGAAACACCATGCTGCCTGCGATCCCGCCCGCCGCACGATTGTTAAGCGAACTGGATAGCGGGCAAATACAGGAGCTGGGCAAATCCTTTGCCGAGGATATCCGGAAACAGAAGCGAGAGAAGCCCGATGAAAGCACCGATGAAAACCTTGACAAGCGCGCGGACAAAACCATTGATTCTCTGCAATGGCTGGCAGGAAACCTGAGTGATGAACAGGAAAACAAGGTCAGGGAAATGAGCCGTCGCCTGCCCGTTTCCAGCCACATGTACATCCGGCATCAGGAGGCCAACCAAGGCAGGTTGATCGCGCTGTTGAACAGCCGCGCCGGCGCGGGCAATATTGCCGCTTTCCTGTCGTCGTGGGTGCTCACCCCCGAAGCGACCAGAACTTCGCAGCAACAGATGGTCATTCAGCCGTTCGAAATGGCCACGGATGAAATGATCGCGCAAGTCCACGGTCTGCTGACGGCGCGGCAAAAAGATCATATGCGCAAAAAGATCTCGTCTTATATTGACGATTTTCAGAGCCTCGCCACGGACAAACATGCCGCAAGCGAATCTCCCGGCAGCACCTGATTCCATTCCGCTTAGCCTTCGAGAATTACGCATGACAAGCCCGGCGCTGATAATGATTGCCGCGATCTGTTTCCTGATCACTCCTGCACTGGCACAGGATGTTCCGGCGCAGGCCGCACCGATCAGCATCGCGCCAAGGCTGCCGCTGTGGGAGGCCGGGTTGTTCGGCATAGGAGCCACGCAGCCCGCCTACCCCGGTTCAGACGAACATGCGAGCCAGGCGCTGGGCTTGCCGTACCTGATATACCGCGGCAATTTTCTGCGCGCCGAGCGGGGCAATGTGGGGTTGCGCGCGCTGAAGACTCCGCGCGTCGAGGTGGACGTGGGTTTTGCCGCAGCGCTGGGGTCTCATTCATCCGGCATCGCGGCGCGGCGCGGCATGGCGGATCTGGGATACATGATCGAGTTTGGGCCGCGGCTGAAAGTGAACCTCGGCGACGGCTCGACAGACCGGAGCGATTCGCGCTTGCAGTTTCCGCTGCGCGAAGTGATAGACGCCAGCCATGGCTTCCGCGCGCGCGGCGTCGCGTTCGAACCGGAATGGGTGACCGGGACGCGCCTGCCCAACCGCTGGTTCATCTCCACCAGCCTGGGCGCGTTATTCGGTGACAAAAAACTGGCCGGCACCTTTTACGGGGTGGCGCCCGGCGAAGCTACGCCCACCCGTCCCGCCTACACCGCCAGAAGCGGGCTGATCGCCCTGCGCGCGGGATTGCTCGCATCGCACTCGCTCACGCCAGATATGCGGGTGTTCTACATCATGCGGCTGGAATCATTGGCCGGCGCAGCCAACCGCGACAGCCCGCTGTTCCGGCGCGACACAGGCTGGTCAGCGGGCATCGGACTCGCCTGGGCGCTGGCACGCTCGGAGCGCAGCGCAAGCGACTGACAGGCGGGGATGAACAGAGTATCAGCAGGATGAGGTTGTTCAATCCATAGTCATTCCCGCACAAGCGGGAATCCAGTTGTTAGAGCAGCTCTGCGTAGCAGACAAAAACCATTTGTGTTTGTCCCGCAACGCGGGGATTGTTGAATTGACTGGATTCCCGCTTGCGCGGGAATGACGGGTGAGAATAGCTTGAATCAAAGAATATCTTCCCATAGATCCCGCCACCCCGGATTGAATGATTCAATCAGTTCGATCTTCCATACCCGATCCCATTTCTTGATCTGCTTTTCGCGTGTAATTGCAGCCATCATGTCTGCACACTGCTCGAAATAGGCCAGATAATGAACACTGTATTTTTTGGTGAACCCCTCACAAACATCGTTCCTGTGCTCCCATATCCGCTTCACCAAGTCCGATGTCACACCCACGTAGAGCGTGCCGTTGCGTTTACTGGCGAGGATGTAGACACAAGGTTGCTTGGACATAACCTTCTCTGATCACACGCAATATGGAGATAATCCGTCATTCCCGCGCAAGCGGGAATCCAGTTAATTCAAAAAACCCCGCGCAGCGGGTCAAACACAACCGGTTTTGTCTGCTATGCAGAGACTCTTTAATAGCTGGATTCCCGCTTGCGCGGGAATGACGGTATGTTTAGTTACTGCGGGACGTGCGCCGCGATGAACGCCTTGAGTTTTGCCACATCCGCATCCATCACTTCGAAGCGCTGCGGCAGATTCTCGATGCCCTCCATAGCGGCGGGGCGTTCGGGCCGGCGGCCCAGCGCCTCGACTATGGTCTCTTCGAACTTGGCGGGCAGCGCGGTTTCCAGGCAGATCAGCGGCAAATTGGGGCGGCGCTGTTCGAGGCCGACCTTGATGCCGTCGGCGGTGTGCGTATCGACCATCACGCCGTATTCCTCCCACAGTTCGCGGATGGTCTTGATCCGGTCGAGGTGCGTGCTTTTGCCGGAAGCGAAGTCGAACTTCGGCAGCGCGTCCCAGTAAGGCGTGTGCCTGATATCGAACGCGCCGCCTGCATCCACCCTGCTCCATATCTCGCGCACCTTCGTGCCATCGCGCCCGACCAGGTCGAACACGAAACGCTCGAAGTTGGATGCCTTGCTGATGTCCATCGACGGGCTGCTGGTCTCGTAGGTATTCGCTGACCCTCGTGGACAGTAGACGCCTGTGCGGAAGAACTCGTCGAGCACGTCGTTCTCGTTGGTCGCCAGGATCAGTTGACCGATCGGCAGGCCCATCATGCGTGCGATGTGACCGGCGCAGATGTTGCCAAAATTGCCGGACGGCACCGAGAACGCGACCTGCTCGTCGCTGGATTTCGTTGCGGCGAAGTAGCCCTTGAAGTAATAAACGATCTGCGCAGACACGCGCGCCCAGTTGATCGAGTTGACCGTACCGATCTTGTATTTCGCCTTGAAGGCATGGTCGTTGGACACCGCCTTCACCATGTCCTGCGCATCGTCAAACATGCCGTTGATCGCGATGTTGAAGATGTTCGGGTCCTGCAGCGAATACATCTGCGCGCGCTGGAACGCGCTCATCTTGCCATTCGGCGACAGCATGAACACGCGGATGCCGCGCTTGCCGCGCATCGCGTATTCGGCGGCTGAGCCGGTATCGCCGGAGGTCGCGCCGAGGATGTTCAGCTCCTCGTGCTGCTTGTCCAGTGCGTATTCAAACAGGTTGCCCAGCAATTGCATCGCCATGTCCTTGAAGGCGAGCGTCGGGCCATTGGAAAGTTCGAGGATGTGCACACCCGGCTCCAGCGTGCGCAACGGCGTGATCTGCGTGGAATCAGAATCGGCGCGGCCGTTGCTGTACACCGCGGTCGTGTAGGTATTGGCTATGATGGCCTTGAGGTCAGCCGCCGGAATGTCGGTGGCAAATTTCGACAGTACCGCGTAGGCGAGGTCGGCATATGAAAGCTTGCGCCACGCATCCAGCTCGGTGCGCGTCACCTGCGGATACTGCTCCGGCAGATACAGCCCGCCGTCGGGTGCGAGGCCGCCAAGAAGGATTTCGGTGAAGGATTTCGCGGGCGCATTGCCGCGTGTGGAGATGTATTTCATTCGTATTACCTCGACATCAGGTAGGTTGGGTGGAGCGCAGCGATACCCAACATTGGAAATTCGAGCGATGGGTATCGCGTTGCTCAACCCATCCTACATATTATTTCCCGAGCTCTTCCAGCCGCAGCCTGGTCACCTTGCCCGCCACCACGCCCAATGCCTCGATCTTCACAATCGCCGCGTTGATGCGCTTCTCGCGCGTCAGGTGGGTCAGCATGATCAGGTCGGCCTGAGTCTCACCTTCGCCGGGTTCTTTCTGGATCACGGCGTCGATGGAAATCTGTTCATCCGCGAGGATGCGCGTGATGTCGGCCAGCACGCCGGGCTTGTCCTGCACGCGCAGGCGCAGGTAGTAACTGGTGATCACTTCGTCCATGGCAAGTATCGGCAGATCGGCCATTTGATCCGGCTGGAACGCCAGATGCGGCACGCGGTGTTCCGGATCGGCGGTGTGCATGCGCGTGACATCAACCAGGTCGGCGATCACTGCACTCGCTGTCGGTTCGGCGCCTGCGCCTTTGCCGTAATACAGTGTCGCGCCGACTGCATCGCCCTGCACCAGCACCGCATTCATCGCGCCTTCGACATTGGCGATCAGGCGCTTGGCCGGTATCAGCGTAGGGTGTACGCGCAACTCGACGCCTTCCGGCGTGCGCTTGGTGATACCCAGCAGCTTGATGCGATAGCCGAGCTGTTCGGCGTATTTGATGTCAATCGCGTCCAGCTTGCTGATGCCTTCGATGTAGGCCTTGTCGAACTGCATCGGGATACCGAAGGCCAGCGCCGACAGTATCGTGATCTTGTGCGCGGCATCCACGCCTTCGATATCGAAGGTCGGGTCGGCCTCGGCGTAACCCAGGCGCTGCGCCTCTTTGAGCACGGTGTCGAAACTCAACCCCTTGTCGCGCATCTCGGACAGGATGAAGTTGGTGGTGCCATTTATTATCCCGGCGATCCACTGGATACGGTTCGCGCTCAGGCCCTCGCGCAGCGCCTTGATGATCGGTATGCCTCCCGCCACCGCCGCCTCGAACGCGACCATCACGCCCTTGTCCTGCGCGGCCTTGAATATCTCGTTGCCGTGAGTCGCCAGCAGCGCCTTGTTCGCAGTGACCACATGCTTGCCGTTCGCAATCGCTTTTAGTACCAGCTCTTTTGCCACGCCGCAGCCGCCGATCAGCTCGATGACGATATCCACTTCCGGATCGCTCACCACCGAGAATGCGTCGTCAGTCACACGACACGCGCCCTGGGTGATCTTTTTCGCCAGCTCCAGATTTTTGTCCGCCACCACGGTGATGCGTATCGGCCTTCCGGCGCGGCGGGCGATCTCTTCAGCGTTGCGCTGCAATACCGTGAAGGTGCCGCCGCCGACGGTGCCGATGCCGAGGAGTCCTGCGTTGATTGGTTTCATGCTCATGATTTTTTATCCGTTATTCCAAATTTCTTTGTAGGAGCGCAATTTATTGCGCGATTGAATCGCCCGATGAATCGGGCTCCTACGGTATTGTTAATCCGTGCCGTGTTTCTTGCGGTAGCTTTCCAGAAACCGCGCGATGCGTCCGATGGCTTCCGTCAGGTCATCCGCATTGGGCAGGAACACCACGCGGATATGATCCGGGTGTATCCAGTTGAAGCCGCTGCCCTGCACTACCAGCACTTTCTCGGCTTCGAGCAGTTCAAGGATGAACTTCTGGTCATCCTTGATCGGATAGATCTTGGGGTCGAGCCGCGGGAACAGGTACAGCGCAGCCTTGGGCTTGACGCAAGTCACGCCGGGGATTGCGGTGAGCAGCCTGTAAGCCAGATCGCGCTGTTTGCATAAGCGCCCGGACGGAGCGACCAGGTCATTGATGCTTTGATAGCCGCCCAGCGCGGTCTGGATCGCGAACTGGCCGGGCACGTTGGAGCACAGCCGCATCGATGCCAGTATCGTCAGTCCGTTGATGTAATCCTGCGCATGCTTTTTCTCGCCCGACACCACCATCCAGCCGGCGCGGTAACCGCAGGCGCGATAATTTTTCGACAGCCCGTTCATCGTGACGAACAGCACATCGTCGGCCAGCGAGGCGATCGAGGTGTGCGTCGCGCCGTCGTACAGCATCTTGTCGTAAATCTCGTCGGCATAAATGACCAACTCGTGCTCACGCGCAATCTGCACCACTTCGCGCAGCAGTTCGACTGAGTACAGCGCGCCGGTTGGATTGTTCGGATTGATGATGACGATGGCGCGCGTTTTCGGCGTAATCTTGCTGCGCATGTCGGCCAGATCCGGCATCCATTCGTTCTGCTCGTCGCAGATATAATGGCGCGGCGTGCCGCCTGCCAGCGTCACCGCCGCAGTCCATAGAGGATAGTCGGGTGCCGGGATCAATACCTCATCGCCGTTATTGATCAATGCCTGCATCGCCATCACGATCAGTTCCGACGCGCCGTTGCCGATGTAGATGTCTTCCAGTTCCACACCGCGGATTTTCCTGGACTGCGTGTAATGCATGATCGCCTTGCGCGCCGCGAACAGTCCCTTGGAATCGGAGTAACCGGATGCGCTGGGCAGATTCAGGATCACGTCCTGCTGAATTTCTTCAGGCGCTTCAAAGCCGAACGGCGCAAGATTGCCGATGTTCAGCTTGATGATGCGATGGCCTTCTTCCTCCATCTGCCTGGCGCGTTCCATCACCGGGCCGCGAATGTCGTAGCACACGTTGGAGAGCTTGGTCGATTTTAGAATTGGTTTCACGATAGAATCCGGCGCAAGGCAGCAAAGGCCGCGATTTTACCTGCGCCGCGCCCGCACAGCAAATGGAGAGTGTTTTTCAAATTGCATTTAGGGCGCCTCTATTAATTCAAAATCCTAAGCGAGACAAGGCGCGAAAGAAATTTTAGCGCGCCGCATATGTTTGATATGTAAGCGTTAAAATTTCT
>JANLIB010000203.1 GCA_024653675.1 Gallionella sp. | reverse complement strand
GCGCGGTTTTCCAAGCAAATCTAAATCAGGTTAATGCAGGGTGGAAAAAGCGTAGCGTTTCCACCAATGGATTGCCTCGGCGGATTGGTGGATACGCGCTGCGCGCTTTATCCACCCTACGTATTTTGGTTCCGGCTTAGGTAAAGCCATGTAGGGCGGGTCACACCCGCCATTGCAATATCCGGTGTTGCGGCGGGTACGAAAAACTTTTGTCCCGGCACCGGTGTGACCCGCCCTGCAGCCGGTGTTATTCCATTACCCGTCAATAGTGCATATTACAGGGGCGCGATGAATCACGCCTCTGCTAATCGGCATTTTCGAGCTGTTTGAGCAGGCCTTGTATGCGCTCCTTCATCGCCAATCCTTCCTCGTAAAGAGCGACCTCCCGTTTGGTTGCATGATGCGCCAGATTCGCCAGTTCGGTTATCTGCGCATCCCTGAGCCCGAATCTGGTGAACGCTTTTTCCAGGTCATCGAGAAAATCCTGGAGTATCGTGCGGCCCAGCTCGCGTTGCGTCTGCAGATTCTGCTCGACTTCACGCAGGGTATCTCTGGTGTTTGCCATGAGACGCAGGAGAGTCTCATGTTTTTTTGCCATGGCAACCTGTTTGTCCAGAGTGATCACGCGCGCATCCGCTCCTTCGGCCAGCAGCGCCATGCTGTCCTTTATGTGCCCATGGCGTTCCGGGTCGTTACGCGGCATATTCTTGGCGATAATGGTGATGTGGTCGAACGTGAACGATGTGCGGGAGCCGAATTCAAACACGCGTCCCTGCGTGGACATATTGTTGAGCACCGATTCTTCCAGCGGCGAACAGGGTCCGTCACCGGTACGCGAAACGGTCTCCTTCTTGCCGCGTATCTGCACGCTGGCTTCCAGTCCGAAAGTGCTGGTGGTATCCAGTATTTCACGGCTCAGCGCGATATAGTCCGGGCAGTTGAAACTCCTGCGCACGAATTTCAACACCTCCCCCAGCTCGGCGGCGCTGGTCATGGCGGTCATGGCCGTCGAAACGGCGCTGGTCATATCCGACTTGAGCCGCTGGTGCACGGCATGCTGATTGATCGCCAGGCGGATCTTGGAGAGCAGTTCTTCCGCCACCACCGGTTTGGTAAGATAATCATCCCCGCCCACTTCGTATCCGGTCAAACGCTCCTCTTTGCTGACCTTTCCGGAAAGAAAGATGATCGGCAAGTCGACGACCGACATATCGGTGCGCAACATCCGGCAGACATCGTAACCCGACAGTCCGGGCATGGAGACATCAAGCAGAACCAGATCGGGCTTCAGCTCCGGGAAAGCATCCAGGGCAGATCGCCCGTTGTCAGAGCGATGCACGACGTAATCCGTGGAAAGCAATTCCATGGCGAATTCCGCTGCAAAATCGTCGTCTTCAACGAGTAGTATGGTAGGGCGTGTATCCATAATATGGCTCCGTAGATTCTGTAAAATGGTACCCGAAGATTGCTGCTCGGCAAGTGTGCGCCACTATAACCCGCCCGTGAGAAGTAAGGCAAATTTCTTCCGCCTCAGTAAAGCTGCATGGTTAGCATTTTGGAGGAGCATCGAAAAGGACAATTTGTTCAACAGGTTTCGCGTTGACAGCCTGCCGGAAATATCTGAAACTCCGGCATACGTCGTTGGCCTCCCCGGATTTTTCCAGGCTTTGGCCGGGAAGAAGCTGGTTTTGTGCGTAGGGCACCTCTAAAAATCCAAACTCCGTCGCGATACGGAGTTGCTCAAAAAATTTTAACGCTTACATATCATACATATGCGGCGCGCTAATATTTTTCTCGCGCCTTGTCTCGCTTAGGATTTTGAATTATTAGAGGCGCCCCGTAGTCTCAGGGGGCAATAAACAAGCTCGGTTTATAGATGATTATCGAAAATAAAATGAGTCACATCCGAAACGCCGCCGCGATTGCGCAGGGCGATGCCGACTTGTTGAAAAGCACTTCTGTGCTTTATGTCGAGGATGACCCGGATATCCGCGAGCAACTGTCGCGATACCTGGAAAGGCGGGTAGGGAAGCTGTATACCGCGGCGAACGGCCTGGAAGGGCTGGAAGCATGGCGCCGGCACAAGCACGATGTGGTGGTGACGGACATCATGATGCCGGTGATGGATGGGCTGAAGATGGCCGAGGCGATGCGTCTGGAGAACCCGTCATTGCCTATCATCGTCGTATCGGCGTTCAACGAAACTGAATTTCTGCTCAAGGCGATCGACCTGGGCATAGACAAATACGTCATCAAGCCGATCAATACCGAACTGCTGCTGCAGGCGATACGCAAGAGCGCCGCAGGGGTCAAGGCGGACATGGAAATGCGGCTTGCGGCCACGGTGTTCGACGCATCTTCGGATGCCATCCTGATCACCGATAGCGGGAACCGCATCATTGACGTCAACGCGGCTTTTTGCGAGATTACCGGCTACAGCAGGGAAGAGGCGCTCGGACAGACTCCGGCGATCCTGAGCTCCGGCAGGCAGGATGCCGAGCTTTACCATGCGCTGTGGGAGAACGTGAAAGAAACCGGGCGATGGAGCGGCGAGGCATGGAGCCGCCGCAAGAACGGCGAGTTGTACACCGAGTGGCTGACGATCAACTCGGTGAAGAATAATCTGGGCGAGACCACCCACTATGTCGCGATCTTTGCCGACATCACGGAACACAAGCAGGCTGAAGAGAATGTGCACCGGCTTGCTCATTACGACGTGCTTACCGAACTGCCGAACCGCATGCTTTTCATTGACCGTTTCCGCCAGGCGGTGATCAATGCCCAGCGAAAGCGCTGCAGGGCGGCGGTGATGTTCATGGATCTCGACCGCTTCAAGGTGATCAACGATACGCTCGGACACAGCACAGGCGATCTGCTGCTGCAGGTGATGACGGCACGCCTGACGGATTGCGTGTGCCAGGGCGAGACGGTTTCCCGCCTCGGCGGCGACGAGTTCGCGATATTGTTGCCGGAGCTCAGCGAAGCCGAAGATGCCTACCTGACGGCACAGAACCTGCTGGAGGCGGCCACAGTTCCATTCATGTTGCAAGGGCATGAACTCAATATCAGCGCCAGTATCGGCATCAGCATCTATCCGGACGATGGCGTCAGCGCCGAGACGTTGATGAAGAATGCGGATATCGCCATGTACCGCGCAAAGGAAGAAGGACGAAACAATTGTCAATTCTACCATGCTGACATGAACACGCGCTCCCTCGAACGGCTTGCCATGGAAAACAGCATACGTCATGCGCTGGAAGAGGGGCAGTTCGAGTTGTATTATCAGCCGAAAATATCAGTGGCCAGCGGCAAAATCGTCGGGGTGGAAGCGTTGATCCGCTGGAATCATCCCGATCGCGGTATGGTTTCGCCCGTGGAGTTCATCCCGCTTGCAGAGGAGACCGGGTTGATCCTGCCTATGGGCGAATGGGTGCTGCAGCAGGCTGTTGCGCAAGGCAAAGCCTGGCAGGTCGCGGGATTTCCGCCGTTATTCATGGCGGTCAACGTTTCTGCGCGCCAGTTCAGGCAGGACAACTTTGCCGGAAAAGTCGGGCAGGTTCTGCTGGAAAGCGGCTTTGATCCCCACTATCTCGAGTTTGAGCTGACGGAAACCACGCTGATGACGAATGCCGATGAGAACATCGAAACCCTGAACAAACTCAATGCAATGGGTGTGCGTATCGCCATTGACGATTTCGGCACCGGCTATTCCTCGCTGAGCTACCTCAAGCGCCTGCCGGTGGACGTCCTGAAGATCGACAAATCCTTCGTCAGCGGCGTGAACGACAGCCGCGACGATGCGGCGATCGTCGCGGCAATCATCGCGATGGCGCGCAGCCTTCAATTGAAAGTTGTCGCGGAGGGAGTGGAAACGGTTGAGCAACTCGAATTCCTGCAAACGAACAACTGCGACGAAATTCAGGGTTATTATTTCAGCCGTCCGCTGCCGGTGGAACAGTTCGAGAAATTGTTCCTTGAAATGGAAGCGGTGGACAACAAGTTGCGGGTGTCGCTATAGAACGGGATATTTCTTCAGCCTGCCATTCCGGCAGAAGCCGGAAATGACGTGATTTAATTCGGTGAGGTAAACCCCCAGCTATGCCGGGGGGACTGTCAAAAGGGTTTGACCTATGAGGTGGTCTTGCACCTGATTGTCAATAAGAACTGCTGTACATCCCCCCCTTTGAAAAAGGGGGGCGAGGGGGGATTTGCGGAAGATGGATATGAACTCGGCATTTCCAAATCCCCCTCAGTCCCCCTTTTCTAAAGGGGGATGCAGAGGGAATGCCGCTTCAAGCGGCTCATGGTTTTTTTGGCCCCTTTGATGGGATCACTGAATAAGCTCCCGGCTTTGCCGGAGTAATTAAACTTCGGGCACTGCGGAATAGGGGATAAGATTTTGGAAATAGACCGGTTCAAGGCAGAAGAACAGCAGGAAAAAATCCTTGAAGTAGAACCACAGCCACAACCCATGGAAGCGGCCGACCTGCTGGTCGCCTATCTGGAACAAATCGGCGTCGAGTATGTATTCGGCGTCCCCGGCGGCGCCATCGAGCCGCTGTACAACGCGCTCGCGCGCAGCGCCCGGCGCGGCGGGCCGCGCCCGGTCGTGGCGCGGCATGAATCGGGAGCCGCTTACATGGCGGACGGCTATGCCCGCGAATCGGGCAGAATCGGCGTGTGCTGCGCCACTTCCGGACCGGGCTCCACCAATCTCATCACCGGCGTGGCCTGCGCTTACGAAAACGAGATACCGATGCTGGCCATCACCGCCCAGCCCGCGCTGCATTTGCTGGGACGGGGGGCATTGCAGGAATCATCCGGCGCCGGTTTCGACACGGTCGCGATGTTCCGCACCTGCACGCGCTACAGCGCGCTGATTTCCCATCCCGACCAACTGGAAAGACAACTGACCACTGCGCTGCTGAGCGCGTACCAGCCGACACCCGGCCCGGTACACCTCAGTATCCCGGTGGACGTGCAGCGCACGCTGTTAAAGTGCGGGCCATCCTATAATCTGGCGCACCTGCTGAAGCCGCTGTCTGCCGTTGACGACGCGGCGGTCAGGGAATTGCAGGCACAACTGGCGCAGGCGCGGCAAGTGGTGGTGCTGATCGGCAGCGGCTGCGGGGAGGCTGTCGACCTCGTCATCGAACTGGCGGAAAGAATGAACGCGGTTTTTGTCGTCACACCCGACGCCAAGGGATTCATCAGCCCGCGCCATCCTTTGTACCGTGGCGTGTTCGGGTTTGCCGGCCACCGTTCCGCCGTTGCGGCGATGGAGGATGATGGCGTGGACCTGATCCTGGCAGTCGGCTCCAACCTGAGCGAATGGACCAGCAACGGCTGGAGCGAAGCGGTGTTGAACAACCGGCTGGTGCATATTGATTCCTGCGAGGCGCACCTGACGCGCTCGCCGATGGCGCGTCTGCATGTGCGCGGACGTATCCGCCCGGTGTTCGAGCGGGTGCTGCGCACGCTGCGCAGGGATGACACAAAAGAGATTTCCGTTGGCGAGATGCTGAGATTCAAAAAAACCCCGGTTGAAAATGATCCGTTCAAATCCGCATCCGCCGATGCGCCGATCAAGCCGCAATACCTGATGCGCGAACTCGGCTGGCGCAGTCCCCCCGATACGCGCTTCCTGACCGATACCGGCAACAGCACGACCTGGGCGATCCATCATCTTGCGATGCACGACCACCGTCCCAGCGCCGGCGGCTGGATGCGCCTCACAATGAATTTCGCGCCCATGGGCTGGGCCATTGGCGGCGCGGTCGGCACCGCGCTCGCCAATCGATCCGCACCGGTGGTGTGCATCACCGGCGACGGCAGCCTGCTGATGAACGGCCAGGAAATGACCGTGGCGCTGACCGAAAAACTCACTGTGCTGTACGTGATACTCAACGACGCGGCGCTGGGCATGGTGAAGCACGGCCAGCGTCTGGCCGGCGCGGAACCGGTGGGCTTCGATCTGCCGGAAGTGGATTTCCGGCTGCTGGCCGAATCCATGGGCATCCCTGGCCATGTGATACGCAGCGCAGAAGATTTCGACAATCTCGATCTGGACGCGATCCTGAGCCATCCTGGTCCGACCGTGCTGGACGTGCGCGTTGACAGGGAGGAAGCGCCGCCCATGGAACTGCGGCTCAGGGTTCTGAGCCGGTGAGACAGGCATGGAAACCATTCGCATATGCATTTTCCCCTCTCCCGCAGGCGGGAGAGGGGGGTGGGTTGAGGGGCGTACTATGAGCACATTTTTACATGCTTCTGAACAATTCGCAGTATGACGCATCACCGTGCCGCTTCCCCCTTTGAAAAAGGGGGATCGAGGGGGGTTACATATTCGGCGCGTCTCGAATCCCCCCTGCCCCTTTTTCAAAGGGGGGAACAACAGCGTCCTGAAAATCGTTAAGAGGCATACATTTTTATGAACTCACAAACCCTCATCCCCAGCCCTTCCCCCGCCTGCGGGGGAAGGGAGTAAATATGGAAACCATACACACCCGCATCTGGCAGGAAGAAGCCGAACCCGATAACGCGTTCGCGGCGCAGTCCTGTCATTGCCACGGCTACGATGTCTATGGCGAGCTGCTGAAACAGGCAAGCTGGATCGAATACCTGTTCCTGATGTTTCGCGGCGAAGCGCCGGCGCCCGAGCAGGCCAGGCTGCTCGAAGGTCTGGCGATTGCGCTGGCGAATCCGGGGCCGCGCGATGCGGCGGTGCATGCCGCGATGTGCGGCGGAGTCGGCGGCTCCACTTCGGCATCCTGTCTGATGGCGGCGCTGGCGGTGGGCGCGGGCGCATCCGGCGGCGCGCGCGAAGTGATGCTCGCGATGGAAAACTGGAATGAGCGCGGCGCCGACCTGGCTTTGTGGCAAACAGGCCTGGCGATAAAACCGGTGGCCGATCCGGCCAGCGTCTGGCCTGCTCCCGGCCACCCCCCCGGTTTCGATCCGTATGGCGTGCGCTGCGCGACACCGGTGCTGCAAACCCTGGCTCATCTTGCCGGGCTCGGTTGCGGAATAACTCTGGCATGGCTGCATGAACACCGGGCGTTGCTGGAATCGGCTGCCGGTCTGCCGCTGGCGATGACAGGCGTGGCGGCGGCGGCATTGCACGATCTGGGATGCACGCCGGCGCAGGGAGAAATGCTGTTCCTGCTGCTGCGCCTGCCGGGCGCGGCGGCGCATGCGCTGGAGCAGAAGGATTACGGCCACAAGAATTTTCCGTTTTTCCGGATCGAGCTGGAAAACGACCCCGGCCCTGTTCAAGGAGTTGGCAAACATATCGAGGTCAATGCATGAACCCGGATAATCAATTAGCCCTGTTCAATTTGTCCTTGAAACGGGGGAGCATTGTAGGAGCGGGCCATGCCCGCGAAAAGATGTTCGCGGGCATGGCCCGCTCCTACAAGTACGGTAGGGTGGATATGGCACGATGTGTTTTTATCCACCCTACGAAACTGCGCCGGAATGACGGTCTAGTGGAGTCTTTGGTATGAACGGGCCTCAATTGCTGGAACAGCATGTCGGTAAGCTGACAACAAGGATGGGCGCATTCTTTCCCGGGGAGCGCGCAGTGTTCCGTGGCTACGACCTGCACACATCGCTCAAGGACATGAACTGGCTGGAGCTCTTTCTATTCGGTATTACCGGCCGCCGCTTTACGCCGCAACAGATAAGCGTGGTACAGGGACTATGGTGCTATTCCAGTTATCCAGATCCGCGACTGTGGAACAACCGCGTGGCAGCACTGGCGGGTACGGCGCGCAGCACTGGAAGTCTTGGCATTACTGCTGCGCTGGCCGTTTCCGAGGCACAGATATATGGCGGCATCGCGGAACAACGCGCCGCAGAGTTCCTGATTCGGGCTAGGATTTGTGTAAACGCGGGCACAGACCTGACGGAGCTAGTGCGTGCAGAGATCAAACAGAAGCGGGGCATAGGCGGCTATGGTCGGCCGATCGTCTCTGCGGACGAGCGTATCGCGCCGGTGATGGCTCTGGTGCGCGAGCAGGGGCTGGACGGCGGCGAGCATTTCAAGCTTGCTTTCGAAGTGGAACGCATCCTGCTGGAGGGGCGCTGGCGCTTGCGCATGAATATTGTCGCGCTATCCGCAGCGTTGTGCGCCGATATGGGCATGTCACCGCGTGAGTATTATATTGCTTGCATGATGGCCTTTTTCGCAGGCATGCCGCCGTGCTATCTGGACGCGGTGGAAAAACCGGAAGGTCAATTGTTTCCGCTGCCTTGCCGGATGTTGTCGTATGAAGGCGCGCCGCGCCGCCGCTGGCGCGCCGCACCGGTTCACTCTCCCGCTGGCGGGAGATAACCAGCGACTCGGCTATCGTATTTTGATAGCCTGGTCGAATGGCTAGTTGTTATATCAGGGTCAGGGTGAGGGATCAGATTTCAGGATCAATGAAATAATCTGTGTGCATCCGGAAGTGTAAACAAGGAGTTATTATGAAAATATCCATGGAACGATGGTTTCTGCTGATGGCTGTGACATGGGCTGTGCATGCCCAGGCCGCGCCGCCGACCGAGGAAGAAGAGTTGGCACTGGCCTATGGCGATAAGTCCTTCGTCAGCATCGCCTCCGGCGCCCGCCAGCCCATCGCGCGGTCGCCGTCGGTCGCCAGCGTGATTACCGCAGAAGACATCGCAGCCATAGGCGCGGCGGATCTGGACGAAGCGCTGGAAACCGTACCCGGCCTGCACGTGGCTCGTTCCCCTCTAGGCTACAACCCAATCTATACCATACGCGGCATTTACAGCCAGTACAATCCGCAGGTGCTGATGCTGGTGAACGGCATCCCGATTACCGGCGCGTATTTTGGCGACCGTTCCCTAATCTGGGGCGGCATGCCGGTGGAGAATATCGCGCGCATCGAGGTGATCCGCGGTCCCGGCTCCGCGCTGTATGGCGCGGACGCGTTTTCCGGCGTGATCAACATCATCACGAAGACCGCCGCTGACATAGGCGGCACGGAACTGGGTTTGCGCGCCGGTTCGTTCGACAGCCGCGATGGCTGGGTACAGTACGGTGGCGTGCTGGGCAGCTACAGTGTCGCTGCCTATCTGAGGGCGGGCAGCACAGACGGCCAGCGGCGCATCATCGCTGCGGATGCGCTGACTGGAACGCCATTCCCGACCCTTGCGCCGGGCCCGGTGAATCTGGGCCGCGAAGCGATCGATGGCCGTTTCGATCTGTCGCGCGACAAATGGCGGCTGCGCGCCGGTTACCAGCAGCGCGATAATGGGGGTAGTGGTGCAGGAATAGCATCCGCGCTGGATCCTGTGGGCAGCAATTTCGGCGAGCGCATCTCCACCGACCTTACCTATCAGGACACGAACTTCGCGCCCGACCTGGATGTGACCGCCCAGGCCAGCTATCTGCACATCACCGAGCAATCCGATTTGACGCTTTACCCGCCCGGCTTCCCCGGCTTTCCCGACGGCGTGATCGGTAATCCCGACAAGTGGGAGCGCCACCTGCGATTTAATCTTTCGGCGGCTTATACCGGCTTGCATAGCCACAAGCTGCGTTTCGGCGCCGGAACGCAGAATGACAATCTGTACCGCACCAGGGAAACCAAAAATTTCACGCTGGTGCCTGTCCCCGGCGGATTCTTTCCGGTGCCGCTGGGGTCGATGGTGGACGTGACGGACACCGCGCCTTTCCTGCGACCGCACAGCCGACGCGTGAATTATGTTTACGCGCAGGACGAATGGGGTTTCGTCAAGGACTGGTACCTGACCGCCGGTGTGCGCCACGACCGCTATTCCGATTTTGGCGGAACCACCAATCCGCGCGTGGCGCTGGTCTGGGACACCGCCTACAACCTGACCAGCAAGCTGCTCTATGGCCGCGCTTTCCGTCCCCCGGCATTCGCCGAACTCTACAACATCAATAATCCGGTGGCGCTGGGCAACCCCAACCTGAAGCCGGAAACCAACGAATCCGTGGAGATGGCTTTCGCGTGGCAGGCGGCCGCCAGCTTGCAGGCGAATCTGAACATGTTTCACTATCAGATGAAAGACATCCTGCGTTTTGTGCAGAACCCGGATAACACTTATACAGCGCAGAATGCCGGGCGGCAGCACGGTCACGGCATGGAGGTCGAGCTGGTCTGGGATGCGAGTGCCAGACTGCGATTGTCCGGCAATTACGCGCAGCAAAGGTCTGTCGATGAGGCAACCGGCCAGGATGCGGGCAACGCGCCCCGCCACCATGTTTACGCGCGGGCGGACTGGCGCTTCATGCCGGGCTGGGTTCTGGACACGCAACTCAACTACATAGACGACCGCGAGCGCGAGCCTGGGGATACACGCCCCGATATTGCCGATTACCACACCGTGGACCTTACGCTGCGCAGCCAGAAGCGCAGCAGCGCCTGGGGTTTTGCGTTCTCGGTGCGCAACCTGTTCGATGCCGACGCGCGCGAGCCGTCTCCGGCGCCCGGCCTGATTCCCAACGACCTGCCGCTGGCGCCGCGCGAGTATCGCTTCGAACTGAGCCATCTGTTCTGATGGGTAATTCCGTTTCCATCTCAATTGTGAAATATCGTAGGGTGCGCTATGCGCACCAATGATAATGGCGCACCCTGCATGATGATTTCACAGCGGGGAGCGGAAGCAAAAGACCGGCTGGTTGCGCCGTTGCTGAGCGTCACGCTGCTGTTCTTTACAGCGCTGGCCGTTGCTTCCCCGGCACGGGCAGCGGACGCAGATTCAATCGTTGTGATCTATCCCGACATCAGCGAGCCTTATCGCGGGATATTCACGAAAATAATCGGGGGCATCGAAGAAAAACTCGGCGCTCGGGTCACGACTTATCCGGTGCGGCAGGACACGGATATCGCTGCGCTGAAGTCCAGTCTGCTTAGCCAGAATGCCAAAGTGGTAATCGCCCTGGGCCGGCAGGGCATGAAGACGGCTGCGGCGCTGGATAACCGCATTCGGGTGGTGGTTGGAGGCATATTGACGGTGCCGGAGAACGAGGTGCGCAAACAGACGGTGATCAGCCTGTCGCCCGATCCTGCGCTGTTGTTTTCCCGCGTCAAAACGTTGATGCCTGCGGTGAAGCGCGTGTTCGTCATCTACGATCCCGATATCAACGGCTGGCTGATCAAGCTGGCCAGGGAAGCCGCACGCGCCCAGGGACTGGAATTGGTGGCGCATGAGGCGCAGGACATGCGCAGCGCGGTGCGCTTCTATCAGGAATTTTTCTCGTCCGCCGACAGCCGCAGCGATGCGCTCTGGTTGCCGCAGGATCAGACCACGGTGGAAGAAAGCTCCATCCTGCCGCTGGTGCTGCAGGAATCATGGAATAAGAACATCGCCGTTTTCTCCAGCAGTTCCGGACACGTCCGGCGTGGCGCGCTGTTTGCGCTGTACCCGGATAACGCGGCGCTGGGCGTAAGCCTGGGCGAGCTGGCGCAGGATATTCTGGCCAACGGTTACCACGGGAAACGCGGCATGTTGCCGTTGCGCGATGTGCAGATATCTGTCAATTTGCGCACCGCACAGCACCTCGGCCTCGACCTGGGGCATCAGCAGCAGAGTTTCGATGCGGTGTTCCCGGAGCCTTGACGCACGTTTCATGTAGTGATGCAGGTCGGGTTAGCGGCTTCATCGCGTAACCCGACATTGCAAACGTTGGGTTACGCAAAAAGCGCTAACCCAACCTGCCAAATTTTTTCAGGTTGAAGCGCATTTCATGAAGAGATTATTCAAAACGTTTCTCCGTAACTATACCTTCCGGCGCCAGTTGGGTATTGCGGTGACATCCGGCGTGCTTTGCATGGCGTTGTTTTCTTCCCTGATGAGTTCCTGGCAGGGAAAAGAGCGGGTGCGCCGCAACCTCGTCGAGCAGGGCCAGCGTGTTACCGAGAATCTGGCACGCCAGAGCGCGCTGGCGCTGCTGTATGCTTCGCCGGACAATGCCACTGAAGCGGTGAACGCCACGCTGGCTTTTCAAGGCGTAGAGTATGTGGAGATCCGTGACACCGACCTGCATGTGTTGCTCGCGCGCGGAAGCGTCAATCCGGCGGAAATGCCCGACACATCCGCTCCGCGGGCACTACCTGCGGCTGGCGAGGATGTTACTGCGGTTCTGCTCGCCGAAAACGAGTATGCCTGGAAATTTGAAGCGCCGGTAATGTCCCGGCCCGGCGCAGCATCGCCTTTTCAGATGCAGGAGGTTGCGCGCGAATTGCTCGGCACGGTTTCCGTGATAATGGGCAAATCTGCGCTGGATGAGATTGCCAGAGACATTTTTCTTGTCAACATCGCGTCGTCGTTTTCATTCGCGCTGCTGTTTCTGGTGGTGATCAGCTTTCTGACCAACCGCATGAACCGGCCTCTCGATCATCTTTCAGCCAGCATGGCGCGCGCCGAGGCGGGCGAACCCAATGTGCGTGCCGAGCGGGGCGGACCGAAGGATATTTCGGACATGGCCCATGCGTTCAACAGCATGATGTTGGTGCTGGAGCTGCGCGAAGCCGAACTGCGCCGTTTCAATGAAACGCTGGAACAGCGTGTGGTCGAGGAAGCGACAAAGAGCCGCGAAAAGGATCACATGCTGATCCAGCAATCACGCCTCGCGGCAATCGGCGAAATGATCGGCAACATCGCTCATCAATGGCGCCAGCCGATCAACGCGCTGACACTGTTGCTGGCCAACATCAAGGATGCCTTTGAACACAACGAACTGGACAAGGGCTATCTCGACAAGTCGGTGAAGGACGGCCAGAAGATCATCCAGCGCATGTCTACCACCATCGATGACTTCCGCGACTTCTTCCGCCCCAACAAGGAAAAAGACTTATTCAGCGTGAATGAGGCCGTAATGGATGTTTTGCGCATCATGGAGGCGGCATTGAAATACAGCAATATCAACATTTCCGTGCAGGGAGGCGAAAGCGTCATGGCCTACGGCATTCGCAACGAATATGCCCAGGTGCTGATCAATCTGCTGGCGAATTCCAAGGAAGCCATCCAGGAACACAAGGTCGCCGACGGACAGATACGAATCGGAATTTCCCAGTATGAAGGCATGTCAGTGGTGGACGTAGAGGACAATGCGGGCGGCATACCCCCCGGCGTGTTGCCGAAAATATTTGAACCCTATTACACCACCAAGGAAAAAGGCACCGGTATCGGTCTTTACATGTCAAAAGTGATCGTCGAAGACAACATGGGCGGCACCATCAAGGCGTGCAATATCGAGGGCGGCGCCAGGTTGACCATTGCCACACCTTCCAGCTATTGATCCGGCCAGCAAATAGCTCGGTAGGATGGGTGGAGCGCAGCGATACCCATCGAAGAATCAGCCAACAATTGATGGGTATCGCTGCGCTCCACCCATCCTGCAATTCCTGCATTCAATTCCCGCATTACCGGCCTTTCCGGCCAGCATGGTAGAATTCGCATCTTTCCCGCTTTCAATATTTCAGGAATAACTGCCATGTTCTCCAGCAAAAACACCATCGCCCTGACCGATCCGGAATTGTGGGCGGCGGTCCAGAATGAAAACCGCCGCCAGGAAGATCACATCGAGCTGATCGCCTCGGAAAATTACACCAGCCCGGCGGTGATGGAAGCGCAGGGCAGCCGGCTTACCAACAAGTATGCCGAAGGCTATCCGGGCAAGCGCTATTATGGCGGCTGCGAATATGTGGACGCGGCCGAGCAACTGGCGATCGATCGCGTGAAGGCGCTGTTCGGCGCCGAGTACGCCAACGTCCAGCCGCATTCCGGTTCGCAGGCCAATCAGGCGGTGTACATGTCGGTGCTCAAACCCGGCGATACCATTCTCGGCATGTCGCTGGCGCACGGCGGCCATCTGACCCACGGCGCATCGGTGAATATCAGCGGCAAGCTTTACAACGCGATCCAGTACGGGCTGAATGCTGATGAAGAGATCGACTACGGCCAGGTGCAGGCGCTGGCAACGGCGCACAAGCCGAAGATGATCGTGGCGGGCGCATCCGCTTACGCGCTGGTGATAGACTGGAAGCGTTTCCGCGCTATCGCGGACAGTGTCGGCGCTTACCTGTTCGTGGACATGGCGCATTACGCCGGCCTGGTCGCGGCAGGCATTTATCCGAATCCGGTCGGCATCGCGGATTTCGTCACCAGCACCACTCACAAAACCCTGCGCGGTCCGCGCGGCGGCATCATCCTGGCCAAAGCGGAATTCGAAAAAGTGCTGAACTCGGCGATCTTTCCGGGAATTCAGGGCGGCCCGCTGATGCACGTGATCGCCGCTAAAGCCGTGGCGTTCAAGGAAGCGGCCAGCAAGGAATTCAGGGCTTATCAGATACAGGTGGTGGACAACGCGCGCGTGATGGCCAAGGTTTTGCAGGAACGCGGTCTGCGCATCGTGTCCGGCCGCACCGACAGCCATTTGTTCCTGGTGGATTTGCAGGCCAAGCGCATCACCGGCAAGGATGCCGAAGCCGCGCTGGGACGCGCGCACATCACGGTGAACAAGAACGCCATTCCCAACGACCCGCAAAAGCCGTTCGTCACCAGCGGCATCCGCATCGGCAGCCCGGCGATGACCACTCGCGGCTTCAAGGAGCTGGAAGCCGAAAAACTCGCGCACCTGATCGCCGACGTGCTGGACGCGCCGGGCGATGATAAGGTGATTGCGCGTGTCGCCGGCGAAGTGAAGAAGCTGACTGCACAGTTCCCGGTTTATGGAAACTAAAGCTGGTAAGTGGAAAGTGGAGCGGCACTTCGTGCCTCAGTGGGGAGTGGGGAAACCACTTTCCACTCTCTACTTCCCACTCCCCACTTACCACTCACTACTCCCCGATGAAATGCCCATTCTGTAAAGGCAACGACACCCAGGTGGTGGACACCCGCGAAAGCGAGGATGGCGATCGCATTCGCCGCCGCCGCCGCTGTTATTCGTGCGACAAGCGTTTCACCACTTATGAGACGGTTGAGCTGCGCATGCCGCAGGTGGTCAAGCAGAACGGCATGCGCAGCGAGTTTGATGAAAAAAAGCTGCGCACCAGTTTCAGCCGCGCGCTGCACAAGCGCCCGGTGTCCACCGAGTTGGTGGATACGGCGATAGACCGGGTCATACAAAAGATATTTGCGCTGGGTGAACGCGAAGTCGGGTCCCGCCTGATCGGCGAGATGGTGATGAAGGAGTTGTTGAAACTCGACAAGGTGGCCTATATTCGTTTTGCATCGGTGTACAAGAGTTTTCAGGATGTGGGCGATTTTACCGAAGCCGTAAAGGCGGTGCGCAAATCCCCTGTACACAAGTCTTCGCCGCGCCGCGCCAGACAGAAACCATAAACATGTTTACCGCACTGGATTGCCGGTGGATGGCGCAAGCGCTGCGGCTGGCTGAGCGGGGTATGTACAGCGCCAGCCCGAACCCGCGCGTGGGATGTGTGCTGGTGGCTGATGGAAGAATCGCCGGCAGCGGGTGGCATCGGCGTGCCGGCGAGGCGCATGCCGAGGTGCATGCCTTGCGTGAGGCAGGCGAAGCGGCACGCGGCGCGACAGCTTATGTCACCCTGGAGCCTTGCAGTCATCATGGCCGCACGCCGCCCTGCGCCGACGCGCTGGTTGCAGCCGGCGTTGCGCGGGTGGTAGTGGCGGTAGCAGACCCGAATCCGCAGGTGGCGGGAGCGGGCAGCGAGAAGCTGCGTGCGGCAGGCGTCAAGGTTGAAAGCGGCTTGATGGAAGCTGAGGCGCGCGAACTGAATGCGGGATTTTTTGCGCGCATGACGCGCGGCACGCCGTGGCTGCGCAGCAAGACAGGCATGAGTCTGGACGGACGCACCGCGCTGGCCAACGGAGTCAGCCAGTGGATTACCGGCGAGGCGGCAAGACGCGACGTTCAGCACTGGCGCGCGCGCTCCTGTGCGGTGCTGACCGGCATTGCTACGGTGCTGGCGGATGATCCTCAACTCAACGTGCGTGAGATTGAAACTGAAAGACAGCCGCTGCGCGTGGTGCTGGACAGCCGGTTGCGCACGCCGCTGAACGCAAGAATTCTGCAAAATTGCGAAAGTGGCAACGTGTTGATCTACACCGTATTGCGCGATGCTGAAAAAATTGCGGCGCTGGAGAAATCCGGCGCAACGGTTTGCGTCTTGCCGGAAAGCAAGGGGCAAGTGGATTTGGCTGCCGTGCTGCGCGACCTGGCGAAGCGCGGTTGCAACGAGGTGTTGGTGGAGGCCGGTAGAATCCTGAATGGTGCATTGTTGCGCGCGGGGCTGGTGGATGAATTGTTGTTGTATGTCGCGCCGCAGTTGCTGGGTGAAGCGGCGCGCGGCATGGCGAAGCTGGGCGAGCTGACTGCGCTGGATCAGCGCGTTAATCTCAAGTGGCAGGACGTGCGGCAGGTCGGGAATGATTTGCGCATTACGGCGCGAGTGGAATAAGAAGACCGTCATTCCGGCGAAGGCCGGAATAACGGAGTAAAGGGCGCCTCTATTAATTCAAAATCCTAAGCGAGACAAGGCGCGAAAGAAATTTTAGCGCGCCGCATATGTTTGATATGTAAGCGTTAAAATTTCT
>JANLIB010000201.1 GCA_024653675.1 Gallionella sp. | reverse complement strand
ATGGCGCCTCTATTAATCCAAACTCCGTCGCGATACGGCGTTGCTCAAGAAATTTTAACGCTTACATATCAGACATATGCGGCGCGCTAAAATTTCTTTCGCGCCTTGTCTCGCTTAGGATTTTGAATTAATAGAGGTGCCCTAAATAGTAAAATATAAAATATAATAAATAGAAAATAATAATAATCCGCATCAGTTTGTTTTTTTAATCCATAGAAGTATAGATAAGGAGTGCAACATGAGATTTCTAGCAGTTACCGTTTCTCTTGGAGCGGCTTTGCTGGTTATGGCGACAGCGCCCAGCTACGCGGCTGGTGGGGATGCAATATTCAAGAAGAGCTGCACAGGCTGCCATTACACTGATGGCCCGGCAAAGGAAAAGACGATAGCAGACCAGCTGGCAAAGAAGGGTCCGGAGCTATGGTATGCCGGCAGCAAGTTTCAGAAGGCTTGGCTTGCAGCGTGGTTGCGGGATCCTAAACCGATTCGTACTTATAAATATAACTCGCTCACTGAAAAGAATAAGGGTGACCATCCCAAGTCGTCGGCTGGAGATGCGGCTGCGCTTACGGATTATTTGATGGGTTTGACCTCACCAGAGGTGAAGGCAGGCTTAATTAAAGCTGGTACAACCCCGCAGGCCAAGCAAATCTTTGGTAAAAAAATGCCCTGTACCGGGTGTCACGAGTATCCAACGGCGGGTGAGGTGCATGGCGGGCACTCTGGACCAACTCTGGTTGGAGCCAGCAAGAGGTTGAATCCAGATTGGGTTTACGCTTATTTGGCGAACATCAAGGTATTCAAGCCGGTTCGGGATATGCCTGATTTTGCCAACGTGCTTGGTCCGAAAGAACTGGAGAGCGTAGCGGCGTATATTGCTACTTTCGAGTAATGCGAACGAACGGAGGGATGAACTCATGTCGAGATTTGTAATAATAGCCACTATGGTGTTTGGCCTGGCCCTGAGTGCAGCAGGTTCAGCACAGGCGGAAGACGCAAAGCAGGTGTTTGAGTTTTATTGCGCCCAGTGTCACGGGGTCAATGGTGATGGTAAAGGCGTCAATGTCGGGAAGGATTTTGCCACTGACCCGCGCAATTTCACCAATGGCGCAGATATGGCGAAACGCACCGATGAAGATATCAGGGGTGTAATCAAGGACGGCGGCCCGTCCATCAGCAAATCGCCATTGATGCCGCCTTGGGGTGCAACCCTGTCAGCGGCTCAAGTGGATGGTTTGCTGGCCTATATCCGGAAGTTTGCTAAATAGGGTACACGGCTGAATGAAATATTTAAACAAAAAGCATCTCGCTGACGGTGTCATTTTTTCCGGGATGCTGGTGAATGTCGTCTTCATTTGCCTGATCATGTATTTCTATGTCTTAAAGTAGTTGGCAAGGCAGGACTCAAAAGGGGAGGAAAACTCCCTTTTTGGGGAATTGTGCATCCGTAACAAGCAGATAAACCGCTGAGAGAAGGGTTGGAAAATGAGCGCAGATAAATGCAATACAGAAGAATGTGGAGTAACGAAGTACCCGTGGGCAGGGCCGGCCTTTTTTACGTCGGTGCTGATTGCTTTGACTGTTTTTTTTGTGTGGTTCTTAAAGGCGTAACGACATGAAAGCTTATATTTTACCGTTCGTGGGTGCAGCAATTGTCTTTGGCATCGTATTTCTTTCCCTGGATTTCACCATAATGAAACTTCATGGACTGACGCTGATATATCCCCATTGAGGATTTATCACCCTTGTGGCACGCACATGCGCTCATAAACAGGAGTGGATCTTGCTAACACAGAACACATTAGACTAATCGGGAGTAGATCTTGCTAAAACGGAATATAAGAATAATCGGCGTGGTGTTTTTATTGGCTATTTCTGCCATGTTTATGCTGCCCGCATTCATGCCTGCTGCGAGCGCATCAGAGGCAGCAGCGCCCACAGCGGCTCCAGCAGCAGCGGACTCGGCAGCAGCTAAAACCGCCGCTGTTCCGGACGCAAATGCGGTAACTTACCCGCCGGCGCCAAAATTAACTGCAGCGGATTACCCCACTGTCTCGGGTGTGAATCCCCGTGTGGCAGTATGGCTGGTGGCGCAGTTGCACCTCTGGCTAGGGGCGTTTGTAGTGGCGGTGCCGATGTTCGTGTTTATCATCGAATCCATCGGCATGGCGACTCGGGACGAGCGCTATGACAACATGGCTTATGAGTTTATCAAGGTCAGCATCACCGCCTACTCGCTCACTGCAATTATGGGAGGCTTGCTATCCTTCAGCCTGATTCTGTTCTATCCGGACGTGTTCAAATACCTGGCCTTGATCTTCAAGGAGAGCATGTTTGCATACGCGCTGCTGTTCTTCGCCGAGAGCGCAGTCCTGTACATCTACTACTATGGCTGGCACTGGCTGCAGGGCGGGAACAGAAAGTGGATCCACCTGACTTTTGGGCTATTGCTCAATGCGTTTGGTATCACACTTATGTTACTGGCAAATTCCTGGACGACCTTCATGATGAGTCCGGCGGCCGTGGATGCGGCGGGTGTATTCAACGGGAATACATGGGAAGCGATCCATAATTTCCTGTGGAACCCGATCAACATCCACCGCGTGGTCGCCAACGTGGCGTATGGCGGCTCGATTGTCGGCGCCTATGCCGGCTTCAAGTTCCTCAGCGCTAAGAACAAGGAAGAGCGCGCCCATTATGACTGGGTGGGTTATAACGCCAACTTCATTGCCATTGCGGCGCTGCTGCCCTTGCCTTTCGCCGGTTATTATCTTACCGCCGAGTTGTATGCCTATAGCCAGCAGATGGGCATTACCCTGATGGGTGGCGTGTTTGCCTGGATATTCATCATTCAGGCGGTGCTGATCGGCGCCTTGTTTCTGTCGGCCAACTACTATCTCTGGTGTGGCATGGGGCGCAGCGATGGTGCAAATCGTTACAACCCCAGAATCAAATACATCGCGATAGTCCTGGTGGCTGCTTTCCTGGTGTGGTTTACGCCGCATACCCTGGTGCTCACCAATTCCGAACTCAAGAGTCTCGGCGGGCCCTACCATAAGTACTTGGGGGTGTTTGGCATCATGCCGGCAAAAAACACGGCGGTGAACTTCTTGCTCACGTTTACCTTCATGAGCTTCATGTTCTACCGGCGCGCCAATAAAATCGCCACCGTGTCCTGGGCGACAACCGGCAATGCGATTCAGATAGCCCTGTTTACCATGGGCCTCATCAACATCGTGACGCTGGGTGTCTATTACGGCTATTTCACCAACACGGTGTACAAGGTGGCGGCCTCCATACCACAGGTCTTGACCACGCTGACCATCATCATTACCAGCACGATCATAGATACACTCATGTATAAGGGTGCAAAAGATGTGGCGCCGTTGCACTGGGGGCGCATGCCCGCCCGGTCTCAATACGCGCTGTTCCTGCTGGCCGTGTCCTTCACCTGGCTGATGGGGCTGATGGGTTACGTTCGTTCCGGTATTCGCCAGCATTGGCACGTGTCCGGTATTTTTCGCGATGCATCTCCCGATGCCTATACCCCTACTTTGGGTTATGCGGCCAACATAATAACGATCGGGACGATCATATTCATGGCCATGGTCATCTTTGTGTTCTGGCTGAGTACGATTAGTGGCAAACATGTGGTAGCCAAAGGTTATTGGAAGGAGCAAGCATGAATATCTTTTTAAGGGTTGCCGCCTTCAGTCTGTTGATGGTCGCGGGATTCTGGGGGTTTGCCAGTTTTGGCATCCCGCAGATAAAACCCGCACCGCCACCCGTGGAGGAGAAGCTGGATCTCGGCGCCATGACCATGGATCAGTTCATCGCATTGGGCGGCAAGATTTTTAACGGCAAAGGGACTTGTACCCTGTGCCACAACAAAATGGGCCGGGCGCCGATGCTGGACCAGATTGGTAAAAACGCTCCCGAGCGTTTAAAGGATGGCCGTTACAAAGGCACGGCGAAAACGATCGAGGAGTATATATTTGAGTCCATGACGAAACCGTCAGCCTATGTGGTTGCAGGATTCGGCAAGTCAGGGACCAACGATACCGAAAGCCCGATGCCCGTTGTCACTGGTGGAAGCATCGGGCTCAAGGAGGCTGAGGTCAAGGCTGTTATCGCCTATCTTCAGGACTCGGGTGGCGCCGAAGTGACGGTCACCATTCCTGCCATGCCCGCAGCAGGCGCGGAAGCACCCAAGGCTGAGGAAGCTGCCCCGCTGAAAACGGCCCAGGAAGTTATCGCCAAGTTTGGTTGCGGAGCATGTCACAAGGTTGCAGACCAGACCGGCGAGATAGGGCCGAATCTTACCAAGATTGGCGCAACAAAGAACAAGGAATATATACGGCAGTCGATACTCGATCCCGATGCGGTTATAGCAAAAGGATTTGCGGGGGGAATGATGCCCCCGACATTTGGTGAGCAACTCAAAGCGAAGGAGCTTGAGATGCTGGTGAATTACTTGGCAGGATCGAAATAATCATGACAAAAAAGAGACTCATTCCCCGCTTGTTGCAGCTCGCCCTCATAATCATTGGGGTGTATTTCAGCTTCATCCTGCTGTTCGACGTGGCGCTACACCAGATAATCCCCAAAAGCCTGCTCACCATGTATATGCTGTTCGTGGTGGCCGGGACGGTTATGGTGTTCACCTTCACCGAGGAGGGGGCACAGGAACTGGTAGGTCCCATCAAGGCATTGGTCGAAGACCCGTCCAAAAAAATGCTGCGAAATATAGTGTTTGTCATTGTGCCATTGTTGGCCGGTTACTACACCTACACCAGCATGATGCCCAGTTTCGAGGCTCCGATGGAGCTGCGCACCATCCACCCTGCGCCCCCGTCCAAGTTCAAGGCGTTTGGCAAGAGCTATAACCTCACAACCCTGGAGAATCCATTTCGTAAATTCGAGAAGGAAGATCCGGCAAAGTTCAAGGAATTAGTCAAGGAGGGCGGAAATGTTTACATCAAGAACTGCCAGTACTGCCACGGCGATAAACTGGATGGCAACGGTCCTTACGCATCGGGCCTGAACCCTACCCCCCTCAATTTCCAGGACGTGGGCACCATCGCACAATTGCAGGAATCCTTTCTGTTTTGGCGCATCGCCACCGGCGGTCCGGGTCTGCCTGCCGAAGCTGCGCCGTGGATTTCAGCCATGCCAGTCTGGCAGGATTACTTGACCGAGGATGAGATATGGAAAGTAATTCTGTACTTGTATGACTATACCGGCAGACGGCCAAGGTCGTGGGCAAATGAATAATCGGCGATTGGGAAAAATAATGAGTACTGTAAATAAACTAGCTCTCCTAACCTTCTGTACCGCGTTATTGATGGCGGGGTCGGCGGCGGCGAAAACGGGTGTTGCTGCCAAGGGCAAGGAGATATACGATAAGCGTTGCACCTGGTGTCACGGTGAGAAAGGCGACGGTGCGGGCGCAGCCAAGGATCGGCTCAACCCCCCGCCGCGGGATTTTACCTCCGGCAACTACAAGATCAGAAGCTCTGATTTTGCGGATCCGACACCCAACGATGACGACGTGTTTCGCATGATACGCGACGGCATGCCGAATACCGCCATGCCGGGTTGGAGCAGTTTGCTGGCCGAGCAGGACATGTGGGATCTGGTGGCTTACGTCAAGTCGTTCGCCGGATATGATAAACCGCCCGCCAAGCAGGTTGACTACGGTACCCAGATCAAAAGTTCGGCCGAGAGCATTGAGAAAGGCAAGAAGCTGTTTGAAGACGGCGATCGCTGCGTGGAATGCCATGGCAAGACCGGCAAGGGTAGCGCCAGCAAGCGGCTCAAAGGTGATGCCGGCGAGCGCACCTGGCCGCGCAATCTGACCAAGCCATGGATCTTTCGCGGCAGCAATGACCCAAAGGACATTTTCACGCGGATTTCCACGGGTATAGCGGGTACCGAGATGCCGTCCTTTGCCGATCCCAAGAGCAAAAAGAAGCTCTCTGACGAGGAACGCTGGCACGTAGCCAACTATGTGGCGTCCCTGGCCAAGACCGATAAAAAAGTCAATGCGGAAAACACCGTTATCAAGGCGGATAAGGTGGAGGGCGAATTGCCCAACACCCCGGAGGATGAGCGTTGGGAAAAATCTGCGCCTACCACTTTTTATCTGGTTCCGCAGATCATCGGAGGAGAGCGCTTTTTCACGCCTTCCAATGACACCATCACGGTGCGGTCGATGTACAACGATAAAACGCTTGCGATGTTGCTGGAGTGGGACGATCGCACCAAGAGTATTCCCGGTGACGACGCTGCGGAGAAGCTCGCCGATGCACCGATTGCGGAAGACGGTGTTGCGGTGCAACTGCCCGTTGTGATCCCGAAGGAAATGCAAAAGCCTTATTTCGGCATGGGTGATGCAGCAAATCCGGTAAATATCTGGCACTGGAAGAGCGGAGCCAAGGACGCAACCGAGACCATTAACCTTATCAACAGCAAAGGTTTCAAGGAAATCGAGAAGCGCGATGCGGCTGGTGTCGGTCTGAAGTCAAAGGCGAGTTATAGCGACGGTACATGGAAGGTGTTGATGTACCGCCCACTCACTACTTCCACGCCGGACAAAGATATACAGTTTTCCGAGGGTCGATTCATCCCTGTTGCGTTTGCGGCTTGGGACGGCAGCAATAACAGCGAAAAGGGTTCGAAGCACACCATGACTACCTGGTACTGGTTGTTGTTAAAACCGGCAACCGGATCCAAGCCTCTCATCACGGCACTGATAGTTGCGGGATTATTTATTGGTGGTCTGCTCTGGTGGGCGCGTAGCGCCAAACCTGCTGCCAGATAGTCATTTAATGGCATGACATGGCAGAAGAAGCTGAGTACGGCAGGCGAGGGGCGAAGACCAAAATATTTGGATTTATCATCATGGTCTTGGGCTTTTTGGATAGCTTGCTGTCCTTGCGTGGCGGGATGCCTGCTTATGAGTATCTGCTTCTCATTTTATTTGGGGCATGCGTGTTCGCCATCGGTGCGGTTCGCGGTGGACGGCGGCCGTCTACCGAAGTAGACGAAGTATAAGAGTCAAGGCCAAAATCTGCTGTAATTTCGTCCCGGTTAATGGGCGCCTCTAAAAATTCAGAGTTCGCCCAAATGCAAGGCGCGCAAAAAATTTTAGTTCCGGCTAACCCAAGCCGGACAAGGCGGAACCAAAAAACGTAGGGTGGATAAAGCGCGCAGCGCGTATCCACCAATCCGCCGAGGCAATCCATTGGTGGAAACGCTACGATTTTTTCACCCTACATTAACCTGATTTAGATTTGCTTGGAAAACCGCGCTAACGCTTGATCTACGATATATTCTTGTCACAAATTGCGAAGACTTAACTGATAAGAGACTAATACCGTGTAACACCTGTTTTTTCGTAGGTTGGGTTAGCAGTTTCATCGCGTAACCCAACAGCTTTGAATGTCACCGGCTTGGTAATGTTGGGTTACGGCATACCCCGCCTAACCCAACCTACAAAATCAGCAATGCGAAAAAAATAATGTTCTAAGGTACTAGATTATATCCGCGTCGGTTTCCTGCGCGCTTTCCGCTGCGGCCTGCCGTTCCAGTTCGTTCATCTCCAGCAGGTGGTCCATGATGGCGTAGGTCAATTCCTTGCAGCCTTCGCCGTTGATCGCCGAGATGACGAAGTAGCGGTCGAAATCGGTGAATTCCTTCAGGAAGGCGGCGACCTTCGCATCGCGGTCTTCGAGCAGGTCGACCTTGTTCAGCAGCAGCCAGCGCGGTTTTTCATAGAGCGACTGGTCGTACTTCTTCAGTTCGTTGAGTATCGCGCGCGCCTCGTGTACCGGGTCAGTGCCCTCGTACATCGGCGCGATGTCCACCAGGTGCAGCAGCACGCGGGTGCGCGCCAGATGACGCAGGAATTGGTGCCCCAGCCCGGCGCCTTCCGCCGCGCCTTCGATCAGTCCGGGAATGTCGGCGATGACGAAACTCTTCTCACTCGATACGCGCACCACGCCCAGATTGGGGTGCAGGGTGGTGAACGGATAATCGGCGACCTTGGGTTTGGCGGCAGAGACAGAGCGAATGAAGGTGGATTTTCCTGCGTTGGGCATGCCCAGCAGGCCGACATCTGCGAGCACCTTCAGCTCGAGTTGCAATTCGCGGGTCTCGCCTTCGGTGCCGGGGGTGCACTGTCTTGGCGCACGGTTGGTGCTGGATTTGAAATGGATGTTGCCCAAGCCGCCCATCCCGCCCTGTGCAAGCAGGACTTTTTCGCCATCGTGTGCGAGGTCGGCGACGACTTCGCCGCTGTTGATGTCGGTGATCACTGTCCCGACCGGCATGCGCAGCATGATGTCATCGGCGCCCTTGCCGTAGCAATCCGCGCCGCGTCCCGGTTCGCCGTTCCTGGCGCGGTGTATCCGGGCGAAGCGGTAGTCCACCAGCGTATTGATGTTGCGATCCGCCACTGCAAACACACTGCCGCCGCGCCCGCCATCGCCGCCGTCCGGGCCGCCCTTGTCGATGTATTTCTCGCGGCGAAAGCTGGCCGCGCCTTTGCCGCCGTTGCCGGCGATGACTTCGATCCTGGATTCGTCGATGAATTTCATGTGATGTATCTATTCAACCAAAAACGTAAATTCGTCCACGAAACGCACGAAAGGCACGAAATAAAACAAGAAGTTTTATAAGCTCGACAACTCACTTATTGGGTACCGATTCGCAACATGGAGCCTTTTAATTTTTCGTGTTTTTCGTGCCTTTCGTGGACAACGGTTTTGGGTTCAATTAACTTCCGGTACAAACAAAAAAGCCCTACCTTGCGATAGGGCTGATTCTGTCAAAGTAGCGCTTGCCTGGGGATTACTAGGCCGCGGCTACGATGGAAACAGTTCTACGCTTTTGCGCGCCCTTGATGGCGAACACCACTTTGCCGGTGATCTTGGCAAACAGGGTGTGATCCTTGCCCATGCCGACGTTGTCGCCGGGGTGGAATTCAGTGCCGCGCTGGCGCACGATGATGCTGCCCGCGTTGATCAGTTCGCCGCCGTAGCTCTTTACGCCCAGCCGCTTTGAGTGTGAGTCGCGTCCGTTACTGGTACTGCCGCCGCCTTTTTTTGATGCCATGCTGGTTGCTCCTTACCTGTTTATGCAGAGATGCCGTCGATGCGGATCTCGGTGTAGTTCTGACGATGACCCTGATTCTTCTGGTAGTGCTTGCGGCGGCGCATCTTGAAGATGCGTACTTTGTCGCCGCGACCGTGCGACACGATGGTCGCTTTCACCGAGGCGCCGGTCAGCAAAGGCTTGCCCACCGACAGCTTGTCGCCATTGGCGACAAACAGCACCTTGTCCAGCACGACGGGGCTGCCCACCTCACCGGGGATGGTTTCGATTTTCAGGGTTTCGCCGGAGGTGACGCGATATTGCTTACCACCGGTTTTAATGACTGCGTACATGACAACCTCGATAACTATTGTGATTATTGGGCGTTTTTTTGCGAAGGCGCGGATTATACATAAATATCCGGCCTCGTCAAAATCCTTTTTATAAAAATCGGCTATCTGTCTATAGGGCGCCTCTATTAATTCAAAATCCTAAGCGAGACAAGGCGTGAAGTGGGGTAAGCAGGCAAGCCGCATAGCGGCTGCTCGCAAAGAAATTTTAGCGCGCCGCATATGTTTGATATGTAAGCGTTAAAATTTCT
>JANLIB010000199.1 GCA_024653675.1 Gallionella sp. | reverse complement strand
AAGAAATTTTAGCGCGCCGCATATGTTTGATATGTAAGCGTTAAAATTTCTTGAGCAACGCCGTATCGCGACGGAGTTTGGATTAATAGAGGCGCCCTTACTATATTGTTTGGAGAAAAAAGCATGTCCGTTGAACGCACCTTGTCGATTATCAAACCCGATGCCGTGGCCAGGAATGTTATCGGCCAGATTTACTCCCGTTTTGAAAAAGCCGGCCTGAAAATTATTGCCGCGCAGATGCGCCACCTGTCCCGCACCGAGGCGGAAGGTTTTTACGCGGTACACCGCGAACGCCCATTCTTCAAGGATCTGGTGAGTTTCATGATCTCAGGCCCGGTGATGATACAAGTGCTGGAAGGCGAGAACGCGATACAGAAAAATCGCGATCTGATGGGCGCAACCGATCCCAAGAAGGCCGACATGGGCACTATCCGCGCTGACTTTGCCGCCAGCATCGAAGCCAATGCGGTGCATGGTTCGGATTCCGCCGAAAACGCCAGGACCGAGATCGCCTATTTCTTTGCGCCGAAGAACCTCTGCTCCCGTTGATGAAAACCAATCTCCTCGATCTCGATGCACAGCAATTAGCCGCATGGTTTGCCGTACAGGGCGAGAAGCCCTTTCGCGCGCGCCAGGTGTTGCGCTGGCTGCACAAGGCTGGGGAGTCCGATTTCTGCGCGATGAGTGATCTCGCCGTATCGCTGCGCGGCAAGCTCAAAGAGCAAGCCTGTGTGCAAGCGCCTGATGTGATGCGCGAGGAATTGTCCGATGACGGCACGCGCAAATGGCTGCTGGATGCGGGTGCCGGCAATGCGGTGGAGGCGGTGTTCATCCCGGAAGAGTCGCGCGGCACGTTGTGCGTTTCGACTCAGGCAGGCTGCGCGCTGGATTGTTCGTTCTGTTCCACCGGCAAGCAGGGATTCAACCGCAACCTCAGCGTGGCGGAGATTATCGGGCAGTTGTGGTGGGCGAACCGTCAACTCGGCAAGGATAGCGCCTCCGACACGTTACCGCGCAGCGGCCGTTTGCGGGAGGAGGCGCAGGCGGCACTTCCCGCACCTGACGGCTCCGCCGCACCGTGTCAGGGCCGCAACGGGAACTGGAAAATCAGCAACGTGGTGCTGATGGGCATGGGCGAGCCGCTGTTGAATTTCGACAATACCGTGAGCGCGTTGCGCCTGATGCTGGATGACAACGCCTATGGCCTGTCGCGCCGCCGCGTGACGGTGTCCACTTCCGGAATCGTGCCGGCGATGGATCGTTTGCGCGACGAATGCCCGGTGGCGCTGGCTGTGTCGCTGCATGCGCCGAATGACAGATTGCGCGATGAGCTGGTGCCGGTCAACCGGAAATATCCGCTCCGGCAGTTGCTGGCTGCATGCCGGCGTTACCTGGAGCGCGCGCCGCGCGATTTCATCACATTTGAATATGTGATGCTGGAAGGCGTGAACGACTCCGTGCAGCAGGCGCATGAATTGGTGAAATTGGTGCGCGACGTGCCGTGCAAACTCAACCTGATCCCGTTCAACCCGTTTCCGCAGACGCAGTATCAGCGCTCCAGGCCGGAGGCGATCCAGCGCTTCCGCGATGTGCTGATGCAGGCCGATATCGTGACCACCACGCGCAAGACGCGCGGCGATGACATTGCCGCAGCATGTGGCCAGTTGGCGGGGCAGGTGCAGGACATGACCAGACGAACCATGCAGCAATCCGTTGGAGCCTTATAGATGAACAGCAGAAGAGGTGCGCCGGTGTATAAATTTTTTGCCCTGTCGTTTGCGTTGCTGGTATTGGCAGGCTGCGGCACTACATCCGGCGGCTCTCAGAAAAGCAAAAGCGCCCAGGTGCATACCGAACTGGCGGGCTTGTATTTTGAGCGGGCGCAGGCAGGTATCGCGCTGGAAGAGATAGGACTGGCCCTGGAAGCCGATCCGGATTACGCGCCGGCTTACAACATGCGCGGACTGGTGCATATGTCGTTGCGCGAGGACACGGAAGCCGAAGCGGATTTCCAGAAAAGCCTGCGCCTCGACAAGACCGATTCCGATGCGCACAATAATTACGGCTGGTTCCTGTGCCAGCGCGGCAGGGAAAAGGAATCCATTCCGCATTTCATGGCGGCCGTCAAGAATCCGTTGTATTTGACGCCGGGACGCGCGTATCTGAACGCCGGGGTTTGTTCCAGACAGGCTGGCAACAACAAGGATGCCGAGGAGTTTGTGCAAAAGGCTTTGATGGTGCAGCCAGGTATGCCCCATGCGTTGTTGACGATGGCGGAACTGAACTTCTCCAACGGCGATTATGTATCCGCAAAAAAATACTTTGCCAGGTTCTCGCAAAACAACGAAAACCTGACGGCGGAGCAGCTCTGGCTGGCGGTGCGTATCGAGCGCAAGGTGGGCGATCGTAATTCCGAGGCCAGCTACAGCATGCAGTTGCGCAAGCGTTTTCCGGATGCGCGCGAAACCCAGTTGTTGAACACAGCCGTTAAGTAGAAACCCAGCCGTTGATACAAGGTGAATGATGGAACAGCTTCCAGAAGATAATGCCGGGCAAGGCTATCGTCCTGCCACGGTACCGGCGGTATCGCCAGGAACGACGCTGCGTGAAGCGCGTGAGCGTCTTGGTTTGAGCGTTGCGGATGTCGCAAACCAGATCAAGTTCGCTCCGCGCCAGATCGATGCCCTGGAAGCGGATGATTTCAAGCAGCTTCAAGGAGCGACTTTTTTGCGTGGCTTTGTGCGCAGTTATGCCAAGATACTCCATCTGGATGCGCAGCCTCTTCTTGAGCAGTTGCCGGTGGATAAGCCGGTTCTGCAGCAACTGAATCCGTCTTCGGTAAACATGCCGTTTCCCTCCATGTTGTCTTCTCGCCAGCAGAACATGGTCTGGTCGTCTGCGGCGTTGTTGATCGCTGTGATCGTGGTTGCCTTCGGGTTATGGCATACATCGCCGCCCGACTCATTGCCCGAAATCACGCAGGCGCAACCCATAGTGGCGCCCATTGAAACTCCGGTGCCCTTGCCTGCCGAAGTAAAGATCATCTCTGAACAGACCGAGCCGGAAACTCGCATTGAATCATCTGTTCCAACATTGCCCATGGAGAAATCCATACCAAAAGCGAAATCCTCGCCGGCATCCGAACAATCTTCTGCGCCGGCAACAGCCCAATCTCCGGTTCCGGTGACCAAGGCCAGGGCACAGGAAGCGCAGGACGCGCCAAAAGCAAAGACAGAAAAACCCGTGAGCAAGAAAGCGATGGCTGAAACCGATAGTTCGCAGCCGACCTCTTCATTGCGGCTGTTGTTCGGCGAGGAATCATGGACCGAGATCAAGGACAAGAACGGCAATGTAATATCTTCGCAGATCAATCAGCCCGGCAGCGAATTGCAAGTGGAGGGTCATCCGCCTTTCACGATGCTGGTGGGCCACGCCCTCTCTGTCCAGCTTTACCAGGATGGCGAGGAGATAGACCTGAAGCCATATATCAACAAATATAGCGAAGTGGCGCACCTGACTCTGGAATAATGGACGCCACTTCAGATGAGTTCGTCTATGATTAAACGCCGCCCATCGCAGCGAGTGATGGTCGGAAAGGTGATGTTGGGCGACGGTGCGCCGCTCGTGGTGCAGTCGATGACCAACACCGATACTGCCGATGCCGGCGCTACCGCACAGCAGGTATTCGACTTGGCACAAGCCGGTTCCGAACTGGTGCGCATTACGGTCAATACTCCCGAAGCGGCCGCGCAAGTGGCAATCATCAGGTCAAAGCTGGACAGCATGGGCTGCGACGTGCCGCTGGTCGGCGATTTCCATTACAACGGCCATCGCTTGCTGACGGACTATCCTGATTGTGCTCAGGCCTTGGCGAAATACCGCATCAATCCAGGCAACGTCGGGCGCAACCGCCAGTCCGGAAAACATCCGGCCGGGCGCCCGGAAGACGATCCGTTTTCGATAATGATAGAAACCGCGGCCCGCTACGATAAGCCGGTGCGCATCGGCGTGAACTGGGGCAGCCTCGACCAGAATCTGGTGGTGCGCATGATGGACGAGAACTCGCGTCTGGCCGAACCCAGAGAAGCAAAAGAAGTGACGCGCGCCGCGCTGATCGCTTCCGCGCTGGAAAGCGCTGCGCGTGCCGAGCAACTTGGCATGGCGCACAACCGCATCGTGCTGTCCTGCAAGGTCAGCGAAGTGCAGGATCTGATCGCGGTGTACCGCGCGCTGACGCTGCAATGCGATTACGCGCTGCATCTCGGGCTGACCGAGGCGGGCATGGGTTCCAAGGGCATTGTTGCCTCAACTGCCGCATTGGCTGTGCTGTTGCAGGAAGGCATCGGCGACACGATACGTATCTCGCTGACGCCGGAACCGGGCGGTGACCGCACCCGCGAGGTGCTGGTAGGGCAGGAGATTCTGCAAACCATGGGCTTGCGTGCGTTCGCGCCGATGGTGACGGCCTGCCCCGGTTGCGGACGCACCACCAGCAGCTTCTTTCAGGAATTGGCGCAAAGCATCCAGATTCATCTGCGCGAGCAGATGCCGGTGTGGCGAGAGAGATATGAAGGCGTGGAGAACATGACCGTGGCGGTGATGGGTTGTGTGGTGAACGGGCCGGGCGAAAGCAAAATGGCGAATATCGGCATCAGCCTGCCGGGAACCGGTGAGAGTCCGTCCGCGCCGGTCTACATCGACGGCGAAAAGGCCATGACCTTGCGCGGTGATAACATCGCGCAGGAATTCACCCGGATTGTGGACGAGTATGTGGCGAGAAAATACGTGAAGCGGGAAAAGCAGTCAGTGGTGAGTAGTGAGTAGAAAGTAGGGGACGGCTATCAAGTGAATTGCCCGTAATAATGGAGCAAGCGCAAGCGGGTAACGGCAA
>JANLIB010000198.1 GCA_024653675.1 Gallionella sp. | reverse complement strand
CGGTATCTCGGTGACATGGCGACCTCCTTTTGTTAAGGGTTTCACCAGTATCTCACATGGCACTACAATACGAAAGCAATAATGTTACATGGTACTAGTTATTTCTCTCAGAGGATTGAGGTGAAACTGCTAACCCTACGCATCACCGTGGCGGGTTTCGATTTGAATCCCGATTTCCTTGAGCAGCGGCGTGGGTAATACGCCTCCCGCGCAGACGATCACTGCATCGTTGGGCAAATCGATCGCTGAACCCTTTTGGTCGATCAGGATGCTGGCCGGCCTGATTTCCCTGACGTTTGATTCGAGCAGTACGGATATGCGTCCGGCGTCGCTCCCCTTTTCGAGGGATTGGCGATTTTTCGTCTTTACGCGGTTGAAAGCATTGCCCCGGTAGCTCAGTGTAACCGTGGAGCCGGAGTTTTCCGAGATCGCCACAGCCGCCTCCAGCGCTGCGTCGCCTCCGCCAACCACCAGCACATGCTTCCCCCGATATTGTTCCGGATCGATCAGGCGGTACACCACTTTTTCCAGTTCTTCACCGGGCACATCCAGTTTGCGCGGCGTACCACGCCGCCCGATTGAAAGCAGCACGCTGCGGGCGAGGTAGCTGGCGCGGGTGGTCGTGACGTTGAAAGTATCTCCCTGGCGTTCTATCTTTTCCATGCGTTCGGCGAAATTGATCTGGATGCCGGACTTTGCTACTACATCTTTCCAGATATCCATCAGTTCTTCTTTGGTTATTTCCGTCACTTTGATTTTGCCGATGATGGGCAGATTCATCGGCTCAGTCATGACGACCTTGCCGCGAGGGTAATGCAGCGTGCTGCCGCCGAAAGTATCTTCCTGTTCAATCGTGACATAGCGCAGTCCATGATGCTTGGCTGCAAGGGTGGCGGAAATGCCGGCGGGGCCGGCGCCGATGATGACAACATCATGCGGCGTCTTGGCGCTGCCGCGCTTCGAGATCGAATCCATCGCCTGGCGCCCCTGTTCCACGGCCTTTCTGATCAAGCCCATTCCGCCCAATTCACCGGCGATGAAGATGCCGGGAACGTTGGTTTCAAAGTCGGGATTGAGATGGGGAATGTCCACGCCCCTGGTTTCGGTGCCGAACACCAGTTTGATCGCGCTGACCGGGCAGGAAGCCGCGCAAGCTCCGTGGCCGATACACAACGCGGGACTGATCAGCATTCCTTTTCCGTTGATGACGCCAATCGCCTGCTCAGGACAGGCCTTGTAGCAGCCGCCCGAGCCGATGCACAGATTGGGATCAAACACCGGGTGCAGTGATGCGGGCTCGGTCAGTCCGGATTCCAGCGATTCACGCCACGCTTCCGTGTGAACCTTGCGGCGGCGCCTGTGTCGGAGCACATAGAAAAAAATGACCACTGCCATGGGCAGTGCGTACAGAACGTATATGATTAGCTGGTCGTTCATGGCGGTGTGTGACCTTCCGTCCAATCAGAATGCACAAGTCTGGCATTCCGGGCGTTGATTGTAGCGCATGATAAAATGAACATACGGTTTTTATGCAGATTCGGTTTGACGCAATAGGTGGATAGATATGTCATCTGAGTACTCTCGCGATCAGAATGCCGTAGCGGGCAGCGCGCTTGCTGCCGAGCGGCGCGCCGGCAGCAGTCGAGTGGCATCGCTGCTTGGCGGTACGCGTTCTACCGAGGCGCATATTGGCGTCGGCTACGGAGTGGTGTGGTTTTCCGTGATCGCCCTCGTTCTGGCGGCGTGGCCGGTTTACAGGGGGCTGCTGTTCAAGTCCGGGTCCGGGTCCGGGTCCGGCTTCGGCTACTACATCGGCATAGTCGGCGCGGTGATGATGTTGCTGATGCTGCTCTACCCGGTGCGCAAGAATATGCGCTGGGCGCGGGGCTGGGGGCCTTTGAAATACTGGTTCATGCTGCACATGGTATTCGGGATATGCGGGCCGGTGCTGATACTGTTTCATTCGACCTTCCACGTAAAATCGCTGAATGCCGGCGTGGCGCTTTATTCCATGCTGCTGGTGGCGGGCAGCGGCATCATAGGCCGCTTCATCTATACGCGCATCCACCACGGCTTATACGGACGGCAATCAAATTTGAAGGAATTACAGCAGGCCGTAGATGCCACCCAGAATAGAATGAGCAATGTGAGCGCGATATTGATGGAGGCGCCCGGGATCAGCGGAAAATTGAAGCAGTTTCGCGATATGGCTCTTGCTCAAGGTGGCGCGGCTCCGGTTCGTGCGTGGAGGTTCATGGCTCTGGGCTGGCGCCGCCACAGTCTTGAGATTCATTGCCACGAAGAATTGAGGAGGGCGGTTGTTCTGCTGGGCAAGTCGCAGGGCTGGGATCAACAGCAGCAGGATCAAACTTTTCACACGGTTTCGAAGGATATAAACGAGTATCTGGCTGCCGTGCAGCAGGCGGCTCAGTACACAACCTACGAGCGGTTGATGCGTTTGTGGCATATCCTGCATACGCCCTTCGTCTGGTTGCTGGCCATCAGCGGCATCGTCCATGTCATCGCCGTCAATATGTATTAATCGATGGGAACCTCTAAAAATCCAGATTTCATCCCAACTGCTGCGTTGCAGAAAAAATTTCTTGCTAACATATCTATCATATGCGGCGCTGCAAAACGAAGTTTCAGAGTAGGGTAACCTTTAGGTTAGCCGGAACTAAAATTTTTCCTACGCCTTGCATTTGGGCGAACTCTGAATTTTTAGAGGCTCCCATATACCAGATGCTGATCCGCCTCATTTTTCTGGCTTTGTGCTGGTCATGCTCCGGCGTCGCATCGGCGCAGGTAGAGACCGCGCTGATGCCCGGGGAAGTAATCGCAGGCCACGCCAGGCTGGAAGGCAACTGCAAGGAGTGCCACGTCCGGTTCAACAAGGCGGCGCAAACCGGATTGTGCATGGACTGCCACAAGGAGGTGCGAGCGGATGTTCAAGGCCATAAGGGATTCCATGGCAGGCTGACCGAGAAGGAATGCCGCGAATGCCATACCGATCACAAAGGGCGCGGCGCAAATATCGTGGTATTTGATGCGGGCAGTTTCGACCATGCCAAGACCGATTTCCTCCTGCTGGGCGCTCATCAGAAACAGGATAAAGTGAAGTGCAAGGATTGCCACGCACCCGGGAAGAAATATCGCGAAGCGCCTTCAACCTGCAATGGATGCCATCTCAAGGACGACAAACACAAGGGCAGCCTGGGCGCCGATTGTGGTTCTTGCCATACCGAAGCCAACTGGAAGCAAGCCAAATTCGATCACGGCAAGACTCTGTTCGCCCTCAAGGGCAAGCACGCGGAAGTGACGTGCATAAAATGCCACGCAGATCACCCGGCAAAATATAAAGGGGAGCCGCATGAATGCGTGGCCTGCCACCTCAAAGCAGACAAGCACAAGGGGCAATACGGCAATAAATGCGAAACCTGCCATGTGGAGCGCGACTGGAAATCAATCCTGTTCAATCACGACCGGGAAACCAGATTCAAGTTGCTGGGCAAGCATGAACCGGTGAAATGTCTGGCTTGCCACAAAGAGCCGCTGTACAAAGGAATAAAAACGCCAACCGCCTGTATCGCGTGCCACCGCAAGGACGACGTGCATAAGGGCGGATTGGGAGAGAAATGCGCGTCCTGTCACAGCGAGGAAAAATGGAAATCCACCCGCTTCGATCATGACAAGGACGCCAAATTTCCACTGCTGGGCAAGCACGTCGCCACCAAGTGCGATGCCTGCCACAAGCCCGGCTCGAAAGAAAAACTTGCCACCACTTGCATCGGCTGTCATAAAGCCGATGACAAGCACAAGGGCGAGTTTGGCGCGAAATGCGAATCCTGCCACAAGGAGAAAGACTGGAAAACGATCAGCTTCGACCATGACCGTGATACGAAATATGCTTTGAAGGGCAAGCACGGAAAGGTCAAGTGCATCTCCTGCCATACCGGCAGCCTCTATCAGCAGAAGCTGGGACAGGATTGCATCTCCTGCCACAAAAAAGACGATGTCCACAAAGACCAACTGGGCAAACGCTGCGCTTCCTGCCACAGCGAAAAAGATTGGAAGGATGCCTTGTTCGACCACGGGCGCGCGCGCCTTCCGCTGCTGGGTATGCATCAAAAAGTGGAGTGCAGGAAATGCCACCAGACGCAACTTTTCCGCGATACGCCATCCGATTGCTACTCTTGTCACAAAAAAGATGATGACAAAACGCACAAGCGCCGGTTGGGCAAAAAATGCGATTCATGCCACAACGCGCGATCATGGAAGGCATGGGATTTCGATCACGAGAAACGCGCCAAATTCAAGCTGGACGGCGGACACAAGAAACCGGATTGCTATGCCTGCCATAAGAAGGAAATGGGCGACCGTGTCGTTGTTTCGCGCACCTGTGCCGGCTGCCATGATAATGATGATGCGCATCGCGGCGAATTCGGCCAGCAATGCGAACGCTGTCATGTCACCGGCGATTTCCGAACTCTTCTCCTGGGTTCCGGGTCGAACCGCCGTTAACCTCTTATGGGCACCTCTATTAATCCAAACTCCGTCGCGATACGGCGTTGCTCAAGAAATTTTAACGCTTACATATCAAACATATGCGGCGCGCTAAAATTTCT
>JANLIB010000196.1 GCA_024653675.1 Gallionella sp. | reverse complement strand
GATGGCGCATTCCTTCGTGCAGGCTCACGACGGCGAGATGCTGGCCTTCGAGCATTTCGCCCATGCCCAGCCGGACAACGTGGTGCTGCTGATCGACACTTATGACACCGAAGCCGCGGCGCGCAAGGTGGTGGCGCTTGCGCCGCAACTGGAACGCGACGGCATCCGCATCAAGGGCGTGCGCATCGATTCCGGCAATCTCTCCGATCACGCGCACCGGGTGCGGCATATCCTGGATGCGGGCGGCCTCAAGCACGTCACGATCTTCGCCAGCGGCGACCTGGACGAATACGTGCTGCGCGACATGCTTGCCGCAGGCGCGCCGGTGGACGGTTTCGGCATCGGCACGCGCATGGACACATCGAGCGACGTGCCCTATCTCGACTGCGCCTACAAGCTCCAGGAATATGCCGGCAAGCCGCGCCGCAAGCGTTCCGAAGGCAAACAGACCTGGCCGGGGCGCAAGCAGGTGTACCGCAGCCACGATGCGAATGGCCGCATCGCATCGGATGTCGTGACTGTGCAAGGTGATGCGCAGCCGGGAGAGCCGCTGATCGTGCCGGTGATGCGCGGGGGAAAACGACTCCCGGCCGCCGCGACGCTTGCAGACATCCGCAGCCATGCGGCGGCCAATCTGGCGCGTCTGCCGGAAGCGCTGCGCCAGCTTCAGGAACCTTATGACTACCAAGTGGAGATCGCACCTGCGCTGCGCGAGCTTGCGCAACAGGTCGATCTAGGAATGTAGGGCGGGTTAACCAGCGGCTTGCCTGCGTTTTTTGCAGGCTTAGCCGAATGGCTATGCAAAGCTAACCCGCCATTGCAACATTCGGTGTTGCGGCGGGTACGAAAAACTTTTGTCCCGGCACCGGTGTGACCCGCCCTACAGCCTGATTTTTCATCATCCAAGGGTTGGCATAGCCCACCCTATATGTGGTTTTGTAAATAGCAGAGGGCGCTCATGAAAATAGGCATACCGAAAGAGATCAAGACCAATGAAAACCGCGTCTCGCTTGTTCCGGCGGGGACGGAGGCTTTGGTATCGGCAGGACACACCGTCATCGTCGAGGCAGGAGCCGGCGTGGGGAGCGGCTTCAGCGACGCGCTCTACCAGGCTGCGGGCGCGCAGATCGCAAAGGATGCCGATGCAGTCTGGGCGTCAGCCGACCTGATCGTCAAGGTGAAGGAACCGGTAGAACCGGAATGGAAGCGCATCAAGCCCGGCCAGATCATCTTCACTTACTTTCATTTCGCCGCCAGCGAGCAACTGACCCGTGCGCACATCGCCTCCGGCGCCACTTGCATCGCGTATGAAACCGTCGAGCTGCCCTCGGGCGAACTGCCGCTGCTGACGCCCATGTCCGAAGTCGCCGGGCGCATGGCAGTGCAGGAAGGCGCCAAATATCTGGAGAAGCTGTACGGCGGGCGCGGCATGTTGCTCAGCGGAGTGCCGGGCGTGCCGCCCGGCAGAGTGGTGATCCTCGGCGGCGGCGTGGTCGGTACCAATGCGGCAAAAATTGCGGCGGGAATGGGCGCCGCTGTCGTCATTCTCGACGTATCGCTGGAACGGCTGCGCTATCTCAGCGATGTGATGCCGGCCAACGTGCAGCTGGTATTTTCAGACCGGCACACGCTGCTGAAGCAGATCGCCGGCGCCGATCTGCTCATCGGCGCGGTGCTGGTGCATGGCGCCGTCGCGCCCAAACTGATACATCGTGAAGACCTCAAGGTGATGCACAAAGGCGCGGTGATCGTGGATGTCTCCATCGACCAGGGCGGCTGCGTCGAGACGATGCATCCAACCACGCACGAAAATCCGACCTTCATTGTCGAGGGCATCGTCCACTACGGCGTGGCCAACATGCCCGGCGGCGTACCGATCACCTCGACACTGGCGCTGACCAACGCAACCCTGCCCTATGTGCTGCAACTGGCGAACAACGGCTTTCAGCAGGCGCTGAGAAAATCCCCTGCGCTGCTGAAGGGACTCAACATCATCAATGGAAAAATCACGCACAGGAAAGTGGCCGAGGCATTTGGCCTGGAATATCATGCTGCGGGGTCCTTCGTTGACTGATTCAAGGGCAGCGCAGATTCCGGCTCACCGGTAAGCGCCCCGCTTGCGCGCTTCGATGCGCTTCAGGAACACGCCCATCACTTCGCGGTACAGCGCGTCCTTGAGGACGCTGTCTTCGTTGCCTGCGTCCACGTTTGGGTTGTCGTTGATCTCGATGACGTATAAGCGCTTGCCGATCTGCTTGATGTCCACGCCGTAGAAGCCGTCGCCGATCAGCCTGGCTGCCCTGAGCGCCATCTTCAGCACCCGGTCCGGCGCTTCGCCGACCGACAGCGCTTCGGTCTTGCCCTCGACAAAATCATGCTTGTCATCGCCGTGCCTGATGATCTGCCAGTGGCCGGGCACCATGTAGTATTTCGCGACGAACAGCAGGCGCCGGTCGAGGATGCCAACGCGCCAGTCAAACTCGGTGGGCAGGAATTCCTGCGCGACGATCAGTTCGGATTTGTCCAGCAAGCCGTTCACTTTGGCGGGCAGTTCTTCCGCCGTCTCCACTTTCACTACTCCCAGCGAAAAAGAACTGTCCGGTTGCTTGAGCACGCAGGGCAGGCCGAGCGCGGGGATGATCTGGTTGACGTTGTCGCGGTGCACCAGCAAAGTCCTGGGGGCGGGAATGCGGTGGCGCGCGAGTATCTCGGCAAGATAGACCTTGTTGTTGCACTTCAAAATGGAATCCGGGTCGTCGATCACCACCAGTCCCTCGGCAGCCGCGCGCCGCGAGAAGCGGTAGGTGTAGTGATTAACGAACGTGGTGTCGCGGATGAACAGCGCGTCGAATCCGGCCAGCCGTCCATAGTCGGCCCTGGTGATGAGCTCGGTATGGAGGCCCAGCGACTGCGCCGCCTTCTCGAACTTCTGCAACGCACGGGCATTGGATGCCGGCTCGGGATTGCCGGGGTCATGCAGGATGGCGAGGTTGTAGCGCGGCGCGGCAAGTTTCCGGGTGCGCCGCCTGCGCCCCATGAAATACTCCTTCGCAGCCTGGATCGCGAATTCATGATGCTGGGGCGGGATGTCGCTGGCTGCGATCGTCCGCACATTGCGGATGTGCCAGTGTTTGCCGCGGCGGACGAAATTCGCGCGCAGCAGCGGCGCCTGAAGCAAGGTGAACAATTGCCGGCTGAGCGTATCGTGGCGGCTCGCCTCGCTACGGCCAAAACAGATGCTGAGTTCGAATGTGTCCGATTTGATAGTCTTCAGCGATTTCTGGATCAGATCGTCCAGGCCTTCGGTCAGCAGCCGCACCATGTTGCGCGATTGCAGGTCCTCGATGGCGTTCACGCGCGGCAGCGGCTTGTGGCCGCGCGCCTCGGCGAGCAAAGAGACATAGTAGCCCAGCGTCTGGTAGCGGTAACTCCTGCAAAGGTTGAACACCCTGACGGTGTGGTCGCCGCCAAAGGCCGGATCGGTCAGGTAGGCTCGCGCAGACACGACCGTCACGCCGGGTATTGCCAGCGGCCAGTCGCGCGGGTTGTTGACCACGATGAGTATGCTCATGACACTCTCCTGGTTGATGCAATCGCCTGGTGAGTCTTATAAACCCAGATTGTTCATTAGACGTAAGGGCACCTCTATTAATCCAAACTCCGTCGCGATACGGCGTTGCTCAAGAAATTTTAACGCTTACATATCAAACATATGCGGCGCGCTAAAATTTCT
>JANLIB010000194.1 GCA_024653675.1 Gallionella sp. | reverse complement strand
AGGGGGAGGGTTGGGGAGGGGGTAGAAGCTTGGTTTCCCCACTGCTCTACCCCCTCGATGAAACAACTAGCCATTCGACTAGGCTGCAAAAGACCGCAGCCAAGTCGCTGGTTAATCCCAACCTTCCCCCTCCAAGGGGGAAGGGGCAGGTGATCGGTGCGCATCCGCCACGCCTGTCTTTCACGTCCAGCCGGAATGCCATTGCGACAAGAGCCGGAATATATCCGGCAGTCTATTTCGTGCAAAGCCTGAGGATTTCCAAGACTCAGGATTTGATCGTGAGCACATGGTGATATTTTTGAGCGACAAAAACTTGCATCCGTTGGCTCCTGAGACTAACCTAGTCACTTATCAATAAGTAACGAGGTTGGTCTCATGATCGAACCGGACACTATTTTCCAATACATCGCCAAGCGGGAGGTCGCCACGGTGGCCGATCTGGCTGGACTCGGCTTGTCACGTCCGGCTCTGTATCGGGTGCTTGCGACGTTGCTTGATGAGGGGCGCGTCGTGCGTGTGCGCCGTGGCGTCTATCAGATCGCGAAAACCATGGATGCGAGTGACGCTTGGGTGCAGGTCATGCAGCGTTATCCGCAGGGGGTACTGTGTTTGCTCTCGGCATTGGCGTTTCATGAACTCACCACGCAATCGCCGCCGGTAGTGTGGCTGGCGCTGCCGAAAAGTGCCTGGCGCAAGCCGGAGGAATATCCGCCGTTGCGTATTGTGCATTTTTCCGGGGAGGCTTTTACCGCTGGGGTCGAGACGCATCATCGGTCGGGTGGAGTGGTGCGGGTGTATTCAGTGGCGAAAACCGTGGCCGATGGCTTCAAATTCCGTAACCGCATAGGGCTGGACGTGGCGATTGAGGCGCTGCGTGAAGGTTGGCAGCAGCGGCGCTTTACGCTGGATGAGTTGGATGCCATGGCGCGCATTTGTCGCGTGCAGGCGGTGATACGACCCTATGTTGAAGCGCTGGTGGCATGAAGGAAAAGACCAATACAGCGGCCTCAATCCGGCAGCGTTTGCTTAATCTTGCACGCGAGCGCGGTGAGGATTTCCAGCAATTGCTGGTGAGCTATGCACTGGAGCGCCTGCTCTACCGGCTGGCGCAATCGCGCCATCGTGAACGGTTTGTGCTCAAAGGTGCGCTGTTGTTCCGCTTGTGGTTCGATCTCACAACGCCCAACGCGTGATGCCGATTTTCTGGGATTCGGCAATGCTGAACCGGAAGAATTCACTGTGGTGTTTCGCGAAATCGCGGGCATGAAGATGAACGAGGACGATGGATTGCTGCTCGAAGCAGATTCTGTTCGCGTAGTGGACATCCGCAAGGAGGCGGGTTATCCCGGTATGCGGGTGAGCATGATAGCCACGCTTGATGGAGCACGGATTCCGGTACAGTGCGACATCGGCTTCGGTGATGTCGTGACGCCAGCGGCGTTGCAGCAAACCTATCCCACTCTGCTGGACATGCCAGCGCCGGTATTGGCGGTGTACCCCTTGGAAACGGTGGTGGCAGAAAAGCTGGAAGCTATCGTGAAGCTGGCGGGGTTTAATTCCCGCGTTAAGGATTACTTCGATCTGTGGATTTTGATGCGCTACGAAAATCTTGACCGTGCTTTATTGCCGACAGCGATCCATGCGACTTTCTCGCGTCGAAAAACGGCTTTGCCGGTGATCTTGCCCGCAGGGCTTGCGCCAACATTCGCGGCTGAAAAGCAGGTGATGTGGCAGGCATTTCTCACCCGCAGCACGCTCAAGGCTCCGCCGTTAGCAGAGGTGCTCGACGAGTTGCGCGCGCAGTGCTTGCCTGTGTTGCAGGCCGCAGCAGAAACTGGGGAGAACTGATCCAGCCTTTTGTTCTTGCCGAGCATATCCGTAAAATTATTTCAACTTCATCCTGATATTCTGTTTCACCCCGCGTCGTATTAGGTGAGGAGTTCAGGTGATTTATGAGTGAAGGCGCACAATAAGGCCAAGCAGCGCTAAATACCTCTACGTTGAACTTCCGCTTTGGAGAATTACGACTGCCTCTTTCGTGTCGGTTGCTGTACGATTCAATTGTCCGGTATCCGGCGACAGAATTACAAGATCGTGTGACTTCTTGGGGTCGTTTATGAGTCATTCAATCGTAAGTTGATGGCAATTCAGAAGGTTGTTCGGTTGCCAGTTTGTTACAGCCCAAGCCAATATTTGTTCAACTGTACCGTGCCGTAATTCAGCGGGCGGTTGCTGCCGCAGGAACACCAGTGCGTCGAACAAGGTGGAAGCTGCGTTGTTTTTTCCGACAGGTTGGGCGAGGGTTTGTTTGCTTAGCTTTTCGCCTTGCGCATTTACTACAACGGGCAGGTGCATGTAGGCCGGAGTTTTCAACCCCATCAACTTCTGTAAATATATCTGGCGCGTAGTGGAGTAGAGCAGATCGGCGCCGCGCACCACATGAGTGATGCCCTGCGCGGCATCATCCACCACTACCGCCAGTTGGTAGGCAAACAGTCCGTCGGCACGCTTCACGATGAAATCACCGATCTCGCTTTCGAGGTGTTGGGTGATGCGGCCTTGCAGGGCATCGTCAAACTCAATTAATCCGTTCGGGCTGAGCTTGTCGAAGCCCCCCTGTCCTTCGACAGGCTCAGGACGAACGGTGGGTAATTTATCCGTGCGCACCCGCCATGCCATTGTTCGTGTCGCTGTCGTTCCCTCTCCCTCTGGGGGAGGGTTAGGGAGGGGGCGAACTCCATTGCGGCAAGTGCCGGGGTAGACCGGCCCGTCAATGTCATGCAACGCCGAGTCAGCAATCTCCTTGCGCGTGCAGCAACACGGGTACACCGCGCCGATGGCTTGCAGCTTTTGAAACGCTTCTTCATAAGCCGCTGTGCGCTGGCTTTGGTATAGCACTGTAGGGCGGGTCACACCCGCCATTGCAACATTCGGTGTTGCGGCGGGTGTGACCCGCCCTACGTCGTCGTCCCAATATAGGCCGTAGGTTTCCAATGTTCTGAGGATGTCGTCGGCAGCGCCTTTGACGGTGCGCGGCGTGTCGAGGTCTTCGATGCGCACCAGCCACTTGCCTTGATGATGTTTGGCGTCGAGATAGCTGCCGACGGCGGCGACGAGTGAACCGAAGTGGAGGGGACCGGTGGGGGAGGGCGCAAATCTGCCGCGATAACGATAAGGGGGTGACATTCAATGTGGTCGGGTCGAGCGCAACGTTACCCAACGAACCTTGATGGGAGATGGATCAATGGTTATCGCTGCGCTCAATCCTGCGCTTGCTGTTATGCCGCCACCCGTTCGATTCTGGGAAGCTTGCGACCGGAATGTTCTGCTTGCCACAGATCATAATCGGCCTGCATCCGCAGCCATGTTTGGGCATTGCCTCCAAGCCACATTGCCAGGCGTATGGCGAGGTCTGCAGAGACTCCAGCACGTCCGTTGATGAAACGGGAAAGCTGTACGCGCGACACGCCAAGTTGCAGTGCAGCTTCGGTAACGGTCATACCCAGTTCCGGCAACACATCTTCTTTTATTATTTCGCCGGGATGCGGCGGGTTGTGCATTCGACTCATCTTATTCTCCAATCAGTGGTAGTCCTGATAATCCACCAGCACCGCGTCTTCACCTTCAAATGCAAAGGTGAGGCGCCAATTACCATTCACCCAGACAGACCAGTGCCCGGCAAATTTTCCGCTTAAGGGATGAAATCGCCAACCGGGCTTGTCCATATCATCGGGTGTTGATGCGGCATCCAGTATAGCCAGTGCCGTAGGGCGGGTCACACCCGCCATTTGTGTTGGGCACATGCTATTCCGGTTTGTCTCGTGCAGCGGCGGGTGTGACCCGCCCTACGCATACTGCGCCTTATCAGGCAGGAACTGCCTCTTCGGCAAACTCCAGTTTAACTTTGCCATCTGCATCGACATCAACGATGACCTTGCCGCCGTTGGCCAGCCTGCCAAACAGCAGTTCGTCGGCCAGCGCAGAGCGTATCGTGTCCTGGATCAGGCGCGCCATCGGGCGGGCGCCCATCAGCGGGTCGAAGCCGTTCTCGGCCAGGTGACCCTTGAGCGCGTCGGTGAACACGACCTCCACTTTTTTCTCGTGCAACTGTTCTTCGAGTTGCATCAGGAATTTATCCACCACGCGCAGGATGACTTCGTGATCCAGCGCCGCGAAGGAGATGATGGCATCCAGGCGGTTGCGGAATTCGGGCGTGAACAGGCGCTTGATGTCCTCCATCTCGTTGCCTGCGGCAGCGTTCTTGGTGAAGCCGATCTGCGTCTTGCTCAGCGCTTCGGCGCCCGCGTTGGTGGTCATGATGATGACCACATTGCGGAAATCCGCCTTGCGTCCATTGTTGTCGGTGAGCGTGCCGTGATCCATCACTTGCAGCAGGATGTTGAAGATATCCGGGTGCGCTTTTTCGATTTCGTCCAGCAGCAGCACCGAGTGAGGCTGTTTGCTGATGGCTTCGGTGAGCAGTCCGCCCTGGTCGAAACCGACATAGCCGGGCGGTGCGCCGATCAGGCGCGATACGGCGTGGCGTTCCATGTATTCGGACATGTCGAACCGGTGCAGCGGCATGCCCATCGCGTAGGCGAGCTGGCGCGCCACTTCGGTCTTGCCGACGCCGGTGGGGCCGGAGAACAGGAAGCTGCCGATTGGTTTTTGCGGGTCGCCGAGACCGCTGCGCGACATCTTGATGGCGGTGGCGAGTGCGTCGATGGCTTTGTTCTGGCCGAACACCACTGCTTTCAAATCGCGATCCAGAGTTTTCAGCGCGTTGCGGTCATCGGAAGAGACGCTGCGCGGCGGGATGCGCGCGATCTTGGCAATGATTTCCTCTATCTCGTGCTTGCCGATGACTTTTTTCTGTTTCGATTTCGGCAGGATGCGTTGTGCGGCGCCGGCTTCGTCCAGCACGTCGATCGCCTTGTCGGGCAGGTGGCGGTCATTGATGAAGCGCGCGGAGAGTTCAGCCGCGCTGGTCAGCGCCGCCGCGCTGTATTTGACGCTGTGATGATCCTCGAAGCGGGTTTTCAGGCCGCGCAGAATCGCGATGGTTTCTTCCACCGATGGCTCAGGCACATCCACTTTCTGGAACCGGCGCGACAGCGCATGATCCTTTTCGAAGACGCCGCGATATTCCTGATAGGTGGTCGCGCCTATGCATTTCAACACCCCGTTCGACAGCGCCGGCTTGAGCAGATTCGAGGCATCCATCGTGCCGCCGGATGCTGCGCCCGCGCCGATCAGGGTGTGGATCTCGTCTATGAACAGAATTGTGTTCGGCGCGTCGGTGAGTTCCTTCAGCACGGCTTTCAGGCGCTGCTCAAAGTCGCCGCGATATTTGGTCCCGGCCAGCAAGGAGCCCATATCGAGCGAATAGACGCGCGCATCCTTGAGGATGGCCGGCACATCTTCTTCGACGATGCGCCGCGCCAGTCCTTCGGCGATTGCGGTCTTGCCTACGCCAGCTTCCCCGACCAGCAGGGGGTTGTTTTTGCGGCGGCGGCAGAGAGTCTGGATGACGCGCTCCAGCTCGGTCGCGCGGCCGATCAGCGGGTCTATCTTGCCGGCGAGCGCCTGTGCGTTCAGATCCAGCGTGTAGCTTTTCAGCGCGCTGCCCGCGTTCTGCTCCTGTTCGGATTCGGCTTCGCTCTGAGGCTTGGCTGGAGCGGTCTGGTGTGTCTTGTCGATCCCGTGGGCGATGAAGTTCACCACGTCCAGACGGCTGACATTGCGCTGCGTGAGGAAATACACGGCGTGCGAATCCTTCTCGCCGAACAGCGCGACCAGGATATTGGCGCCGGTCACTTCTTTCTTGTTGGTGGATTGCACATGCAGGATGGCGCGCTGGATGACGCGCTGGAAACCGACCGTGGGCTGGGTATCAACTTCATGATTGCCCGATGCCACCGGAGTGTGCGAAGTGATGAAGTCGGTCAGGATCTGGCGCAATTCTTCTATATCCACGCCGCAGGCGCGCAGCACCTGTGCGGCAGAGGCGTTGTCCAGCATGGTGAGCAGCAGGTGCTCCACGGTGATGAACTCATGACGCTTCTGCCGGGCTTCGACAAACGCCAAGTGCAAGCTTACTTCCAGTTCCTGTGCAATCATTTTCAGGGCACCTCTAAAAATCCAGATTTCATCCCAACTGCTGCGTTGCGAAAATAATTTCTTGCTTACATATCAAACTATATGCGGCGCGGCGAAATTTTTTCCGCGTCTTGCATTTGGGCGAACTCTGAATTTTTAGAGACACCCTTCAGTTTTCCTCCATGCCGCATCGTAGCGGATGCCCATGCTGTTTTGCAAATTTTGATACCTGAACCACTTTGGTTTCCGCGACATCCCGGGAATAGATGCCGCATACCGCCGATCCTTCATTGTGGACTTTGAGCATGATTTGCAGCGCGCGTTCGCGATTTATCTCAAAAAAACGCTGCAATACCTCGACCACAAAGTCCATCGTCGTGTAATCGTCATTGAACAATATCACCTTGAACATGCGCGGTGGCTTTGTTTTTGCGCGTTCCGGCGCGAGTACCGAGCCGCTTTGTGGTTTGGTTGCCATAGTCTTCAGGTGTGCATTCTGACACTTCCCTCGCCCTCATACTTGATGATTAACGAAGCTTTTTCAAGCCCGGTCGAGAAATATTTTAAAAACCACTTGACGACATCGGCTAAATCGGAGTAAAACGCGCGCTGGTGTTTGACTCAAAGTATCTGCAGTACTGGTTTCGCCGTGTGCGGTCTTGGATTCAAACAGTGTCGCGGGGGGTTTCCCCGTTTTTTAGTAAGGAAATAATCACATGGCAACTGGTACAGTTAAATGGTTCAACGACGCAAAGGGTTTTGGCTTTATCACTCCCGATGATGGCAGCGAAGATCTTTTCGCTCACTTTTCCGCAATCAACATGAGCGGTTTCAAGTCGCTCAAAGAAGGCCAGAAGGTCACCTTTGAAGTAGTACAAGGCCCTAAAGGCAAGCAAGCCTCCAACATCCAGGCTCCTTAACAGGTTCCTGAATTGTAAAAGAAGCCCGGCGCGCAAGCGCCGGGCTTTTCTTTGCCGCGAAGAAAGCTGCGTTGTGCTGCGGACGTGTGGGGCTTATTCCATTTCTGATTTAGAAGTGCTTTTTTCGTAGGGCGGGTTCCACCCGCCATGGCGGGCGTAGCCCGCCCTACAAATGCACTTTTTTTCTGGAATTGGAATTAATCAGAGACTCCCTGAACAAACCGGTTGGCGTGGTCTGCCTGTTCAGCCGTGATGGCATGCTTCCGGCGCCGGCGGATTATATTGCGCTTCCCGGTTTCTTCCGCCGCAGACTATTCGCCTGTTGCCTCACGCAAAAAGCTGAGCGAATTCGTTGACAAACCTTGCCGAGGCTTTTACCTTGCTTGCAGTTATCACCGGGGAGGTCATCATGTCTATTTCACGCGGGTTGTTTCTGATTGCGATGCTCTTTTCAATGGGCTGGGCCGGTAGCGGGCAGGCTGCAACAAAACCAACCTCGGCATCGCTGACCGGCACCTGGCATAACGCGCAGGGAAAAACGCTTACGTTCAGGGCAAACGGCACCGTCATCTACCATGGCAAGAGATACCATTTTGCTGTTTCCTCCGGCGGCTATATCCAGCTCAAGGGGAAACACGGCGATCTGACGATTCCGTTTAAGCTTGCAGGCGGCAGGCTGACCCTGACAGAGGGCGGGGAGACGACGGTTTATCGGCGCAAGAGATGAGCGTCTTCAACCCAAATAATCCATTGGAAAACTTAATCCACACCCCTCTCAAGTTCCCCCTTTGGAAAAGGGGGATCGAGGGGGATTTTCGTATCCGCGCGCAGTTCAAATCCCCCCTCGCCCCCCTTTTACAAAGGGGGGAATGCTTTGTTATATCCCAACTCAGTTCTAATGAACGATTCGGGTTCAATGTGGCTCACCACTTGTCTCCGTAAACTGTCCGGCTCAACGACCCCGCCGGGCGGCTTTCGGCGAGAACAAGGCGGGCTGCGGCATGGATTGATGGCGCGCCGCTTCAGACATATGTTCTTGATCGGGAGTTTTTTGCGGTTGGCGCGGTTTGCCCGGTTGGTTTTCATTGTGAGTTTGCTGGCCATGACGCGGTTGCTGCTCGCGTTGTTGCGGGTTGCGGGGCTTTTGCCTTTGACCCTGACCCTCGCGCGGCGGCTGATGGCGATTGCCTGTTCCTGCTCCTGCGGTACGCGGTCCGCTGTTTCGTCTTTGTCCGTGTGCCTGGCGTGGCGGGCGCGGGGCTTCGGCGGGAAGGTTGGCGGGCGGCACGAAGCTGTCTACCGCAACCACCGGGATCTCGCGTTTGATCAATCGCTCGATGTCCCTGAGAAACTGTGACTCTTCCTTGTCCACCAGCGAGATCGCCGCGCCGCTGCTGCCCGCGCGTCCGGTGCGGCCGATGCGGTGCACGTAATCCTCCGGCACGTTCGGCAATTCAAAATTCACCACATGCGGCAGCTGGTCGATGTCCAGCCCGCGCGCGGCAATGTCGGTGGCGACCAGCACCGGCATCGTGCCGTCCTTGAATTGCGCCAGAGCTTTGGTGCGCGCCGGCTGGCTCTTGTTGCCGTGGATCGCGGCGGCGGGAATGCCGTCCGCGATCAGTTTTTCAGTCAGCCGGTTGGCGCCGTGCTTGGTGCGGGTGAACACCAGCACCTGCTTCCAGTCGTTATGCTTGATCAGGTGCGACAGCAAGTGGCTCTTCAGCTTTTGCGGCACCAGATGCACGCTTTGCGCTATCAGTTCCACAGTGGAGTTGCGGCGCGCCACTTCGACATAGCCGGGATTGTGCAGCAGGCCGTCGGCGAGGCCTTTGATCTCGTCGGAGAAGGTCGCCGAGAACAGCAGGTTCTGGCGTTGCCTGGGCAACAGCGCGAGGATCTTCTTGATGTCGCGGATGAAGCCCATGTCCAGCATGCGGTCGGCCTCGTCCAGCACCAGGATTTCCACGCCGGACAGGTCGAGCGTCTTTTGCCCGACGTGGTCGAGCAGCCGGCCGGGTGTGGCGACGAGGATGTCCATTTGGCCGCGCAATGCCTTGATCTGCGGATTGATGTTCACGCCGCCGAACATCACCATCGATTTCAGCGGCAAATATTTGCCATAGGTCTGCACCGATTCTTCCACCTGCGCAGCGAGTTCGCGCGTCGGGACGAGAATCAGACAGCGCGGACGGCCGGGGCGCGGGTTCGAAATGGGTTTTGCGGTGAGAAGATGCAGGATCGGCAGCGTGAAACCGGCGGTCTTGCCCGTGCCGGTCTGCGCGCCGGCCAGCAGATCGCCGCCGGCCAGTACCAGCGGGATCGCCTGCGCCTGCACCGGGGTGGGTTTCGTGTAGCCCGCATCGGCAATCGCGCGCATCAGGGGTTGTGCCAGATTCAAGCCGGCGAAAGTTGTTTCAGTATTTGACAAAGCTATGCTCCTGCGACGGCCTGCCACTCAGAAGAGCCGCACCAATCGAGGCAGACGAATAAGAGATCGGAATGATCTTGGGGGGTAAGAAAGAAACCGCTGCGCTGATTGGTAGGGCGCAGGGTGGCGGCATTATAACGGAAGAAGGCAATCCATACCGAACTGCTTTGTTTGGCGATGCGGCGGGGGCACAGCCATGCGCTGTCGCACCGGGAAGTAACAAGGGCACCTCTATTAATCCAAACTCCGTCGCGATACGGCGTTGCTCAAGAAATTTTAACGCTTACATATCAAACATATGCGGCGCGCTAAAATTTCTATCGCACAAATGGTTTATGGCCTCTCTAAAATA
>JANLIB010000179.1 GCA_024653675.1 Gallionella sp. | reverse complement strand
TCAAGAAATTTTAACGCTTACATATCAAACATATGCGGCGCGCTAAAATTTCTTTCGCGCCTTGTCTCGCTTAGGATTTTGAATTAATAGAGGCGCCCCCCAGATAATCCATTTGGGCGTAGGTCGGGCTTCAGCCCGACCTACTATCTTGGTTAAAACAGAATTGGAGTTATGCATAACGACAAAAAGTTCTTGACTTAGCTATTGCGCTTTTCCAGCTCTTCCCAGCGCGCCATCGCCGCCACGATTTCCGCCTTGATCTCCTCATTGCGGATTTGCAGTTGTTTGGCGCGCCTGGCATCGCTGCGGTAGATGGCTCCATCGGCAAGCTGCGCGGCGATATCGTTCTGCTCGCGCTCCAACGCCTCGATGCGTTTGGGCAACTCGTCCAGTTCGCGCGCTTCCTTGAAACTGAGCTTACTGCCGGCTTTCGCTTTTTCGACTGTAGCAACAGTCGCGCGCAGTGGTGTGGAAACGGCGGGTTTAGCAGTCGCAGCTGTAGCCTGATATTTCTTGACCCGCACCCAATCCTCATAGCCGCCGGCGTATTCGATCAGTTTGCCGTCGCCCTCGAACGCGATCACCTGCGTCACGACGTTGTCGAGAAAGGCGCGGTCATGGCTGACCAGGAACAATGTGCCGTCGTATTGCGCCAGCAGTTCTTCGAGCAATTCCAGCGTCTCGATATCGAGATCGTTGGTCGGCTCGTCCAGCACCAGCACGTTGGCGGGCTGGGTGAACAGCCGCGCCAGCAACAGGCGGTTGCGCTCGCCGCCGGAACAGCTTTTGACCGGCGAACGTGCGCGCTCCGGAGGGAACAGGAAATCGCCGAGATAGCTGATGACATGCTTCTTCTGCCCGCCGATCTCGACAAAATCCGAGCCCTGGCTGATGGTGTCGGCCAGTGTCGCTTCGTCATCGAGCTGTTCGCGCAACTGGTCGAAATAGGCCACCGAAATCTTCGTGCCCAGCTTCACCTGCCCGCTGTCCGGCTGCAACTCGCCGAGTATGATCTTGAGCAGAGTGCTCTTGCCGCAGCCGTTCGGCCCGAGCAGGCCGATCTTGTCGCCGCGCTGGATGCGGCAGGAAAAATCGTTGATGATCCTGCGCCCGCCGTACACTTTGCTGACGTTGGAAAGCTCTGCGACCAGCTTGCCGGAACGCTCGCCGGTATCCACGCTCATCTCGACCTTGCCGAGTTTCTCGCGGCGCGCGGCACGCTCGCGGCGCAACTGTTCCAGGCGCAGCACGCGTCCTTCGTTGCGCGTGCGGCGCGCCTTGACACCCTGGCGTATCCACACCTCCTCCTGTGCCAGCACCTTGTCGAACTTGGCATTCACCACCGCCTCGTCGCTCAACATGCGCTCCTTGATCGCCTGATAGGCGGAGAAATTTCCGGGAAAACTCGCCAGCTTGCCTCTATCCAGTTCGACGATGCGGGTCGCGACGTTATCCAGAAAGCGCCGGTCATGGGTGACGAACAACACGCTGCCGATAAAATTGTTCAGCAGCCCTTCCAGCCATTCGATGGAGGCGAAATCCAGATGGTTGGTCGGCTCGTCGAGGATCAGCACGTCCGGCTCGGCCACCAGCGCCTGCGCCAATGCCACGCGCTTGCGCTGTCCGCCTGACATATCGCCGACGCGCTTGTCGGGGTCCAGGTCCAGCCTGGCGATTGTGGTCTCGATGCGCGCCTGCACCGACCAGCCGGCTTGTGATTCCAATTGAGTCTGCAAGTGCTGCATCTGTTCCAGCAGCTTGTCGAAGTCCGCGTCCGGTTCGGCGAGCTGATGCGACACATGGTGATAATCGTGCAGCAACTTCTGCAACTTGCCCAGCCCTTTCGCCACGGCATCGAACACCGTGTCATCGGCATCCAGCACCGGCTCCTGGCTGACGTGGCAGATCCGCGCGGTCGGCGCGCGCCACACCAGCCCGTCATCGAGATTCCCTTGATTGGCGAGCACGCGCATCATGCTCGACTTGCCGCCGCCGTTGCGCCCGATCAGGCCGACGCGTTCGCCCTCGTCGAGTTGAAAATCCGCATGGTCCAGCAAGGCGACATGCCCGAACGCAAGGCAGGCCTTGTCTAAAGTGATGAATGGCATGGTGGGTGAT
>JANLIB010000165.1 GCA_024653675.1 Gallionella sp. | reverse complement strand
TACCGGCGAAGGCCGGTATCCAGTGGCGCGCAAGGCGCGCCGATATTTGTTTCTGCTGGATTCCGGATCAAGTCCGGAATGACGAGGTTCATAGTGTTTATTTGCCGGATCAATAATCCGGATAATCCATTTGCCAGCCATTTCCGCCTGCGCCGGAATGACGCCGCTCAACAACACCAATAACCCACTTTCCCAAATAGTTCACCGTTTGCCCCGGCAAATCAGCCAGTTATCGGCTGCAGCTTTACTCTATTGCTGCGCATGTTTAATGTGCCTGCCAAGTGCCCTGAGTGGAGTATGTAATGTTCTCAAAAAGACAAGCTGGCGTGACCTTGGTTGAACTGATGATCGTCGTGGTAATAGCCGCCATCATGGCGGCTGTCGCTGCGCCTTCATTTTCCAGCTTTATCCAGAACACACGCCTGACTTCCACTATGGCACAGTTGACCGGCGACCTGAACCGTGCGCGCAGCGAAGCGATAAAACGCAATTCCCGTATACTGGTTTGCGCGCACGCGGTTAACGGCACGGCTTGCGCCGATACTTCCTGGAACAACGGCTGGCTGGTTTGTTATGACAATGACCCGCAAGACAACGCTTGCGATACTGCGCCTGTTGACGGCACCAACCCTAATCCGATGGTCATACGACAAGCTATCAATTCGCGGCTTGTTTTGACAGGGACTGCCGCAACCATCCGGTTCAACCCGAATGGAACGGCAAATACGGCGGCCAACCTAGCGCTTTGCTGCCTGTCTGCCGCACCTTATGCCAGCAGCGCTGTTATCGCCGCAACCGGCCATATATCGAAGCTATAGGAGTGATAAATGCGCCACAATTTATTTCCTGCCGGCTTCCCCAGCATTAAACAACAAGGTTTTTCCATGCTGGAAATCCTGATCACCCTGGTGATCGTTGCCACCGCCCTGTTCGGCACCGCCGGCCTGCAAGTCCATGCGATGCGCATGAATAAGGGCAGTGAATTCCGCGCCCAAGTGATATTTCTGGCATCGGACATCGCAGAGCGCATGGAGGCAAACAAGGATGCAGCCGCGGCAGGAAATTATGAGGTTGCGTCTACCAGCACCGCCAGTACCCCTCCCGTTAATTGCAGGACTTCGCTTTGCGCTCCCGCAGATCTGGCAAGCTGGGACATCAGCCAGTGGGAGGATGCCATAGTTAATCTGAACTTGCCGCAGGCCAGTTGGGAAATTACCCAAACACTACATATCCCAAGCCCACCGACAGAAACCTCCACCTATCAAATCGTTATTCGCTGGACCGACAGGCGGGCCGATACGATTTACGCTGCCAATGAAACGGGTTCAACCACCGGTCTCAGTTCTGACGGAAAAGCCGAACTTTTTGCCTATACGGCAACACGATCCATAAGTTACAACAGATAATGCCATGACTGACAGAAGACAGAAGACAGAAGACATAACCAGCGACTTGGCTGGCGTTGTTGGCCAGCCTAGTCGAATGGCTAGTAGTTCCATCAGAGAACAGAGAAGCAGTCGCGGCTATGCCGCGTGTTCTCCGAAAGCAGGCTGCGCAGATTTACATGAAAATCTGTCCGCTGCACGCTGCCCGCTGTCCCCAGAGCGCGGGTTTTCCCTGATCGAAATGATGATTTCCATCACCATAGGGCTGGTAATCGTCGCCGCACTGGTCAGCGTGCTGATCAGCAATTCACAAAGCGCCAAAACTAATGATCGCACCTCAGAGCTGCAAAGCAATGGACGCTATGCGCTGGATCACCTCAAACGCGAACTGCGCCTAGCCGGCTATCGAGGTTACACCGCAAATCTGCCCGAGTCCGGAGCCTGGATCACGCCCGCAATCACCTATGAATGCGGGACTGCCCTGAATTTTGCGAAGAATATCCGCCAGGCAGTCTGGGGCGCGAACGACAGCAATCCTTTTTCTGCCAACTGTCTTTCTGATGCCAACGCCAGATATGACAACACCATCACCAGCGATGTGCTGGTTATCCGCCACGTGTCCAGCACGCCCACCTTGGCGGCCAGCGCAGTGACCGACACGACTTATTTGCTCAGTTCTTATCTTAACTCAAAAATGCTGGAAGGTTCCACGGTGGCCGCAGAGTTGGCTGCAGTGGATACCGGCACATATACTGATATGTTTGCGTTGCAGGTTTATGTCTATTACATCGGCAGCGACGATAACGACGCGACTGTACCGGCGCTGCGCAGAGTCGCGCTGGCCGGCAATGCCATGAGAGACCAAATGGTGGTCAGCGGCATCGAGCAGCTGCAAATCGAATATGCCACCACTGGTGTTTTGAACGATACAACGTATCTTGAAGCTGATAGTTTTACTGGTGATCACAGCGCGAATGGCCCAACTGATTGGGACAATGTAAACTCAGTACGCATCTGGTTGCTGGCGCGCAATGCCAAGCCCGAGCCCGGGTACACAAACAGCATCTCATATAACCTGGGCTCCCTGATCTATGGCCCGATGGATGACGGTTTCCGTCGTCAGGTTTTCACCGCCGTTGTGCAACTGCGTAATTTCAAGCCAGTCTCATAATGAACACCATGCAACCAAATGACAAAAGACAGAGGCACACGCAAGGGGTACGCCGATGTGTGCCCCGCTGCTGCGTAGCGACCCTTCCGCAGACAGGGGACAGAGGACAAAGTTTTTGTCGCGGCCTGGCCGCACGATCCTTTGGCATGTGTCGCGCAGCGACGCACAACCATCAGTCCTCAGTCCTCTGTCCTCTGTCTTCTGAACGCGGCTCTACGCTGGTCATCAGCCTGATCATCCTGATTGTCCTGATGCTGCTCGGTGTAATGGCAATGAATACCTCCGATACCCAATACAAACTGGCCGGTAATCTGCAATTTGAAGATGTGGCCATGAACAATGCCGAACAGGCAGTTAATGCCGCCGAGCGCTGGCTGGAAGCAAGTGCAGCTCTCGCGCCCAGCGCAGCTTCTGCTGTCAACATTAATCCAATGACCATGACATGGACAGATTCAGACATCCCACCGTCTACCATGGTAAATGACAAGCAGCGTTACATCATTGGCCATGTATCTACAAGCCGAATGCCATCAGCCGCTGTCGGACTTGTTTGCCCCGATCCTACCGGGCTACAGAATTTTAATTGCGTACACACTTATTTGATTACCGCGCGCGGACTCGGCGGGCGCGGAGCCACCAAATTTGTTCAGGAATATTTTTCTGTAACAATTCCATAGGAGCCTATCATGAAAGATCGAACATTTAATCAAATCTGGCCGAAACGCATGCTGAGCCTGCTTGTTCTGGCAGGCATGATGGGTGTTATTGTCCAACTGACGTTTGCCCTAACCGCATTTACCCCGCAAACTCAACCCACCGGATACGTGGGCCAGGTGACACTCACCAATGGCACGCTTACCAGCGGCAACGAAACGGTATATCGCGGCGAATATGAAAAGACGTACTGGAGCGGCAACCTGTACGCCTATCCCATAGATGAAAACGGCCTCGTGCTCACCGATAGTGAAAGGTGGTCGGGAGGCGTGGCGGCTAACGTCAGCGCGCAGAACTTCAGCACCGGGCGCTTTATCGGCACCATGATGGATAACGGCGCCAAAGTGCCCTTCCTCTCAGCCAGCCTTTCTGCCGCACAGCAAACCGCGCTGGCTGCCACGATTCAATCGGTCGCATATACCAGCACGCAGATTGTAAATTTCCTGCGCGGCGATCATAGCAACGAAGGCCTAACCACGCTGCGCCAGCGTCTTACACCACAGGGGAATTCCACGACCCCTACCGTGCTGGGCGATATTATCCACTCGAAACCCGTCTATCAGGCGGACGCCACGAATCCCACAGTTTTCGTCGGCGCGAACGACGGCATGCTGCATGCCATCAACAGCACTGACGGCTCGGAACGCTGGGCTTATGTGCCATCCATGCTGCTTTCAAAAATGGATACACTGGCGGCCAATCCCTATACGCACGATTATTTCGTGGATGGGCAGATTACCATAGGCCAAGCCAGCATCTCCGGCGCCAGCACGCGTATCCTGGTTGGCGCGCTGGGCGCGGGCGGCAAAGGGCTGTACGCATTGAACATTGACGGCAGCGCAGGGCTGACGGCCTCATCCGATCAGGGCGCAGCCGACAAAATACTCTGGGAAATCACCCCGACTGCGGTGAACTACGCGACCCCGCAGAATAATGATGGCTCTACCAACGCCACGGCCTACAGCAACCTCGGCTATACCTATGGCTCGCCGGTAATTAAAACCATCAATAATGGCGGCAGCAAGCTGCCTGTTGTTATCGCCGGCAATGGCTATAACAATGGCGGCGACTATCAGGCCTATTTGTTCATCATCAATGCGGAAAACGGCAGGCTGGTCAGGGCGATCAAGGCCGACAGCACCGCCACCAATACCACCGGCACGGTGGTCACCGACGGCACGGCGGTCAGCCCCAACGGCCTGTTCAATCTGGTAGCGTTTGATACCGGAACAGACGGTAATGTTGATCGCGTTTACGCCGGCGACCTGAATGGCGCAATCTGGAAATTCGATTTAACCAGCGCCACGCCCTCTTCCTGGAGCGCCAGCGTGCTGCATGTCACTTCGCCCAAGCAGCCAATAACCGCAACTTCGGCCGCCATTACCCATCCGAGCGGCACCGGTTACATGGTCAACTTTGCCACCGGCTCTATTTTCACCGGCACGCAACCGGCATCGGGCGTCTCACCCACCGGCGACCTGGGCGACACATCCACGTTTTATGTATATGGCATCTGGGATGGCGCGCCTGCCGCCAATATCACACTGACCCAGCCCGTGCTGACAGAGCGCTGCTATAACACTGCCGGCGTGCCCAGCGCGCCGCCCTGCCCGGATACCCAGACCAGGGTGCGCAGGGTGACTTCCGTTACTCCTGACTGGTCAACGGGCGGCAACAAGGGCTGGCAAATCGCCTTGCCTGTCGGCGGCGAGCGCGTAGTAGGCGAAGGCAGCTTTATTTCCAGCGGCCGCTACTACTTCTCTACCTATAACCCGACCATCAGTTATCTGGTGCCCGATACCACCACCTACAAATGGGGCGAAAACTGGCAGATGGCGCTGGATTCCATAACGGGCAGCAGCAGCGATCCGTTCCTGGACCTGAATAGCAGCGGCTCTGTCACCAGCTCTGACAGGATCCAATATACCGCATCGGATGAAGTTATTGACGGCACCCAGGTAGCCGGCACCGCGATCACCAGCCCCAACGTGGATGGCATCGCAGTCGGCAAGTGGTCAGGGCGAGGCGCGTACTCACAACCGACTCTGGTGAAATTGATCTCACTGTTCACCACCATATATAACTCCAATCCGGACGTGTACATCCCGCCTCCAGAGGTAATTGGAGCCGGGGTTTCCGGCGGCCACTTCGACGAGGACATCTACTATGGCAGCGTAACCGCCGCCGCGCAGGCGACCGCCACCATCACGGTCGGCAGCACTGGCAGTACCTTGCCGGCTACTCTGGGCGGCGTAGAGATATGCGACGCAGATGGCTGCGTATCCATCGTTCCCGCCTTGAGCGTCACGGATATCACCAATGGTTCGGCGACATCCACCAATGCCACCACCATCAGGAACAATGTGTCCGGCGGTGGATACACCGCCACCGTGTCAGGCAGCACAATCACCCTCAGGGCTCCGGCGGGGTCAAGCTACAATGGCAAGATCATCACGATACTGCCGGGCACCTCATCCGGCAGCCCGGCGGTCGCTCCTGCCAACGGCACGCTGGTCATTACTGCCGTGGACCGATACGATTACGTTTCACTTAGGTGCGGAGGCACCTACTTCGGCCGGTCCGGCGCGTGGAGATCGTCCAACAGCACCACCGCAAGCACCCGGCTTAACACGCTTTACAACACCATCAATGGCACGGCAGTCAACGGCTACACCACGTCTTGCGTCAGGTCGCCGGACACCTCTGCGCCGACCAGCCTTACCTGCAGTATCGCAGCACCCGGCGGCGCTTCGGCTTGCCCCGGCGGATTTACCGTTGATTCTGACATCACCACGACCACCAACACCGGTCCCTCGGGCGGCTCGGACGCCACTGGGTGGAGCGATCTTGCCCCCGCGCTTTCCACCACCAGCTTCAGCGGCGGCACGGATGGCAGCACAGGCACCAATAATTGCACAAGTGATTGCACATACGACAGGCATATTCACCAATATGACGACAAATATGACGTCACCGGAGTGAACATGCTGAATGCCAGCGATGCACAGTTGAATCTGGTCAGGGCGATACCCAGCACCGTGCAGAATTTCAAGGTGATCATGCATAACCAGTATCTGAATCCGGCGGTGAAACTGCACATCGGAGATTCAAATTATCTGTACAACGTGAATTCAGGGTATGTCAGCATCAAGGATTACACCACTTCCGCCACGCTGGATCTGGCGACTTTGCCCACCTACAACCGCAATCCGGCTTCGGCGGGCGACGGCTTCACCTCGCCCAAGTACATAGGCAGCCTGGCTGTCAATATGCCGATTGATGCTTTGACCCCCAAAAACTGGTGGGGCAACGGCGATGTGCGTGTCGGCCTGATCCCGACCACGCCTTTTTGTATCTGGAATGCTGCCGGATCAACCGATGGCAATATGTACCGTCCCGTCAATGCGCCCGCCAACGACGTGACACTCGGCTATCCTCTTGATGGTCCGGGAACTTTGGGCTACTCCGGCGCCACAACGCCTGCGACGGCAACCGGCTTGCGCCACGGCGGCGCCCTGACCATACAGATCATCAGGGACACCACGACCAACGATATGCTCGAACTTAATGATCATTTGGGCCGACCCGAGTATGGCTGGCGTGTCAAATCCGCAAATTTCGCTGCCCAGGTATTGGCCGAGTACAACACCTACTGGCACCACCCGAATGGCAGGTGTTTTCACACTGCGAGCTGGACCAAAACACCGGGTGAGGATACAGGCGAAGCTACCCCATCCACCCCGGCGGCCGGCTCTACCGATCCGAAAATCGGCGACCTGAGCGGATCAGTCGGCGAGTTCATTTCGGTAACCTATGATGGTAATACGACCACTCTTGTTCGTGCGGATGGCTCCAGGAGAATCATTCAGAGCTTCGAAAATGCAGACGAAAGCATCACCACGATCACTATAGAATTGCCTGCCGGGGTGGACGGCACGATCTCGCACGTCTTCAACGAGGATGGCACCATCACCACTACCATCACGCCTGCCACTGGCACCGCTGCGACCGGCACCGCTGCCGCAGGCGGCACTGTCACGCTGAGCGGCGGCGCCGGCGCCACTGCCAGCAATGTAAGAACTGCAACGCAGAAAGGTTCAGTTGGTCTGGGCAGTGAACACAGTCAAAATACGATTGGCTACAGGCGCATATCCTGGAAGGAGCTGATCAAGGAATAATGCTGACGGCGTGCCGCCAGCCTTGGGATATACATACCTGTTTACAAGAACAGTCCTTTACAAGGAGCAACAATGAAATTTCACCGCAGCCATGGTTTTACCTTGATCGAGTTGCTGATCGTCGTCACTATCATCGGCATACTTGCCGCCATCGCCTTGCCCGGCTACGGCAAATATGTGATCAAGGCCTCGCGGGAAACGGCGCAATCCGAGTTGTTGGCGCTGGCCAGCCTGCAGGAAAAGGTTTACCTCAATTCCAATGCCTATGCAACTTCCGTGAACGCTGCCTACGATGGCACCAGCGCAGGCGGTCTCGGCAGGACCAGCGGCCAGACAACCGATGGCAAATACGGCCTGAGCATCAGCGGAGTTGCCCAGTCTTATACCCTGATTGCCACGCCTGTCGCGGGAAAGAAACAGGAGGGCAACGGATGCGTCACGATCCAGGAAAACGGCAGACGCGAATGGCATGAAAATAATGATGATTGCGATTCGGCATCGCCGATAGTCTGGTAGGCTAATTCCGGAATCCGGCAGAAACAAATACCGGCGCGCCTTGCGCGCCACTGGATACCGGCCAGACCGCAGGTCAGTTTATCCTGAGCCTGTCGAAGGGCCGGTATGACGATGATACTATTTGCTGGCCGGATCAATAGTGGGAAATGCCGTTGTAGGAGCCCGATTCATCGGGCGAATATTCACGGTTGATCGCCCGATGAATCGGGCTCCTACACCGAACTTTACAGCCAGAAAAATTGCTGAACATTTTTAATGAATTATTTGGGTTGAAAATACTGTTACAGCCGCCAACACCGTAGCATCAAAAAGAGGAAAAGATCATGCAGACTTGCCGCGCACTTGACCAAACCCGCCTGACAAGACTCGATCCGTCCCGGCATGGTGTGGGTCTGCTCATGATCGTATCGCTACTTTTTGCCGGACTGCTTGCAGGTTGCGGCGGCGGGGGTGGCGGTGGTTCCACTCCTGCGGCCACTGCCACCCTCACCGGCATCGCCATTAACCCAGCATCCGCAACTGTTGCCAAAGGCGGCACAGCCACCCTGACCGCAACCGGCACATATTCGGACAGCTCTGCCACCGTCATCACCACCCAGGTCACATGGACATCCGCTGACCCTCTCATCGCGAGCGTGAGCGCCGCCGGTGTGGTCACCGGAAATGCGGCCGGCTCCACCACCGTGACGGCAGCGCTGAGCGGCATTACTTCGTCTCCAGTAACTATCACAGTCACTGCAGCCACGTTGAACAGTATTGCCATCGCGCCGTCCACAGTATCCGTCATTAACGGAACAACGACCCCATTCACGGCCACCGGCAGCTATTCTGACGGCGCCACCGGAAATATCTCCGGGTCGGTAGCCTGGGCATCCACCATTGGCACGGTAGCTGGCGTAGACACAAGCGGCATCGCCACCGGGTTGTCGGCAGGCAGTACCATCATCACCGCAGCAATGGACGGACGTATCTCCAATCTGGCCGTCCTGACTGTTACCGCCAGCATAGGCGGCACGATCGCCGGCCTGCAAGCCGGCAACAGCATTACCCTGCGCAACAACAATACCGATGATCTCATCCTCGATGCAGATGGCGCGTTCACCTTTGCCACCCCGCTCAATATTAACGTGGCGTATAGCCTGTCCATTGCCTCTTTTCCAGGCACCCAGCCTTGCACCTACACATATGGCGCAGGCACGGTTACAGGGGAAAATGTCACGTCCATCAATGTAATCTGCGGCCTTCCGCCGCGCGGCGGCATGTCAGGCACGGATGCTCTGGTTGACGCGCGCAACAGCCCAACAGCCACCCTGTTGTCCGATGGCAAGGTGCTGGTAGCAGGAGGCGTCGGCGCATCCAGCACAACTCTTGCCAGCGCCGAGTTGTACGATCCGGCGCCAGGCACCTGGGCTGCGACTTCAGGAGTACTTGCCACCGCGCGCAGCGCGCATACCGCCACCTTATTGTCCGATGGCAAGGTGCTGGTAGCCGGGGGTGTTGATGCTTCGAGCGCACCTCTTGCCAGCGCCGAGCTGTACGATCCAGCCACCGGCTGGAGCCCGACAGGCAACCTTGTCACGGCGCGCAGTTCGCACACCGCCACCTTGTTGACCACTGGGCCGAACGCTGGCAAGGTTCTGGTGACTGGGGGTGTCGACGCGGCGGGTAATCCCCTTAACAGCGCCGAGCTGTACGATCCAGCCACCGGCTGGAGCCCGACAGGCAACCTTGTCACGGCGCGCGGCTACCACACCGCCACCTTATTAGCCACTGGTCAGGTGCTGGTAACCGGGGGTGGCAATGGTGCGACGACAGTTCTTGCCAGCGCCGAGTTGTACGATCCAACCCTCAGCACCTGGAGTACGGCAAACACCCTCTCCGCCGCGCGCAGCTCGCACACCGCTACCTTGTTGTCCAATGGCAAGGTGCTGGTGACCGGGGGTGTCAACGCGGCAGGTAATCCCCTTAGCAGCGCCGAGCTGTACGATCCAGCCCTCGGCGTCGGCGGCACCTGGAGTACGACAGGCAACCTTGTCACGGCGCGCGGCTACCACACCGCCACCTTATTAGCCACTGGTCAGGTGCTGGTAACCGGGGGTGGCAATGGCACGACGACAGTTCTTGCCGGCGCCGAACTGTACGACCCTGCGGGAGCACAGTGGATTGCGACGACTACCAGTCTTGCTCTAGCGCGCCAGCACCACACTGCCACGCTGCTATCCAGCGGCCAGGTGCTGATAACCGGAGGAGCTGATGCTTTGAGCGCTCCTCTTGACAGCGCCGAACTGTATGACCCTGACTGGAGCGCTACCGGCAGCCTTACCACCGTGCGCTCCTACCACACTGCCACGCTGTTATCCGGCGGCCAGGTGCTGGCAGCCGGCGGTGTCGGCGCGTCAAGCGCAACTCTGAACAGCGCCGAGCGATACAACCCGGTCACAGGCATATGGGCTTTAACTGACAATCTCGCTACCGCGCGCCGCGAGCACACCGCCACTTTGCTGGCTGACGGCAGGGTGCTGGTAACAGGAGGCATCGGCCTCGGAAATGGGTATCTTGCCGATACCGAGCTATATGATCCAGCCACAGAAACATGGAGTACAACCGGTAGTCTTGCTTACACGCGTTACCAGCACACCGCTACTCTGCTGCCCGATGGACGTGTACTGGTAACAGGAGGGTTCAATTTTGATGGGTATCTTGCCAGCGCCGAGCTGTACGATCCCGCCGCTGGTGAATGGACTACAACAGGCAATCTCAATACGCCACGCGGCGCTCATACCGCCACGCTGTTGCCCAATGGCAAGGTGCTGGTGGCTGGCGGTTCTGATCAGACGGCGGATCTTGCCAGCGCCGAGCTTTACGATCCTGCTACTGGTCAATGGACGACGATAACCAACAGTCTCAACACCCCGCGTTCCTTACATACTGCCACGCTGTTGCCCAACGGTATGGTACTTGTAACCGGCGGGTCTGGCGGTCCAGGATATCTTGACAGTTCCGAGCTCTACAACCCGGCTACTGGTCTATGGACACCAACAGGCAGTCTCGCCACCGCACGCTTCTCCCACACCGCTACCTTGCTGCCCAACGGCAAGGCGCTGGTAACTGGAGGCGATAATTTGGCAGGTGTTCTTGCCAGCGCGGAACTGTTTGATCCGGACCAAGGCACATGGACAACTACGACAAATAATCTCACCATGGCGCGGAAAGTTCATACTGCGACCCTGTTGCCCAATGGAACGTTGCTGGTTGCCGGGGGCGTTGATGCTTCGAACACTCCTCTTGCCAGCGCCGAGCTTTACTGGTAACTCTGTTTCGCTTTCAAAGGGAAAATAAACCAAAGGTTAAATAAACAGGGGGCGCTATACATCGCGCCCCCTGTTTTTTCAGCGTTCAACCGCGTGACCGCTTGCCTGCAATCTCATTCCAATCTGCCTTACACCCAGAAAATGCATTTATAGATTCGGCACGAATAAAGTATGACGCCATTCGTGTTGACCCTTCGACTTCGCTCAGGACTAAAGGCCTTGTCGAAACATGAGTGGCTAATGGCCTTCGACAGGCTCAGGCCGAACGGAACGGAATTTCTATTTGTGTCGGATCAATAGCCACAGAGAACACAGAGTTCACAGAGTAAAAGCAAAAGTTAATGGCGAGAAGTCCATTCACCTTTCTGGTGAGAGCACGAAAGGCGGATAATCCCTGACATTCTCTGTGAACTCTGTGGCTTGAACTGAGGTTTTAAGTTAAAAACAACTTCTGGCTACAGCCCGCTTTCTTTTCTCAGCTTCATGATAGCGACACCGACCGCGCTTGATGTCGATGCGTATGGGGTGTTTCCATCAAGCATGGCCTCGGCTGCTGCATAATTCTTGGCGTTGATGGCTTTGGCAACCTTGCCGGCTTCGGTATGGAAGGAAGCGTGTTTTGCTACACACTCTGCATGGGCCGGGAGTTGATTGAATTTCGTCTTGCCCTCGCCATGCAGCCACTTGCCAAGCTCGCAGCAATTGTCCTTTGAGATGGTGTCGACATCCATCGTTTCATGCCCGGAAATCGCTTTGCGGAACTTAACTTTCCACTCCGCATGTTTATTGATTGCTTGATTCAGATCCACTGTAGTTCCCTTTCTGTTTTTATGAAAAAATTGCAGTACAACTTGTTACACGTCCAGATTCTTTACTCCCAGCGCGTTCTTTTCGATGAACGCGCGGCGCGGTTCTACGATATCTCCCATCAAGGTGGTAAAGATTTCGTCGGCGGAAATCGCGTCTTCGATGCGCACTCTGAGCAATATGCGGTTTTTCACGTCCATGGTGGTTTCCCACAGTTGTGAAGGATTCATTTCGCCCAGGCCTTTGTAGCGTTGGATGTTCACGCCTTTCCTGGCTTCTTCCAGCAGCCATTCGATGGCTTGCTTGAAACTGGACACGGCGCGCTTTTGTTCGCCGCGGGCGATGTACGCGCCGGGGGCGATGAGGCCGTTCAGGACTTCCGCAGTCTGGCGGATCTGCACGTAGTCGCTGCCCTTCAAAAAATCCCTGTCCATGTAGCTGACCGAGTAGTTGCCGTGATACAGCTTTTCCAGGCGCAAGCGATGTTCCCCCGCTTCATCGGTTTCAACCACGACTTTGATGTTGCCGCCGCACGCTGTTTCGAGCTGCTTTGCGCTACTCTGCGCTTGCTTTGCGTCATCCAGCGACAGGGTCGGCAGGAGGAGCAGGGCATGACTGGCTTCAGGGGCCGTAAAGCGCGATAAGCGCTCGATGACCGCCTCAGCCAGAAAATATTGCTTGGAGATTTGCTCCAGCGCGTCGGCCTGGATCGGGCCGGCGCCGGCGGACGGATACAGCGCGGCGTTGTTGAGCGCGGATTTGAGCATGTATATTTTCATCTCCTGGTCGTCCTTGAGATAACGTTCGTCCTTGCCTTGCTTGATCTTGTACAGCGGCGGTTGTGCGATGTAGATGTGACCGCGCTCGACCAGCTCGGGCATTTGCCGGTAGAAGAAAGTGAGCAGCAGGGTGCGGATGTGCGATCCGTCCACATCCGCGTCGGTCATGATGATGATGCGGTGATAGCGCAGTTTGTCGGCGTTGTATTCGTCCTTGCCGATGCCGGTGCCCAGCACGGTGATCAGTGTGGCGATTTCCTGTGAGGCGATGAGCTTTTCAAAACGGGCTTTTTCCACGTTCAGAATCTTGCCCTTGAGCGGCAGGATCGCCTGGAATTTGCGGTCGCGTCCCTGTTTGGCAGAACCGCCCGCCGAGTCTCCCTCGACCAGATAAAGCTCGGACAATGCCGGGTCTTTTTCCTGACAGTCGGCCAGCTTGCCGGGCAATCCCATGCCGTCCAGCACGCCCTTGCGGCGCGTCAGATCGCGCGCTTTGCGCGCCGCTTCGCGGGCTCGCGCGGCATCAATGATTTTGTTGACGATTATTTTCGCATCGCTGGGTTTTTCCAGCAGGAATGCGCTCATTTGCTGGGCGACCAGATCCTCGATTACCGGGCGCACTTCCGAGGAAACCAGTTTGTCTTTGGTCTGCGACGAGAATTTCGGGTCGGGCAATTTTACCGACAGCACTGCGGTCAGTCCTTCGCGCATGTCGTCGCCGGTGGTTTCGACCTTCGCCTTTTTAGCCATTTGTTCGGCTTCGATGTATTGATTCAAGGTGCGTGTCATCGCGGCGCGCAGCGCGGTCAGGTGTGTGCCGCCATCTCGTTGCGGAATATTATTGGTGAAACATTGCACGCTCTCCTGGTAGGAATCGTTCCATTGCATGGCGATCTCGGCAGTGATGCCGTCTTTTTCACCGATCGCATAAAACACCGTCGGGTGCAAAGCAACCTTGTTGCGATTCATGTATTCGACAAAGCCCTTGATGCCGCCGGTAAATGCAAAGTTTTCTTCTTTGCCGTCACGTTGATCGATCAGTGAGATCTTTACGCCGTGGTTCAGGAACGACAGTTCGCGCAGGCGTTTCGCCAGAATATCGAAATGGTATTCGACCAGGCCAAAAGTTTCCCTGGCCGCCATAAAATGAACGAGGGTGCCTCTCTTTTTAGATTCGCCCACAACTTTTAGCGGAGCGACCGGGTCGCCGTGGCGGAATTCCATGAAGTGCTCTTTGCCATCGCGGTAAATGGTCAGCTTCAACCATTCGGAAAGCGCATTCACCACCGACACGCCCACGCCGTGCAAGCCGCCGGAAACCTTGTAGGAGTTGCTGTCGAATTTCCCTCCTGCATGCAGGACGGTCATGATTACTTCTGCGGCCGAGCGGTTTTCTTCTTTGTGTATGTCAGTCGGAATACCGCGTCCGTTGTCGCTTACGCTGATCGAGTTGTCGGCATGAATGGTGATGTTGATTTCATTGCAATGCCCTGCCAGCGCCTCATCTACTGCGTTGTCCACCGCTTCGAACACCATATGATGCAGGCCGGTGCCATCGTTGGTGTCGCCGATGTACATGCCGGGACGTTTGCGAACCGCTTCCAGGCCTTTAAGTACTTTGATGCTTGTGGATGTATATTCAGTCATTGATTGTATTTTTTCCAGATATTGATTTCATGTGGCTAAATTTTTTAAATGCGCATCGGCATGACCACGTAGCGAAATTCCCGGTTCTCCTCTGTTGTGATCAAAATACTGCTGTTCGGATCGCCAAACGAAAATGTAGCCGTTTCGCTGCTGATATTATTCAATCCATCCATCAGATAATTGACGTTAAAGCCGATATCAAGCGCTTCGCCGTGATAGTCGGTTTCGATTTCTTCCTGCGCTTCTTCCTGTTCGCTGTTGCTGCTGATGATGCTGAGATTTTTTTCTGTCAGGACGAAACGAACACCGCGGAATTTCTCATTGGACAATATCGCGGCTCGTTGCAAAGCCTGTTGAATGAGCGTGCGATTCATATTCAGATGGTTGTCGTATTTTGGGATGACGCGTTCATAATCCGGAAATTTTCCTTCAATCACTTTTGTAATCAAGGTAACGCCGGAAAAATCTGCTTTCACCTGTTGTTGTGAAAACTCGATCTCGACTGCGTCCTCGCTTTCGTTTAATAATTTGCATAATTCCACAACCGCCTTGCGCGGCAGGATGATTTCCTGTTTTTCGTGATTTCCATCGATGTTTGCCGCATTGTAGGCAAGCCGATGACCATCCGTGGCTACTGCTTTCAGTTTGGTTCCTTCGATGATCAGCAATACGCCGTTCAGATAGTAACGCACATCCTGTTGCGCCATCGCGTATTGCACGGACAGCAGCAATGCCTTTAATGTATTTTGGCTTAAAGATATTTTTTTCGTATCCGTCAATTGATTGCTTAACTTCGGAAAATCCTGCGCCGGCAGGGTTTGTAAACTGAACCGGCTTTTGTTGGATTTTATCTGTGCCTTGTTTTCTTTGGCTTCGATGGAGACTTTGCTTTGCTCGGGAAGGATGCGAAGAATTTCCTGTAATTTTTTTCCGCCAACAGTGATAGCCGCTTTTTCACCATCACTTGCTTTTATGTCTATGGTGGTAGTGATCTGGATTTCCAGATCGGTAGCGGTAAAGCGTATATTGCCGTCCTCTTTTTCTATCAGTACATTGGATAAAATCGGCAAAGTTTGTTTTCGTTCCACAATACCGATAACGACTTGCAAAGGTTTGAGAATGATTTCTTTGTCTGTGTTCTTAATAAACATAGTTTAAATCCTTAATAATACTAATAATGGTCCAGGTTCAGGCTTGCAAGTTTGATATTTTTATTGAAATCATGACGATATGCATAAATTTTTACAGATGTTTGACTGTTGATTGAGCACTGTTGAAATGTGGACATCTTCTGTATTTGTTTTTATCAGGGACTTATTCGCATTTTATCCACAGGAATTACACGGTTTTATCCCCTTAAGGTTTGCAGCAATATTTTGTAGTCAGCATCAATGGTTGTATTGCTGTTTCTCAAGTCAACCATCGTTTTGCATGCGTGTATGACGGTTGAATGGTCTTTGCCGCCAAATGAATGTCCAATTTCCGGCAGGCTCATCGTGGTTAACTCTCTTGCCAGGGCCATGGCCATTTGCCTTGGGCGAGTCAGGTTTCGGGTGCGTTTTTTCGAGAGTAATTCCGCCATCTTGAGGCGATAATAATCCGCGACGGTTTTCTGGATGTTATCAATTGAAACCTGCCGGCTCTGTGCGACCAGAATATCTTTTAACGCTTCCTTTGCGGTATCCACAGAAATGTTGCGTTTGTGAAACTTGGCATAGGCTTCGACCCGTTTTAATGCGCCCTCAAGTTCGCGTACGTTGGAGTTGACATGTTTTGCGATAAAAAAAGCAACAACTTCGTCCAGTGTATACCCGCCTAGCGCAGCTTTTTTCAAAAGTATTGCCACGCGCATTTCCAATTCGGGTGGTTCTATTGCGACGGTCAGGCCCCAGCCGAAACGGGAAACCAGGCGGCTTTCCAAACCGACTATCTCTTTCGGAAAGGTATCACTGGTCAGGATAACCTGCTTGTGCGAGTCCAGCAGCGTGTTGAATGCGTAAAAGAATTCTTCCTGTGTTTTGGCTTTGCCGGCGAAGAATTGAATATCATCAATGAGCAGGACATCCAGGGAATGGTAGAACTGTTTGAATTCCTCGAACTTGTTCGTTTGATAGGCGCGAACGACATCTGCGACATATCTTTCTGCATGCATGTAGCATATTTTTGCATGGGGATGGTTGATCCGGATTTGATTGCCGATAGCTTGCAGCAAGTGTGTTTTACCCAGACCTACGCCGCCATAAACAAATAGCGGGTTGTATGAAACGCCGGGAAGTTCCGCTACCTGGGTTGCGGCGGCAAAAGCCAACTGGTTGGCTTTGCCTATGACGAAATTTTCAAACGTCAGGCTGGGGTTCAGCTTTCCGTAACCCCGGAAAGAGGTTTCAATTCTGGGTTTGTTTTCTACCGCTGCGACTGCTTTTGCATGTGAAGGTGTCTGGGGTGATTCGTTTGATTGGGGTGGCTGCGCAGTTTCGATGACACGAAATTCGAATGGAGGAACCCGCGAATAAACCAATTCCGCATGTCTGCAAATTTCCGGCAAGAATCTTTCCTGGACCAGCTTCAGGGTAAAACTGTTTGGGGCAGTAAGGATCAGCGCGCCATTCTCGCTTTTGAGCAGCAGCGGCTTTATCCACGAGTTGTATTGTTGCGGCGGCAGGCTCTTTTCGAACGAGCGAAGGCATGAGTCCCAAAAAGAAATATCCTGCATGTTCGTTGAGTGGAGTGTGTTCAGCTGCAATAAAAGGTTTCGCATTCTACAGGCCAAAAGCAAACTTATCCACAGGCGAAGAAGTAAATTAAACTTGACACTTGTGTCTTAACGCTTTGTAATAGCGCGCTTTACGAATTTGCCAGGGATATAGACATGAAACGCACCTACCAACCCTCTGTAACCAGAAGAAAACGCACCCACGGCTTTTTGGTGCGCATGAAGACTCGCGGAGGCCGCGCGGTTATTAATGCACGCCGTGCCAGAGGCCGTGCCAGACTCGCAGTTTAATACAGCCACATCGGCCAAATTCACCGCTGCGCACAGACTGTTGAGCAAAGATGGTTTTGATCGCGCGTTTCAAGCAGAGCATATCGCGGATAAACACTTCAAGATTTTTTTTGTCCGCAACAACAAGAGCAATGCCCGGCTTGGAATCATAGCGAGCAAGAAAATCCTGCCCGGTGCAGTAGACCGGAATCGCATCAAAAGGGTTATTCGGGAAGCGTTTCGTCAACACGGCATCAAGGCTCAAAAGCTGGATATCGTTGTGATGGTGAGGCACGCCTGCGCCCAAGAGCCCGTGATGAGAAACGGCAATTTAAAAATCCTGTTAAGCCGGGTGGAAAACAGATGCGCAGAATCGTGATCAAGCTGATACATGGCTATCAATATCTATTCAGTCCGCTTACCCCGCCTACGTGCAGATTCACTCCCAGTTGCTCTCATTACACCTGTGAAGCCTTGGCTAAACACGGTGTGGTAAAAGGTGGTTGGCTCAGCGTCAGACGATTGCTGCGCTGCAATCCCTGGAATCCCGGCGGATACGATCCCGCACCTTAACATTCAGGTTTGATCATGGATCTACAAAGACTATTTTTGTTTGTAATTTTTTCGTTTTCATTGATGCTGCTGTGGGATGGATGGCGCCGCTATCAGCAACCGGAAGTTCAGCAAAGCGCGGCAGCCGGTGCAGAATCGCCCAAGCAGCAAGCGGTCCCGCCTGAACCCGGCCTGCCCACTATTGTTGCTAGTCCGGCGCAGCCGGCAATTGGCCTGAAAAGCACGCAACAAGCAACCGGTAATACGATACGCGTTAAGACAGATTTTCTTGAGGCCGGAATCAGCACGATCGGCGGCGATATAATTCGCCTGGCGTTGCTTAAGCATCCGGACGGCCAGGACAGGAATAAGCCGCTGGTTCTTTTCCAGCGCGGCGAAGGCACGCATAATTACATCGCACAATCCGGCTTGTTAGGCGCCGGGCTACCCAACCACAACACTCCTTTCGTTCCGGAAAAAGATGAATACGAGCTTTCCGGAAATGCGGATAAGGTGCAGGTAAGGCTGAAGGCTGGGGGTGAATCCCAATTGAAAGCAACCAAGGTGATTACCTTTCATAGAGGGAGTTATTTGATCGATGTTGCCTACGAATTGGAAAATGCAGGTCAACAGCCCGTTGCAGCAAACAGTTACTACCAATTGGTTCGCGATAGCGTCTCTCCAGCAGGAAGCTCGCGTTTTTTACCTACCTTTACGGGTGTTGCGATGTATACCGGCAAGGAAAAATTCAAGAAGATTCAATTTACTGACATTGACAAGGGAAAGATCGAATATCCCAAGCAGGCGGATGATGGCTGGATAGGAATTTTGCAACATTACTTTGTTGCTGTATGGCTGCCCAGGGAAAAGACCAGCCGCGAGTATTTCACGCGTAAACTGGACGGCGAGTTGTATGCAGCGGGGATGGTTATACCGGGGCAGGCCATTGATCCAGGCCAGAAAGCGGTTGTGAGTTCTACGCTCTATGCGGGTCCTGCCCAGTCCAATCTGGATAAAATCGCTCCCGGTCTGGGGCTGACGGTGGATTATGGATGGCTGACCATTATCGCAACCCCGCTCTTCTGGGTAATGACGCTGTTTCAGGACTGGACACACAACTGGGGTGTTGCAATCATTTTGCTTACCTTTCTGATTAAGCTGATATTTTTTCCGCTCTCGGCAGCCAGTTATCGCTCCATGGCAAAGATGCGTTTGGTCGCGCCCAAGCTGGAAAAGATCAAGCAACAGCATGCTGATGACCGGGAACAATTGAATCGCGCCATGATGGATCTGTATAAAACCGAAAAGATCAATCCTTTGGGCGGCTGTTTGCCGGTGCTGGTTCAAATCCCGGTATTTATCGCCCTGTATTGGTCAATCCTGGCAAGCGTTGAGATGCGTTATGCGCCCTTTTTCGGCTGGATAACTGACCTGTCCGCCGCCGACCCTTATTACATTCTGCCTGTGATCATGGGAGTGAGCATGATCGTGCAGATGCGCCTGAATCCGAAGCCGCCGGATCCCCTGCAGGCCAAAATTATGCAAATCATGCCTGTCGCATTCAGCGTGGTTTTCTTTTTCTTTCCCGCCGGACTGGTGTTGTATTCCGTCGTGAACAACCTCCTTTCTATCGTCCAGCAGTGGTACATCACCCGATCAGCCGAGAGGGAGAGCAAGGGTGTCGCCGCCAAACGCTGATACCATCGCCGCTATCGCCACGGCGCAGGGGCGCGGCGGCATCGGGGTAATACGGATCTCCGGGAGCGGCATAGCGGCGCTGGCAAGCGGGATTCTGGGCAAAATGCCCATCGCACGACATGCTACTTGCGGCAATTTTCTGGACGATTACGGCGATGCCCTGGACCAGGGCATCGCTTTGTTTTTTCCTGCTCCGCATTCCTATACCGGCGAAGATGTGCTCGAGTTGCATGGACACGGCAGCCCGGTCGTGCTGCAGATGGTATTGCAACGTTGCCTCGACCTGGGTGCGCGGCTGGCTCAACCCGGTGAATTTACGCGGCGCGCTTTCCTGAATGGCAAGCTCGATCTGGCACAGGCAGAAAGTGTCGCGGACCTGATCGATGCCAATACCTCGGAGGCTGCCCGTAGCGCGATGCGTTCATTGCGCGGGGAGTTTTCCGGGGCCATTCATGAGTTGGTTGATGAGCTGATTAATTTGCGCATGCTGGTCGAGGCGATGCTGGATTTTCCTGAGGATGAGGTGGATGCCATCGACATCGAGCGGCGCAATACCTTGTTGAACGGCATTCAGTCGAAGTTGCGGCATACGCTGGACATCGCCAAACAGGGCAGCCTGTTGCGCGAGGGCGCGTATGTTGTCATTGCCGGGCAGCCGAACGTGGGCAAGTCCAGCCTGCTGAACCGATTGAGCGGTGAAGAGGTGGCGCTGGTCAGCGAAATTCCGGGAACTACCCGCGACGTGATCCGGCAGGCGATCCAGATCCGCGGCGTGCCGCTGCACATCCTGGACACAGCGGGCTTGCGGGAATCCCGGGATGCGGTCGAAACCATGGGTATAGCGCGCACCCACCAGACCTTGCAGCGTGCTGACCTGATATTGCTGCTGCTGGACGCCAGCCGTGGAATGACCGCGCAGGACGAGGCGATTCTTGCGGGGCTGCCGGCAGGTATTCCGCGGCTGCTGGTATTCAATAAAGCCGACCTGTTGACCGGGAATATCACTCCTGGAATGCAAGGGCGCGACCCGATCGTATATATTTCAGCCAAAACCGGGGAAGGTTTGGAAGATTTGCGAGTCACGATCCTGAAAGCGGTGGGCTGGCGCGACCAGGAAAGCGGTGCATTCATGGCGCGTGAGCGGCACTTGCTTGCGTTGACGCTGGCGCAAACGCATCTGTTCCAGGCTCATGCGGTGCTGGCCAGGGCGGAGTTGTTTGCCGAGGAGCTGCGTCTGGCGCAGCGCGCTCTGAATGAAATCACCGGGGAATTCACTTCGGATGACCTGCTGGGGGAGATTTTCAGCCGGTTCTGCATCGGAAAATAACCGGCATTGTTTCACGTGAAACATGATCTCCTGAGGTTTTCAGCATCCCGGATTGTTTCACGTGAAACATGTTTGGGATTCCGGATGTGCTGAGGTATGATGCGCGTCCTTCCGGTGCCGGGACAAAAGTTTTTCGTATCAAATAGAGCTTCAATATGAATTTTCCTGATGTATTCGATGTGGTTGTGGTGGGCGGAGGGCATGCCGGTACTGAGGCGGCGCTGGCCAGCGCGCGCGCTGGGTGCAAGACCTTGCTGCTCAGCCACAACATCGAAACGCTGGGGCAGATGTCCTGCAACCCGTCCATTGGCGGAATAGGCAAGGGGCATCTGGTCAAGGAGGTGGACGCGCTCGGCGGCGCGATGGCGGCCGCCACCGACGAAGGCGGCATCCAGTTCCGCATCCTGAATTCCAGCAAAGGCCCGGCGGTACGCGCCACGCGCGCGCAGGCCGACCGGCTGCTCTACAAGCAGGCTATCCGTGCG
>JANLIB010000140.1 GCA_024653675.1 Gallionella sp. | reverse complement strand
AAACTCCGTCGCGATACGGCGTTGCTCAAGATATTTTAACGCTTACATATCAAACATATGCGGCGCGCTAAAATTTCTTTCGCGCCTTGTCTCGCTTAGGATTTTGAAATAATAGAGGCGCCCTCCAGATAAAAAGTGCATTTGTAGGGCGGGCTACGCCCGCCATGGCGGGTGGAACCCGCCCTACGCAAAAAGCATTTCTAAATTAGAAATGGAATAACTGATCGCATGAATTCTCTGGCGTCAGGTCATGCAATAAATTCCTGAGAAAGCGCTGGATATGGGCATCTCTAAAAATCCAGAGTTCGTCCAAATGCAAGGCGCGCAAAAAATTTTGCAGCGCCGCATATGGATGATATGTAAGCAAGAAATTTTTTGCGCAACGCAGCAGTTGGGATGAAATGTGGATTTTTAGAGGTGCCCATAAGTGAATCATGTCTGGTTCGTATCGGTAGTTTTAGATCCGGACATGAGTAACTTTATAACAATCTGCTGATCGTTTTTCGCGGCCAGTGTGAGCGGCGTGTCCCCGTCGAGATTTTTGATGCTCGTATCGGCGCCGTGGTGCAGCAGTGTTCTGACGATCTCGGTATAGCCTGAAGCTGCAGCCTTGTGCAGAGCAGTCGAACCGTCGCGCGCGGCTGAATTCAAATTTGCACCGCTGTCAATTAACAGCAGCAAGATTCCCAGGTGGCGGTGTGCGGCGGCTTGCGACAGAGGCGAAACGCCGGAATTGTTGCAGGCGTCAACATTGGCACGATTTTCGATGAGCAATTTTGCGCTTGATGTTTGTCCTGCATCTGCAGCCCAATGCAAGGCGGTGTTGCAGAGCACATCCTCGGCGTGCACGTTTGCATGATGTCTTAAAAGAAGGCTAATAATTTCATCGTGCCCATTGAAAGCGGCAAGCATCAGGGGGGTCCAGCCACGTTCGTCGGAGATTTCGGTGTTGACTCGAGCCCCAAGAAATAAAGCCACCACCCTGCGATTGCCGGTTTCAACCGCGCGATGAAAACCCCTGGCGGTGCACGGGACGCCAAGATTTTCTATTGCCTGTGTTGTCGTGGCAGGAAGCGGTTTCCAGGCACTTGCATTTTCGATGGCGACCGGCGGTTTAAAGCTGGCGAATTTGTCCGCAGACACCTCCCAGACATCCTGTTTCTTGTCGGGCGCGCGCTGGCTGGCATGCACGAGGCTCAGGCGCATGATTTCAGCCGCGATATCTGGAGGAAAACCGGCGCGATCGTTCCGTTTTGGAACCATCAATTCCATAAAATAGTCGTTCATCCCGGGCTTATCCCAGAGCTTCAGGATTTCTGCAAGGATACGCGGATATTTGCTCTCCAGCCCGTGGGGATAGAGCTTCTCTTCGCCGCCTAATATTCTGAGTAGCCGTTCATCCATAATCAATGCAATGACTTAATTGAGCAGCGCAATCTTTGGTTTGGACAATGCCGGATTCTGCGCGAAATAGCGTTTTATTCCGGACAGAATAGCATTGGCGAGCTTCGTTTGATAGTCATTGTCGTTCAAGCGCCGTTCCTCGCTGGGGTTGCTGATGAAAGCGGTTTCGACCAGGATGGACGGAATGTCCGGGGATTTCAGCACGGCGAATCCTGCCTGCTCTACATGGCCGCGGTGCAGGTCATTGATATCACCCAGTTCATTCAGCACATGTTTGGCAAGCTTCATGCTGTCGTTGATGGCAGCGGTCTGCGAGAGGTCGAGCAAAGTGCGCGCCAGATAGAGGTCTTTCATCGCGATATTTACTCCGCCGATCAGATCAGCTTCGTTTTCCTTTTTCGCCAGCCAGCGTGCTGCAGTGCTGGTCGCGCCGTGTTCCGAGAGCGCAAACACCGATGAGCCGCGCGCTTTTGATTTGATGAAGGCATCCGCATGGATGGAGATGAACAAGTCCGCATTCACCTTGCGAGCTTTCGCTACACGCCCCATGAGCGGGATGAAGAAGTCGCCCTCGCGGATCAGCACACCGCGCATATTCGGCGTTCCATCCACCATGGCTTTCACCTTGCGTGCAATCGCCAGCGTGACATCCTTCTCGCGCGAGCCATATCTGCCGCGTGCGCCAGGGTCTTCGCCGCCATGCCCGGCGTCGATCGCGATGACCAGTGTGCGGGCGCGCATTTCAGGCAGATTGGGCGTTGTGTCAGGCGCTGGAGGCAGCTGGCCGCTTTTGCCGGCGCTCAAGTCCTGCGCCGGTAACAGTTTGTCTTCGTCAACTGCTGTTATTGCGGGCTGCCCGGTTGCGTAAGGTAATGTGGCTGCTTCGGAGGCAGCGGATTCCGGTTGTTCGAGCAAGGCCATCAACGGGTCTGGCGGCTGGGCGGGATATACGTCCAGCACCAGGCGATATCCATATTCGGCAACCGGTTTGAGGTCGAAAAGTTGCGGCTTGACCTCGGCTTTCAAGTCCAGTACCAGACGCACCACGCCGGGCTTGAAATGTCCAACCCGCGCGCTTTTTATGTACGGGTCGCTGTCGCCAATTTTCTTTATCAGTTCATTAAGCGGATCGCCGAGCTCCACATTTTCCAGGTCGATTACCAACCGGTCCGGATTGTCTAATGTGAACATATTGTGGCGGATGGGTTTTCTGGATTCTATCGTCAGGCGCGTGTAATCCTCCGCCGGCCAGAAGCGTGTCGAGCTGATGGCGATGGCGGCTTGCGCATGTGGAAACCACAGCAACGCCAGAAGTGCGGCAAACTTTACAAATGCTCTAAGCATTGCCTGCCTGTTTCCGTATTGGCAAGAATTTCCACGTTGCGGCCTTGACTCAGGATTTCGAAGTTGATTTCCACATCGGCTTTCGGAATAAGGTTCGGCGCTTTTTCCGGCCATTCGATAAAGAAAATGTTGTTTCCATCAAACTCATCGCGGAATCCGGCTGCCTCCCATTCATCCTCATCGTGAAGACGGTACAGGTCAAAGTGACGCAAGTCTAACCCAGAGATATGGTACGGCTCAACCAGCGTATAAGTGGGGCTTTTCACGCGTCCTGCATATTGCAGCGCACCCAGCACACCGCGTACCAGCGTGGTTTTTCCTGCCCCCAGATCGCCATGCAGATAAAACACCATGCCGGGTTTGACCCGCGCGCCAAGGCGTCGCGCCAGCGCGATGGTCGCGTTTTCGTCGGCAAGAAAAAATGAAAGATTCGCGCAGCGATCATTCGTCCCCTCTCCCTCCGGGGGAGGGTTAGGGTGGGGGAAGGGCATGGCGGTTTCCATCATCAGTGTCGGCATCTTTGCCGTGCCTCCATGCTGATTCGGCTATCATTGTCAGTATGCAAAATGGAAATCCTCAGCAGGTAAATTATGCCGCGCTTGCCATACAGATACGCGCATGGGCGCATGAGCTTGGCTTCCAGGCCGTAGGCATCAGCGATACCAATCTCTCGGCGGCGGAAAACGGTCTGCTGGAATGGCTTGCACTCGGCTTTCACGGCGAGATGGATTATATGGCAAAACACGGCGCCAAACGCAGCCGCCCGGCGGAACTGTTGCCCGGCACCTTGCGCGTGATTTCGCTGCGCATGAATTGCGCGCCGCCCAACACGCGCGACAGCTGGCAGGTGCTGGCGGCAGGCGAACGCGCCTTTATTTCGCGCTATGCCTTGGGGCGCGATTATCACAAGGTGATGCGCAACCGATTGGCAAAACTGGCCGAAAAAATCAGCGGTGCAGTGGCGGAAGTCGCCGAGATATCCGGATTTGAGGGGCGTGTCTTTACCGACAGCGCGCCGGTGCTGGAAGTGGAACTGGCGCGCAAAGCAGGCCTGGGCTGGCGCGGCAAGCACACCCTGCTGTTGTCACGCGAACAGGGTTCGCTGTTTTTTCTCGGCGAAATATACGTGAACCTGCCGCTGCCGGTGGATGTGCCGCAGCAGGAACATTGTGGCACCTGCACGCGCTGTGTCGATGTGTGCCCGACCCAGGCGATCATTGCCCCGTACCGGCTGGATGCGCGCCGCTGCATTTCCTATCTCACCATCGAACTCAAGGGCAGCATTCCCGTTGATCTTCGCCCGTTGATCGGCAACCGTATCTACGGCTGCGACGACTGTCAACTGGTGTGCCCGTGGAACGGTTTTGCACAAGCCAGTGTAGAGCCTGATTTCGCGGTGCGGTATGGTTTTGATGATGTATCGTTGCTTGAGTTGTTCGCGTGGGACGAAGCTGAATTCAGAACCAAGCTTGCCGGCAGCGCCATCCATCGCATCGGTCACGAACAATGGTTGCGCAACATCGCTGTGGCGCTGGGTAACGCGGCCAAGAGCCCTTCAGTGATAGCCGCGCTTAAGCTTCGCGCCGGGCACACATCCGAACTGGTACGGGAACACGTTGAGTGGGCGCTGCTGCAACACGCTAGTAGATGAACCTGTCACGCAATTCTTCCAGATTCAATTTCTGCAAAATCTGTTCCAGCCTCTCTTGCGCATTCTTTCGTGGAATACCCTTGTGACTGGCGATGATCAGTTCGTTCTTCATCGAATGTTCCCATCCAACCAGTTCCGTTACCGACACCTGATAGCCATGCGCCTCAAGTTGCAAGCAGCGCAGCACGTTGGTGAGGTGGCTGCCGAATTCGCGAGTGTGAATCGGATGCCGCCAGATTTCCGAGAGCGGTGTTTTGCCGAATGATTGATTCTTGTTTTTGTTCAGCATAGCCGCAACTTCGGCTTGGCAGCATGGTATCAGCACGATAAATTTTGCCTGCTTGTGCAGCGCGAATTTGATCGCATCGTCGGTGGCGGTGTTGCAGGCGTGCAGCGCGGTGACGATATCGAATTGTTCGGGCAGCAGCGGCGAGTGGATGGATTCTTCCACCGACAGGTTCAGGAACGACATGCGCGCAAAGCCCAACCTGGCAGCCAACTGTTGCGATTTGCTGACCAATTCCTCGCGAGTTTCGATTCCGTAAATATGGCCGGCCTCATGCGCTTTGAGGAATAAATCGTAAATGATGAATCCCAGATAGGATTTGCCCGCGCCGTGATCCGCCAGTGTAATGTTTTGCTTGGCGGCGAGCACTTCATCCAGCAACGGTTCGATGAAATGAAACAAGTGATACACCTGCTTCAGCTTGCGCCGGCTATCCTGATTGAGATTGCCGTCGCGCGTCAGGATATGCAGCTCTTTGAGCAGTTCGACGGATTGACCGGGTTTGATTTCGTGGGTTTGATTCATGGTTATCGTCTAGCCGAATTTAATTTTCATCGTCAGCACAGAACCCGCCAATAACAATGTGACAGAGTTGGCGATGATGATCGGCCATGATTCCAGCAGAATGCCGTAGGCCAGCCACAGCGCGACCCCGAGTGTGAACAGTATGTACATATCCAGCGAGATGTCGGCGGTATGGCGGGTGCGCCATACTTTCAAAGCCTGCGGGATGAAGGCAGTGGTGGTAAGTGTGGCAGCAGCGCTGCCTATCCAGTCGGTAATGCCCATGGGAGTTGCCTGCTTATTTCAATTTGCGATTATAACGTTGCGCGGCGCATGCACAACGCAGGAAATCAGGTGGGGTGTTGCTTCAGCCATGTTGGGTTAATGCAAAAATGCAGGGGTGCGATTCAAACTGATGTGGAATAATCTCACAGCCTTAATAGGATTGAAAATGGTGATTGTACGAAGAACAAGGCATTGCGTCTCGCTGTGCTTTTTGCGATGCCAGCCCAAGCTGGGCACATCTTTTGCGGATAGGCAACTTCCCAGTTTTGGTCACTTTCTTTGTGAAATCGAAATGAAAACCGTATTCACATCGATTTGTGATGTGATTGCATCTCCACCCCTTACGCCGTATCAATATCTTATAATGGGGAAGTTACATACGATGATGCGGGAATAATCGTGTGGGCGGGGTGGGCTTGGTCGTGCCGTTTTTCAGCCCCCTTTTGCTCAAAACAGCGGCGGGAAGGATTTTTTATGTAACTGAGATGACCGAGAACCTCGGCGATTTTCCGGCTGGAATATTTTATCTCGCGGCTTGCGCCGATGCCGATCGTGTTGTCGTGGAATTGGACGAGAGTAACAGCTGCTCGCACAACGGGATAAATGGACGGCAATCCATCATCGTACCCATAGAGACGCCCAACCATCCGCCAAACTGCAATTTGGCGACTGCTGGTGTTGCGACGCTGTGGCCACCGAATCACCAGTTGGTGAATGTTGCCGTTTCAGGAGTCACTGATCCGGAGAGCGATCCGGTAACCATCTCGATCACGGGCATCACCCAAGACGAGCAGGTCAACGGGCTCGGTGATGGCGGCACCTCGCCAGACGGTTTTGGTACCGGGACAAGTCAAGCGATATTGCGGGCTGAGCGATCCGGCAGGCACTGGTAACGGAAGAGTGTATGCCGTATCCTTTACCGCAAGCGATGGCATTGACGGCACCTGCAGCGGCAAAGTGAAAGTGGTTGTTCCGCACGATCAGGGGAGAAATTCCACACCGGTTGATGATGGGCAGAGTTATGATTCGACGAAGCATTGAAAATATTTGGTTTGCTGATAACTTAATGAAAGGTGAGTAGCGATGTCTGACGAAAAAAATTCCGGCGAAAAAAATTCAGGCGATAAATTGCTTTACTGTTCTTTCTGCGGCAAGAGCCAGCATGAGGTGCGCAAGCTGATTGCGGGGCCTTCGGTGTTTGTGTGCGATGAGTGCATCACGCTGTGCAACGACATCATGCGCGAGGAGATTCACAGTGACCATGCCAAGGCGGATAAAACCGACTTGCCTGTTCCGAGAAATATCCGCGCTGCGCTGGATGATTATGTGATCGGGCAGGAACTGGCCAAGAAAATCCTGTCGGTAGCGGTGTACAACCACTACAAGCGGCTGAAGAGCAACGACAAGGACGGGGTGGAATTGGCCAAGAGCAACATCCTGCTGGTCGGGCCGACCGGTTCCGGCAAGACCCTTCTGGCGCAAACACTGGCGCGTTTGCTGAATGTGCCGTTCGTGATGGCCGACGCGACCACACTGACCGAAGCGGGTTATGTCGGCGAGGATGTAGAGAACATCATCCAGAAATTGCTGATGACCTGCGACTATGATGTCGAAAAAGCGCAGCGCGGGGTTGTGTATATCGACGAGATCGACAAGATCTCGCGCAAGTCGGACAACCCCTCGATCACGCGCGACGTGTCCGGTGAGGGGGTGCAACAGGCGCTGCTCAAACTGATCGAGGGCACCAAGGCTTCGATCCCGCCGCAGGGCGGGCGCAAGCACCCGAATACGGAATTCCTGCAGGTGGATACAACCAACATATTGTTCATCTGCGGCGGCGCGTTCGACGGGTTGGAAAAGATCATACGCACTCGTTCTTCAAAGGCCAGCATCGGCTTCGGCGCGACCATCACCGGCAAGGATGAACGCAAGACCGGCGAGACCTTGCGCGAGGTCGAACCGGAAGACTTGATCAAGTTCGGCCTGATCCCGGAGTTCGTCGGGCGTTTGCCGGTCGTGGCGACGCTGGAAGAACTGGATGAATCCGCGCTGGTGCAAATTCTGACCGAGCCGAAGAACGCGCTGACCAAGCAGTACCAGAAGCTGTTCGACATGGAGAGCGTCAAGCTGGAATTCCGCGAAGGGGTGTTGCTGGCGATTGCCCGTAAAGCCCTGGCGCGCAAGGCCGGCGCGCGCGGGCTGCGATCGATACTGGAAAATACCTTGCTGGACGTGATGTTCGATCTGCCTTCCATGGATAATGTCAGCAAAGTGGTGCTGGACGTGGCGGGCGCAACCAACGAAATTAAACCCATCGTCATATATGCTGACGCCCACAAAGCGGCTTGAGGTTGCCTTGATCCAGTCCGCTTGCTTTTGACCTTATGTTTTGCCCCGTTGCGGATACTTGAATTATTTCATGCTATCCCCATCTAACCTTCCACATTACAGAAAGGTTTGCCATGTTTGAACAAGATACCCCGGGCAATATTGTCAGCAACCTGCATCCGTTACTGCCATTGCGCGATGTCGTGGTTTTTCCGCATATGGTCATCCCGCTGTTCGTCGGACGCTCCAAATCCATCAAGGCGCTGGAGACTGCGATGGAGAGCGGCAAAAGCATCGCACTGGTGGCGCAGAAGTCTGCGACCAAGGACGATCCCGGCACGGATGACCTCTATGCCATCGGCAGCATGGCCAATATCCTGCAAATGCTGAAATTGCCTGACGGCACCGTTAAGGTGCTGGTGGAAGGCACGCAACGCGCCAACGTGATCCGCGTGTACGATGCAAAAACGCATTTCGATGCCGAGGTGCAGATCGTCCCTGCCGAAGATGGCACGGACAGCGAGTCCGAGGCGATGCGCCGCGTGCTGATCGCGCAGTTCGACCAATACGTGAAGCTCAACAAGAAGATCCCGCCGGAAATTTTGACTTCGCTGGCAGGCATTGATGACGCCGGCCGTCTGGCCGATACCATTGCCGCCCATCTGCCGCTCAAACTGGAACAGAAGCAGGAAGTGCTGGAGATATTCGGCGTGCGCAAACGGCTTGAACACCTGTTGGGACTGCTGGAAGGCGAGATCGATATCCTTCAGGTCGAGAAGCGCATCCGCGGCCGCGTAAGGCGCCAGATGGAAAAGAGCCAGCGCGAGTATTACCTGAACGAGCAGGTCAAGGCGATACAGAAAGAGCTGGGCGATGGCGAGGAAGGAACCGACTTCGACGAGCTGGAAAAGAAGATCAAGGCTGCCCACATGCCCAAGGAGGCGCGCGCCAAGGCCGAGTCCGAGCTGAAGAAATTACGCCTGATGTCGCCGATGTCGGCGGAAGCCACTGTGGTGCGCAACTACATCGAGGTGCTGCTTGGGTTGCCGTGGAAGAAAAAGACCAAGATCAGCGCTGATCTCAAAAAGGCCGAAGCAGTCCTTGAAGAAGACCACTACGGCCTGGACAAGGTCAAGGAGCGCATTGTTGAATATCTTGCCGTGCAGCAGCGCATGAACAAGATGAAGGCGCCGATACTTTGCCTGGTCGGACCACCCGGCGTGGGCAAGACCTCGCTGGGTCAATCCATCGCGCGCGCCACCAATCGCAAATTCGTGCGCATGTCGCTGGGCGGGGTGCGCGACGAATCGGAGATCCGCGGGCATCGCCGCACCTATATAGGCTCGATGCCGGGCAAGATATTGCAGAATATGAGCAAGGTCGCGGTGAAGAACCCGTTATTTTTGCTCGATGAAGTGGACAAGATGGGTATGGATATGCGCGGCGATCCGTCTTCTGCACTGCTGGAAGTGCTGGATCCGGAACAGAACAGCACTTTTGTCGATCACTATGTCGAGGTCGAATATGACCTGTCCGAAGTGATGTTCGTGGCGACGGCGAATACGCTGAATATCCCGGATGCCTTGATGGATCGCATGGAGATCATCCATGTCTCCAGTTATATGGAAGAGGAAAAGATCAATATCGCCACGCGCTATCTGGTGCCCAAGGCGATCAGGAACAATGGCCTGAAGCCTGAGGAACTTAATATTTCCGAAAGCGCATTGCGCGATATCGTGCGCTACTATGTGCGCGAAGCAGGGGTGCGCGGCCTGGAGCGCGAAATTTCCAAGATTTGCCGCAAGGTGGTGAAAGCCCTTTCGCTGAAAGAGCGCGAGAAGAAGGTCGTGGTCAATTCGCGCAACCTTGACAGGTATCTTGGCGTGCGCCGTCATTCCTACGGAGTTGCCGAAAAGAACAACCAGGTCGGACAAGTGACCGGCCTGGCGTGGACGGAGGTCGGCGGTGAGTTGCTCACCATCGAGGCTGCGGTATTGCCGGGCAAGGGCAAGGTTACCACTACCGGTAAACTGGGCGATGTGATGCAGGAGTCCATCCAGGCTGCGCTGAGTGTGGTGCGCAGCCGCGCCAAGCGCCTGGGAATCGATGTGGATTTTTACCAGAAGAATGATTTGCACATCCACTTGCCGGAAGGCGCGATCCCCAAGGATGGTCCAAGCGCAGGGGTAGGCATGTGTACCGCGATGGTCTCGTCGCTGACAGGAATACCGGTGCGAGCAGATGTGGCGATGACCGGTGAGATCACCCTGCGCGGGGAAGTCCTGCAGATCGGCGGCTTGAAGGAAAAGCTGCTGGCCGCGCAACGCGGCGGGATCAAGGTGGTGCTGATACCTGAAGAAAACATAAAGGATCTGGCGGAGATTCCTTTCAATATCAAGAACAAACTGGACATCCATCCGGTCAAGTGGATAGACCAGGTGCTGGAAATGGCGCTTGAGCGTAAACCGGAGCCAATTGCTGAACCTGTTGAAAAGCTTGGTGTTATTGCGATAGCGGGGGATGCGAAGCTGCCCGATCCATTACAGGCGACCAAGCATTGAATGGCGCCTCTATTAATCCAAACTCCGTCGCGATACGGCGTTGCCCAAGAAATTTTAACGCTTACATATCAAACATATGCGGCGCGCTAAAATTTCTTTCGCGCCTTGTCTCGCTCAGGATTTTGAATTAATAGAGGCGCCCTGAAGCGATGATTCCTAACAGCTTGAGTTGAGCTGCGCAAGAATAAAAAATTATTATTATTCGCTTGACCAAAGCCAGGCAGCCTTGATATAAAGCCGTTACAGGGCTTTTCCTGTTTTTCAATCACTCGCAAAGGGGACTTACGTGAATAAATCTGATTTGGTTGATGCAATCGCAAAATCTGCTGAAATCTCCAAGGCTGCCGCGGCTCGCGCGCTGGATTCCACCGTCGACTCCATCACCAAGGCGCTGAAGAAGGGCGATTCAGTGAGCCTGGTTGGTTTCGGTACTTTCAAGGTTGGCAAGCGTGCTGCACGCAATGGACGCAACCCTCGCACAGGCGCCACGATCAAGATCAAGGCAGCAAAGGTTCCAAAATTCAGCGCCGGCAAAGGCCTGAAGGACGCCGTAAACAAATAATCTTTATCGTCGGGGGTGCTTAGCTCAGCTGGTAGAGCGTCGCCCTTACAAGGCGAATGTCGGCGGTTCGATCCCGTCAGCACCCACCACACACGGTTCTGGAGTGGTAGTTCAGTTGGTTAGAATACCGGCCTGTCACGCCGGGGGTCGCGGGTTCGAGTCCCGTCCACTCCGCCAATTCAAGGCGAACGCGAGTTCGCCTTTTTTCATATCTGTTTAATTTACATATGCTTGGGTGTGATCGCCATGTTTGATTTTGTTCATGAAAATAAGCGCTTGATACAGATCGTCCTTGTGCTCATCATCCTGCCGTTTGCATTGTGGGGGGTGAGCTCATATGAAAAATCTGCCAATCCGGCAGAAGCGGTCGCCACGGTGAATGGGTCCAGAATCACCCAGCAGGAATTCGAAAACGCCTTGCGTCAGCAGCAAAACAGGATGCGCGAGCAACTGGGCGCCAACTTTGACGCGGCGATGTTCGATAATCCGGGAATAAGGCGCGAGATTCTGGATAGCATGGTGACGCAACGGTTGCTGGTCGATCGCGCCAAAGCTGCGCGGCTGGTTGTGACAGATGAACAAATGGCGCAGGTCATCGGCGCTGTAGAGGTCTTCCAGGAAGGCGGGAAATTTGACAGGAAACGTTATGCATCTGTCCTGGCGAGCAACAATTTGTCGCCATTGACATATGAGGCGCGCCTGCGCGATGAATTGCTCGGGCAGAAGATGCAGGAGGCTTTTGCGCAAAATGGATTCTCCCCCGACAGCGTATCTGAAAACATATTGCGGCTGAACGAACAGCGGCGGACAGTGAGTGTGTCCACTGTCACATTCCAGGAATTCATGGCGCAGGCAGAAGTGGATGGCGCCGCGATAAAGAAATATTACGAAGAGAATCAGGGCGAATTCCGTGTTCCGGAACAGGCCAGGGTCGAGTATGTGAAGCTATCGGTGGATAATCTCCTGGCGAATATCGAAGTTTCCGGGGACGACGTACGCAAGTATTACGACGAGCATCAGAGTAATTTTGGCACCCCCGAAGAACGCCGGGCGGCGCACATCCTGATCTCTGCAGCGCCGGCCGCATCGCCAGCCGAACGGGATGCCGCCAAGGCGAAGGCGGAGAGCCTGCTGCAACAAATCACTCAAAAACCCGCCAGGTTCGCCGAGCTGGCCAAGCTGAACTCGCAGGATCCCGGTTCCGCCGCAAACGGCGGCGACCTCGGATATTTTGGGCGCGGCATGATGGTCAAGCCATTCGAAGATGCCACTTTCGCGCTTAAGGCCGGTGAGGTCAGCGGGCTGGTCCAGTCGGATTTCGGTTATCACATCATCAAGCTGATCGCGGTCAAGCCTTCCAGAATAGTTTCATTTGACGAGGCACGCGAAGGAATCGTGAGCAAGCTCCGCCAGCAAAAGGCTGCCGATATGTTTGCCGAAATGGCAGAGAAATTCAGCAACACCGTGTATGAACAAAGCGATGCATTGAAACCGGCTGCCGCCCTGGCCGACGCGAAGATCGAGCAGAGCGGATGGCTGGTAAACGGGAAGCCGGAGGGTGATATCTGGAATAAAAATATGCTGCAGGCGGTTTTCAACGACGAGGTCGTGAAAAACAAACGCAACACTTCCGCGATCGAAGTGGCGACGAATGTGCTGGTCGCCGCGCGAATACTGGAATACAAGCCGGCCTCTGTGCGCACCTTGGACGAGGCGCAGGAAACGATCCGCCAGAAGTTGGCGCATCAGCAGGCGCTGGAGCTGGCGGCAAAGCAGGGCATGGCCTTGCTGGAGAGGTTGCAGAAAGGCGACAAGCCTGCGCTCAAATGGGGCACTGCCCAGGATGTCACACGCCTGAAGCCCGGCTCGCTGGACATGGGACTGGTGCGAAAGATTTTCCAGGTTGACCCGGCCAGGCTGCCGCAATATGCCGGTGCGGTCGATGTGCAGAAGGGTTATGTGCTTGCACGTGTCGATGCCGTCAAGGACGAAGCTGTCGACGGCGCGAAACGCGCGCGTTACGCCCAGCAATTGCGCCAGTTGACCGGGGAGGAAATGTTCAAGGCATACTTGTCCGACGCAAAACAGCAGGCCAGCATCAAGGTGAATATGCCCGAAAAGGCGCCTGAGTAAAAAAACAGCGTTGCCTTGTCATCGAAATGAAAACGCCACCCTCTGGTGGCGTTTTCATTGTTAATCAGCATACGTGGATCAGGGTTCTGTTGTGCCCAACGCAGTGGTGTTGAAGCCGCCGTCAACATAGGTGATCTCGCCTGTGATGCCGCTGGCCAGATCACTGCACAGGAAGGCTGCGGCATTGCCAACCTCTTCGATGGTCACATTGCGCTTGAGCGGCGCATGCTTTTCGTTGTAGGCGAGCAATTTGCTGAAATCGGCGATTCCGGCCGCAGCCAGTGTCTTGATCGGGCCGGCGGAAATGGCATTGGCACGTATCCCCTGGCGTCCCAATTGCATCGCCAGATAACGCACGCTGGCTTCCAGGCTGGCCTTGGCCATGCCCATCATGTTGTAGTGCGGCATGGTGCGCACAGCGCCGAGATAGCTCAAGGTCAACAGCGAAGCTTTGCGGCCTTCCATCATCGGCAGCGCGGCTTTGGCCATGGCGGGAAAGCTGTAAGCGCTGATGTCATGCGCGATGCGGAAAGCTTCGCGGCTGAAGCCGTCGAGGAATTCTCCATCCAGGGCTTCGCGCGGCGCAAAAGCGATGGCATGCACAAAGCCGTCCAATCCGTCCCAACGTTTGCCAAGATCGATGAAAAGCCGGTTGATGTCGTCATCACTGCCGACGTCGCACTGGAAGATCAATTCGCTGCCGAATTCCCTGGCCATGTCCCTGACACGGTCATGCACTCGCTCTCCCTGGTAGGTAAAAGCAAGCTCTGCGCCTTCGCGATGCATGGCTTGCGCGATGCCGTAAGCGATCGAGCGGGTGCTGATCATGCCGGTGATAAGGATGCGTTTGTTCGCCAGAAAGCCCATGCTAATCCTCTACAAAAGGTTGGTCAGAATTGCGAAGATTATAACCTGTGTCAGAACAGCGGGCCCACTAAAAAATAATTGGCTAAAAATAACCGGCAATGCTGCCGGTGTATATGGCGTTGTCACCGCCTGAAGCAATCGGATATAATCCCCGGCTGTTCAATTCAGGTTCCCCTTCATGCTGGAAGTCAGCAATCTTGCCTGCAATCGCGGTGACCATCGTTTGTTTTCCGGATTGAATTTTACGCTGAATCCCGGCCAGATCATGCAAGTCCAGGGCGCGAACGGCAGCGGAAAAACCAGCTTGTTGCGCACTTTGTGCGGCTTTATTGCGCCGGATGAGGGGGATATTGTCTGGCGCGGTGAGCATATCCGCGATCTGGATGGGGATTATTATGCCGAGCTGTTGTATCTCGGCCATCTGAATGCCATCAAGGATGAGTTGAGCGCGCTGGAGAACCTGCGCGTTTCGGCGGGTCTTTCCGGGGTCGGGATTGGGGAAAAGGAGGCAATGGCCGCCTTGCGGCGCATGGGTTTGCGCGGGCGCGAGCTGCTGCCGGCCAAAGTGCTTTCGCAAGGCCAGCGTCGTCGCGTTGCGCTGTCGCGCCTGCTGGTCAGCGATGCAAGGCTGTGGATACTTGACGAACCTTTGACCGCGCTCGATGTCGGAGCTGTGACGCTGGTTCAGGAGTTGATTGCGGAACATCTGGCGCGGCAGGGAATGGTGATCTTTACCACCCATCAGCCGTTGCAGGTGGCGGGATTGGAAATGCGCAGTTTGTCGCTATCATGATGATCCCTAGCAGCCTGTCTGACTTGAAGAATCGAAGCGAAAATTCGGCTGAGCGAGGACAGATTTTGCCGGTTTTGCAGGTCAATAGTCGTTCTATTGACCAAA
>JANLIB010000138.1 GCA_024653675.1 Gallionella sp. | reverse complement strand
CCGTCCCCTCTCCCCACTCCCCACTCCCCACTCCCCACTCCCCACTCCCCACTCACCACTCACCACTCACCACTCACCACTCACCACTTACCACTTTCTAAGTTCCACCCCGTCCATTAAGATGCGCTCCATCCCACCCGACAACTTTGCACTTCTTTATGGCGCATCCCTACGCCGGCAACCACCCACCGCGCATCCTGCTGGTCAAGACATCGTCGCTGGGCGATGTGCTGCACAACCTGCCTGTGGTCAGCGACATCGTGCGTCATTACCCGGACGCGCGGGTCGACTGGCTGGTGGAAGAATGTTTTGCCGCGCTGCCCAAATTGCACCCGGCGGTGCGCAATGTCATTCCGGTTGCGGTACGCCGCTGGCGCGGCAAACTGTTTAACCCCTGCACCTGGCGCGAGATTGCGGAATTCCGCGCTGCGTTATCGGTTCAACATTATGATTTCGCGATTGACACGCAAGGCTTGCTCAAAAGCGCCCTGCTGATGCGCGGCGCGCACGGGCTGCGCTGCGGCTTTGACAGGCACAGCGCGCGCGAACCGCTTGCAACAAGTTTGTATCAGCAAACTTTTTCTGTCGCAACCGGGCAACATGCCGTTGAGCGCAATCGCCAGCTCGCTGCACAAGCGCTCGGCTATACGCTGGATGGCCATGCCGATTTTGGCATTCAGCCACCCGTGATCGCTCGTCCTGGCTGGTTTCCGGGCGGAGCGTATGGCGTCCTGCTGCACGCCACCAGCCGCGATGACAAGCTGTGGGACGAGGCGAACTGGATCGAGCTGGGACATTACCTGCACGGTAAACATGTTCGTTGCGTCCTGCCATGGGGAAATGAAGCGGAGAAGACGCGCAGCCTGCGCATCGCCTCCGCCCTACCCGATGCTGTCACGCCGCCGCGCCTGAATCTCAGAGAGGCCGCTTGCCTGCTCGGCTCGGCGCATGCCGTGATCGGCGTGGACACCGGGCTCAATCATCTCGCCGCCGCGTTGAATGTGCCCACCATCGGCATCTACACCGCGACCGATCCGGCGCTGACCGGCCTGTATACAGGCGACCTCGCGATCAATCTCGGCAATATCGGCCATGCGCCGGATGTTGCCGCCGTGATTGCCGCTCTGCAGCAGGTGGCTCCGTGCTGAACCCGAGACTGCTCTATACATTTGTGTTGTGGCTGCTGCTGCCCTATGTATTCCTGCGCCTGATCTGGCGCGCGCGCAGGCAGCCTGAATATCTGCGTCACATCGGCGAGCGTTTCGGTTTTTATTCCGCGCACAACGAAGAACTTTTGTCCGGTCAGCCGGGCGGCAAGCCGCTCATCTGGCTGCATGCCGTTTCGGTGGGCGAGACCCGCGCCACGCAAAGTCTCATCGCCCGGCTGCGTGCAGCATACCCTGGCCATCAGATCCTGCTCACCCACACCACACCCACCGGTCGCGCTGCAAGTGAACAACTTTATGGCGGCAGCGTGCTGCGTGTGTATCTGCCCTATGATTATCCGTTTGCGGTGAAAAGGTTTTTGCGCCAATTCCGCCCGCAACTCGGCATCCTGATGGAAACCGAAATATGGTTCAACCTGATCCATGCCTGCCGTGAAACCGGCGCACCGCTGCTGCTGCTGAATGCGCGCATGTCGGAAAAATCTGCTCTTGGATATGCGCGATTTGCGCATCTGACCCGCAATGCGCTGAACAAGCTGGCCGCTGTCGCGGCGCAAACTGCAGACGATGCCGCGCGCTTGAGCGATCTTGGCGCGCCGAATGTAACCGTGATGGGCAATCTCAAGTTTGATATCGAACCGCCAGCCGATATGCTTGAGCTGGGAAAGCGCCTGCGCGAACAGTTCGGCGCTGTGCGCAAGGTTCTCATCGCCGCCAGCACCCGCGAAGGCGAGGAGGCCTTGTTGCTCGATGCGGTTAAAGAGGCGCGTATTGCGGATTTACTGCTGGTGATCGTGCCGCGCCATCCGCAACGTTTCACCGAAGTGGCTCACCTGATCGAACAGCGCGGTTTTCCCTTCCAGCGCAGGAGCGAAAACCGGGTGGTTCCGGCAGACATTCAGGTTGTGCTGGGCGACAGCATGGGAGAGATGTTTGCCTACTATGCTTCCGCCGATCTCGCGTTCATCGGCGGCAGCCTGTTGCCCTATGGCGGACAAAACCTGATCGAGTCCTGCGCGGTCGGCACACCGGTACTGGCCGGTCCGCATACCCGCAACTTTGCCGAGGCGACGCGCCTGGCTGTCAGCGCCGGAGCTGCATTACAAGTCCGGGATGCCGCAGAGGTCATGGTCGAATCGCAACGCTTGCTGGAAGACCCCAAAGCATTGCAGCAAATGCGGCTCAAGTGCGCCAGGTTCGTGGAGCTCAATCGCGGCGCGACTGACAAGGCGGTGCAGATCATCAAAACGCTGAAAGGACTGAGGTGCGAGGACTGAGGACTGAGGGAAAACCGCCCCAGTCCTCAGTCCTCAGTCCTCAGTCCTCAGTCCTCAGTCCTTAGTCCTTAGTCCTTGTTCTTTAAGCACCTGCATCAGATAATCGCCATAGCCGCTTTTCAGCAAGGGAGCGGCAAGCTTTTTCAATTGCGCCGCATCGATAAACCCGTTGCGATAGGCGATTTCCTCCGGGCAGGCGATCTTCAGCCCCTGGCGTTGCTCGATGGTCTGGATGAATTTGCTCGCATCCAGCAACGATGCATGGGTGCCGGTATCCAGCCATGCATAACCGCGCCCCATGATTTCGACGGATAACCTGCCACGCTCGAGATAGATGCGGTTGACATCGGTGATTTCCAGCTCGCCGCGCGCGGAGGGCTTGAGGCTGGCGGCAATGTCCACGATCTCATTGTCGTAGAAGTAAAGACCGGTGACCGCATAACTGGACTTGGGCTGAGCTGGTTTTTCCTCGAGCGAAATCACGCGCCCCTGCGCATCGAACTCCACCACCCCGTAACGCTCCGGGTCGCTCACATGGTAAGCGAACACCGTGGCGCCTTCAGTGCGCCGCACCGCGCTTGCCAATTGATCGTGGAGAGAATGCCCGTAGAAAATATTGTCGCCCAGCACCAGCGCGGCAGGGTGGTTGCCGATGAACTTGCGGCCGATGATGAAAGCCTGAGCCAGCCCATCAGGCGAGGGTTGCACCGCATATTGCAGATTCAATCCCCATGCGCTGCCGTTGCCCAGCAATTGCTGAAAGCGCGGGGTGTCCTGCGGCGTGGAGATAATCAGGATATCGCGTATCCCCGCCAGCATCAGCGTGGACAGCGGATAGTAGATCATCGGCTTGTCGTAAATCGGCAGGAGCTGCTTGGATACCGCCAGCGTGACGGGGTGCAACCGGGTGCCGGAGCCGCCGGCGAGGATGATGCCCTTCCTGGTAAGTGGTGAGTGGTGAGTGGTGAGTGGTGTCATGAAGTTCCCAATTTTTTGTGCAAACCAGTCAGTAATTTTCCGGCGCTATTAGCCAATTCAAAAGCAGGGTGATCTGGCACAGCGAAACCCAGCATCACCGCCAGTTCTAATTGGGTTTCAAGTTCAGCCAACGAACCTCGCGATATCCCAACGAAATTCAAGAACTCCTTTGAGCCATTTCTGCCTGCGCCCTCGGCAATATTGCTTGGTATTGACACGGCAGCCCGCCTCATCTGCTGAGCCAAACCATAACGTTCCTCTGCTGGAAAAGCTGAAGTCATTTGATATACGGCTTTTACCAGTTGCATCGCAAATTTCCAGGCTTCCAGTTGTTCGTGCGGTTTTCCCATGCTCTCCCCTACTTACTACTCACCACTTACTACTCTCCAGAATTTCCGTGAGCATTCGAGTTACGCCATTTTGCCACGATGGCAGATACAAATCGAAAGCGTGCCGCAATTTTGCGGTATCCATCCGCGAATTGTGCGGACGCCGGGCAGGAGTTGGGAAGGCGCTGGTGGGCACCGGCTTGATCGCGCCGGGCGGAACTTTCAGCGTGACGCCTGCGCGCCGCGCATAATCAATCACAAAGCTGGCATAGCCGTACCATGACGTTTCACCGCCGGCAACCAGATGATACAAACCCGACAGTTCCGGCTGTTGCCGCACTGTGCGGATCGCGTGGGCGGTAACGTCGGCCAGCAGATCCGCTCCGGTGGGTGCGCCGATCTGATCGTCGATGACGCTGAGGCTGTCGCGTTCGCGGGCCAGTCTCAGCATGGTCCTGGCAAAATTTCCTCCGCGCGCGCCATACACCCAGCTGGTGCGGAATATCAGGTGACGGCAACCGGATTGCCGGATAAGTTGTTCGCCTTCCAGCTTGGTCGAGCCGTACACACTCAATGGCGCAACGGGGTCCGTTTCCAGCCAGGGCTTGTCGCCGCTTCCGTCGAACACATAATCGGTGGAGTAATGGATCAGCCATGCATTGGCGCGGCTGGCTTCCTGCGCCAGCACGCCTGGCGCAAGCGCGTTAATGGTGCGCACCAGTTCCGCTTCGCTCTCGGCCTTGTCCACTGCGGTATGGGCGGCAGCATTGACGATTACGTCCGGCGCAACGGTGCGCACGGTGCGTACAAGGCCGTCGTGATCGGTGAAGTCGCCGCACAGTTCCTTGCTGTCCGCATCCAGCGCAATAAGCTCGCCCAGTGGCGCAAGACTGCGTTGCAGCTCCCAGCCGACCTGTCCGTTCATGCCGAGCAGCAGGATTTTCATCGGAATGCGACCATACAATTCGTCATTCCGGCGCAGGCCGGAATCCAGCCAACAAAAAAACTCCTGCAGCGCGGGGACAAAACCTCAAGGCTTATTTGATAAAACCACTGGATTCCCGCCTGCGCGGGAATGACAAAGTTGGAATGAATATTTATTTTCATCAATCTCTACCTGAATAGTTCTTCTCGACCCAGTTGCGATAATCTCCCGATTGCACGCGGTTCACCCAGCTTTGATTGTCGAGATACCATTGCACGGTTTTGCGTATGCCCGTCGCAAAAGTTTCGGCAGGTTTCCAGCCCAGCTCGCGCTCAATCTTGCGCGCGTCGATGGCGTAGCGGCGGTCGTGGCCGGGGCGGTCTTGAACATAAGTGATAAGGGAACGGTAAGCGGGAAGTGGTGAGTGGGAAGCGGGAAGCGGGCGGAATTCATCGAGCAGGGCGCAAATGGTGTGGACAATCTCCAGATTGGTCTTTTCATTCCAGCCGCCGATATTGTAAACCTCGCCCGGCCTGCCTTTTTCCAATACGCAGCGGATCGCGCTGCAATGATCCCTGACGTACAGCCAGTCGCGAATCTGCTGGCCATCGCCGTACACCGGCAGCGCTTTGCCCGCGAGCGCGTTGACGATCATCAGCGGGATGAGCTTTTCCGGAAAATGGTACGGGCCGTAGTTGTTGGAACAGTTGGTGGTCAGCACCGGCAGGCCGTAGGTGTGATGATAGGCGCGCACCAGATGGTCGCTGGCGGCCTTGCTTGCGGAATACGGGCTGTTTGGTTCATAGCGATGGGTTTCGCTGAAGGCCGGCTCATCCTTGGCAAGGGAGCCGTACACTTCATCGGTGGAAACATGCAGGAAACGAAATTCTGCCTTTTCCTTATCAGCCAATCCTGACCAGTAAACACGCACCTCCTCCAGCAAATGGAAAGTGCCGACGATGTTGGTCCGGATAAAATCTTCGGGGCCATGGATGGAACGATCCACGTGGCTTTCCGCCGCGAAATTGACGACAGCGCGCGGACGATATTGCGCCAGCAGCTTGCCCACCAGTGCCGCATCGCCGATATCGCCTTGCACAAAAATGTGGCGCTTATCATTCTTGAGCGAAGCCAGGTTTTCCAGATTGCCGGCATATGTCAGCTTGTCCAGGGAAACCACGGCCTCGTCGTGTTGCGCGAACCAATCCAGCACGAAATTGGAACCGATGAAACCTGCGCTGCCTGTGACTAGAATCATTTCATCATCGGCCCCGATTGAGGCGCTGAGAGTTCAAAAGAGCGACGATTATATCGGATGGGCACATCCAATTCATCTTCTTCACGTTGCATATTGGCTTACGGGCGCCCTTACCGTGAATGCCCGGTCAGCGAAGCAGGCAAGTCATCTTTGGCCGGATGAAAAGACCTGGGAGAAAAACCAAGGTCGCGCGTTGCATCCGCATGATTGAAAACCAGGTCGCTGTTCATTCTTTCGGCCATGCCGGACGTCCAGTCGCGAAATCCCGGAAATAGCCGCAAACAGGCGATAGCCGCACGAAAAACGGAAACCGGCATGCTGATATATCGTTCCGGTTTCCCAGTCACTTCAAAAATTCTTTTGACCATCTCCCGGTAAGTCAGCTGCTCCGCGCCTGAAATATTGTAGGCGTGATTAACGGCCTGTGAACTCTGCAACGCCGCTACACAAGCGCTTGCCACATCTTCCACATGCACCGGCTGGCGTAATCCCTGCGCCGCGCCCAGCAATGGAAAAAATCCGAAGCGTAAAATGAATTTCGCAATTTCGCAGATGTTGCGATCGCGTCCCAGACCGTAAATCAGGGTCGGGCGGAGTATCACCCATTTGATCCGGCTCGCTTCAGCCCATTCAATGAAACATCGTTCGCCGTGGCGCAGTTTTTCAGCAGTGGCCTGCTCGTTCATATCCAACGAGTGCTGCTTGGTAAAGATGCTGGTGGAGCCCAGCGCGACGACACGCCTGGCCTGACATGCGGTCAGCATCGGGAAGTATTCCGGCAACACCCAGAGCGGTGCGAGACAAACCCAGTCCGGGATTCTGACATCGTCATGGCCGGCTTTGTCCGAGCCGGCGCCGGTTGCGGGAAGTGTCCGGAAAACCACCGGCTCATCCGCACTGCCAACCTGATCTGATACCTGGGTTTGTCTTGAAAAAGCCTGCACTCGCCAACCGGCATCGGCCAGCATCGGCACAAGACTTTGCCCTACCATGCTGGTCGCGCCCAACACCCCTGCCGTATTAACCACGGCGCACTCTCAACGCGCGCAACAAGTGATCCTGCAAATAATAAATCGCGATCGCAAGAAAGCGCATCCATACTGCCACCGCCACAAAACCCATCAATACCCCCGGGTATTGATGCCTGAAGAACTTTCTGTAGAAACGCATCATTCCTTTATGTTTGTTCCACTCTACGAAGATCGGCCTTGATTTGCTGCAATATCCCTTGTGATGGATCATCCGCGCATCAGGCACGAAAAGAATCTTCCAGCCTTTCCGGCGGAATCGCATGCACCAGTCCAGATCTTCGCAGTGCATGAAATAGCCCTCGTCCAGCAACCCGACATCTTCCAGGGCATCGCGCCGGATCAGCATACATGCCCCGGAGATCGCTTCCACTTCAAGGGGCATTTCAGGCAAAGGTTGCCTGTGCAGCGCAAAGTCCTGGAATAGCCTGGGATAGCGCCTGCTCAGCAAGCCAAGGCCGAACGCCCTGACAAAGGATCGCCACGGGGTCGGTATTGCCCGCCGCCCGCCGCTTTGCTCGGTGCCGTCCGGGTTGGTGAGCAGACCGCCCGCCATCCCGACATGCTCCGAACTGTGCACCGCTTCAACGAGTGTGGAAATCGCATCAGGCTCAAGAACACAATCCGGGTTGAGGAAAAGCAGGTAATCTCCGATTGCAGCTTTCGCCCCCTGATTACAGGCTGTAGCAAAACCAAGATTCCGGTCATTGCTGATTATCAATGTCTTCCGGAATTCGCCTCGCATCGCGGCAATACTGTTGTCGGTAGATGCATTGTCCACCACGATGACTTGTTCGGCATGCTGGTGGGCGCGCGCCACAGACTCCAGCAGCATCTCGCCGGCATTGTAATTCACGATCACGACTGAAACGCCGTGATCCGCATTTTCATTCACAGGATTTATATTCAGGTAGGGTATGTCTGGAGCGAAAAACTTTTTTCTATACCAGTCCGTTGTTATTTGCAGGCCCTGGTGCAAAGTGAGCCCCGGCTTCCAGCCCAATTCCCTGCGTATCAACCGGTCGTCGATGCGCAGCGATTCGATCAACCGGTCTATCGAATCGAGCCGCCCAAACAATGCTCCCAATCCCCTCAGTAGTTTTACCGGAAAGGGGAACAGCCTGGCAGGTCTTTCCATACCTTTGGCTAACTGCCGGACCAATTCCGTAATCGAGATATCCTGGCCATCGCGCACCAGGTAGGTTTTCCCGGCAGCTGCAGGATGGGTCGCGCAGGCTATCAAGGCGCTTACCAGATTTTCCAGATATATCAGGCTTCGAACATTGCGCACGCTTGCAAACGGCAGAGGTATGCCTTTGTGAACTGCCGACATCAGCTTCAGGAAATTTCCCTTTACTTCCGGTCCATACACCAGCGGCGGCCGCAAGATCACGATTTCCAGCCCGGTTTCCTGTGCGATGCTGCGCAATGCCTGTTCGGCCTGCCATTTTGAAATGGCGTAAGCATCCTGCGGATCGGGTTTGCCGGACTCGACGAATGGACGTGATTCAGTGGTTCGCTCTCCGTTCACCTTGATCGAGCTGACATAGACCAGCCGCTTGACTCCCGCGTGCGCCGCTTGCCTTGCGAGATTCACCGTGCCGTGCAGATTGATCTTGAGGAACTCTGCCAGCGGATCGGCGGCAGTATCCTTCATCACATGCACCCGCGCCGCAAGATGAATCACCACATCCACGCCGCGCAGCGCGTCCGGCCAATCCGTCTCGCCGTCTATCGCGCCGACAATTGTATATTCTGTGCCTGCGGGCAATTGGTGTGTTGAACGCAGTGCCGCCCTGACATGCCATCCCTGCCGGAGCAGCGATGCGCACAACGGCTGCCCGACAAAACCGTTCGCGCCTGTGACCAGTACACAGCTCAAGATAATATCTCGCTATAAGTTGCTAAAACCTGGGCAACGATTCTTTCCTGAGAAAATTCGCTCAACACACGCTCCCGCCCACGCTTACCCATCTGATGCCGTAACTCCGGATCGGCCAGCAGTTTAGCCAACGCGTCCGTCAATGCTGCCACATTATGCGCCTCCACCAGGAGGCCATTGTACCCGTCACTTACAATTTCCCTGCAGCCCGGCACATCTGTTGTCACAATAGGACGCCCACAGGACGCCGCTTCCAGCAAAGCCTTGGGCAATCCCTCACGGTATGAGGGCAAGCAAACAATGTGGGATTGCGCTAACACCTGCGGCATATCTTCGCGCCTGCCCCACCATTCCACTATGCCTTCATTTTGCCAATCTTTTAATTGGCGTTCAGGCACGCTCGCAGGGTTTTCTGTGTCCGGATCACCCACCAGAACCAATCTGGCTTTCACGCCACGCTGCTGGAGTTGCCTAGCTGCGCCAACAAATTCCCCTACCCCTTTGTCCCAAAGCATACGGGCTGGCAGCACCACCAATGGAATGCCAACCGGTTCTGGACACGGGCTGTACAGCAAAGTATCCACGCCTGCGCCACGAACCAAATGAATATGCTGAGCTGCAATTCCGATATCGGCGATTATCGCCTGGTCGTCTTTGTTCTCTACAATTACCGATGTCCCGCGCAACAGCACACCAAGTACTCTGCGAATTATGATCCGAAGTATTTTTGCCCGCCGGTTGCCGGAAACGAACAGCCACCCCATTCCAGCCACCCAATTTACCGTGTGCGGCACCCGCAGCAAATGTGAAGCTAGCGATCCATACAGCATGGGCTTCATAGCAACGTGGTGGACAATATCAGGTTGCTCTTCGCGGTAAATTCGCATCAGTTGCAGTATAACTTTCAGCTCACGAAAAACATTCGATCCGCGTCGCGAAATATCAAATTGGATAACCTTTACACCATGCTGCAGGATTTTCCCCGCATGCCTGTTGATTCGCGTAACCACTACCACTTCGAAGCCGGTATTTTTCGCCCCTTCGATCAACGGCAGCCAATGTGAGCAGACGAACCAATCCTCGGTGATAAAAAATAGTATTTTTGGACGGTTATTCTTCATATCCTCTGGGGTTTTGCTTTTGCCATTTCAACAAGACCCCGTCGCCATACTCACCATAGCCGATTGATGATACTGCAGAAAATACAATACGGTGGCAATCCTTGAAGTTTTCATTCGGCGATTTTCCCTTGGTTAAATGCGCTGAAAATAAACCAGTATCAATCTTCGCAAATATTTCAACAGAGATAGCAGTGAAAGGCCAAGGTGAACAGTACGCGGGATCATTCCATCTTTGCAAACTCTCCTGTAGGTATCGAGTTCTCCGATTTCCATTTTCCACAAATTTCCTGTCAACCCCTTGGCACCGAAATCTGCCTTATAAGAATAAGCAAGCGGCAATTCGAGTAACCATGCCGATTTCCCGCCCAGAACAATCCTTAACCAAAGCAGGTAGTCTTCAGCATAGCGTTTGGCAGGGTCGAAACGATAAGCAATTTCCCGACGCAGCATCACCGAGCGGGTCGGGAAGCAATTTGAAATCAGCAGGGAGTAACCGCTGATTGGGCGGGCTTTCAATTGCTCCGGCAAAACAGGAATCGATTTACCTGATTCGATCAAAACACTCGGATGCCCTGTTAGCGCCACTTCGGGATGCGACTCCATCCATTGATACTGGATTTCCAGCTTCCTCGGATGCCAACTATCGTCGGCATCCAGAAATGCCAGATAGGGTTGCTGCGCCTCATCCCACCCGACATTGCGCGCCCCGCCCGGACCGCTGTTTTTTTTCAGCGGAATGATCCTGATGCTGGCTTTGCCCTGAAAATTCTGCTGCAGCCGGGACATCGAAGCAAGAGCGACTCCCTTGTCATCACTGCAATCTTCTACCAGCAGGATTTCTTTCGGGGGTAATGTTTGTACTATCACCGATTCGACGGCACGCTCGATGGTATCCGCACAACGATAACATGGGATGATTACACTGACCGGGGACTGCATCAGCTTTCCTTGTAAAACAACCGTCCCGGCCAGCCCGATACAGTATAAGTATTCTTGCCGGCAAGCCGCCAGCTTAGCTCGAACAGAAATCTGCGTGCAGCCCTCGAACCTCTTGTATTTCCCCAGATCATCATGCAAGGAAGCAGCAGCAGCCGTTTGAATATCTTCAACAGCACGCCTGCTCTGTGCTTCTTCTCGATCGTGTCGTACTTTTCAAAATCGATCTCGCGCCGCTCATCTGGAAGCCGTTCCTTCTGTTGCATGGCTGCATCGAGTAAATTGCCAAAGCGCATCTCATAGGTATGTTCATCCCGTGTTCTGATATAGCCCGCCATCGCTATGCGATCACGCTCTTCAGGGCGCCCAATAAAATGTCTTATTTTTTCATCTAGATCCAAAATCCCATCGAATACCGCGATCTCATCGCCGCTTCGATAGAAGCGGTCCAGCCCATCGGCGTACTCCGTCATGAGAAACCCTCCCGCGCCCGGCACTTCAAAAGCCCGGGCCTTGATTTGGCGGCTTCTCCCCGGAACGATTCCGCGCATCACCATGCCCGAATCACCAAAATTCAGGCTGATAATGGAGTCACGCATGATCTTCGGTATGTCCCCCGCAGGAACAGAGCCGTTTTCCCATCCGTGCCCGAAACATTCTACCTTGATCCCCCACTCGTCAAGGGCGGATATCCATTTCGGCCGGTTGCCATAGGCAGTTCCAATAAAGGACACCGGGTAGCGGCACTGTGCGGCGGGCAGCGGCTCTGCAAGATTTGCAGAATTGGCCGCCCATTGTGTCAAAACAAAATTGTCATACCCATCTTGTTTGGACTTGGCAAGCGCATCCGGGTAAGTGGTGGCGTAAAGGTGGAATGCTGACGCAACAAATCTTGAAAATTGCCGGTATTTCCAGGAATCATCAGTTGACCAGTTGATGAGGATGGCGTTAGTTCCTTCGCGCACCAGTTGAAATGTCTCCAACCATATCTCATAACCGAGCAGCACACACAGGATGATATCCGGTTTTTCCGCACGCACTTTTTCCAGAAAGTTACGGTTCAGATCGGCAAAATCCCGGTAAGCATTGCGGTTGAACGACTCGAAGAAGACGACCTGATGTCCCAGATTGCGCAATGCCGGCAGGAAATTGACATGTTCATAGCACTCGCCTCGGGCAGGGTCGCCGTAATTGTGTTCGCCGAGGACACAGAGAATTTTCACAGCTTCTTGAACTGGAACAAACCGCAGCCGTATTCCAATCGGTTCGCCGCCTCGACTGGTTTGTCCTCATGATACCGGCCGTCGTCATCCACATAAGAAAACTCGACCAATCTCATTTGCGGAAACATTTCCAGAACAGAAGCTGGGGCATGCACCCTGTGCGCATTGAAGCATATTCTTTCACGTCCGATGGGCAACGAAAGAAATATCTTGCCGCCGGAACTCACTATGCGCTGCAATTCATTGGCAGCCTTCACGCTGCCTTGCGGGTCGATTGGATCACCATATCGGCCAAGACCGATATGCTCGATCACGTGTAGGCATGACAAGGAATTGACTGAGCTATCCGCAAATGGCAAGTCCATAATATTTCCAGCGATCGAAGTCAAACCGGGGAGAGATACCTTAAGTGGACGATAATCGACAAACGTCGTTTCAACTTGAGCGCTCAGCACGCTCATGGTCAATACACTGGAACCAATATCCACATGCTGCGCGACCTTTGCTGAACACACCCTCCTGGCAAGCCAGGCTCCCTGATAAAAATAGTGGGCATCGAATGGAGTATGGGTGCTCCAGTCGCCCAGGCATGGCTGCAAATCAAGTACTCTAATTTTTTGTGCGCCCGCAGATTTGGCATACCTGTGCCAGTGGATAAAAAAGCGCGGCAAATAGAGAATGCCAATCAGGGGACGAGGATAAAGGAATGCCAATAGCCAGCGCCTAAAAATTGCAGCGAACAACTTCATTCTTTCACCACTTCCGTAAAACATTCTTGCGGCCCCAAGCGCCAATTACTTTAGCCGCATCAACAAATCTAAATTTATCATCCATCAATAGGGATGCAGCCGGTGATAAATCTCCCTTTCTGACTGATTGGAATATTTGTTTAAGATTCCTTGCAGTATGCTGCCACACTAATAAGTTATGCAGCTTAGCTCTCTCTGAATCATTCACGCACCTTCTTGACCAAAAAAATTCCTCTAGCTGATTCATTAAATCGTATGGAAAATAACTCGAGTCTTGGCCAGAATGCACACGACACTCGTACAATGGGGCTGTTTGATACGCAATAGATCCTATTTCCGCCAAGTCACAGAAGTAAACGGCATCGCAAACCTTGTCAAATCCTTCTCTGAATTTAATTGAACGAGCAACTTCGCTGCGGTACACGGTGGGGGAGAAAGGAATACAGGAATTACCGGCATATTTCAAAGCCACTTGCCCACTACATGTGTATAACTCAACTGGTTCACCACCAACGGTGGATACGAGTGTTCCTCCGGTCTTTTTGCCAGTTTCATCAATAAAATATCCGTTGCATGAAACAGCCACGAGACTAGCATTGGCCTCAAGCAAGCCAATTTGGGTCTCAAGGAAATTGGTGCATAACCTATCATCATCGTGAAGCATCATGATATATCTGGTTTCGCTACTGAACATGGCTCTGCTGAAATTCCAGATAAATGGATGATTCACCTCTGCACCAACCCATTCGACTCCCTTCCCGACAAATTCTTTTACACTTTCAAACACACCGCTATCGCTTCCATTATCGTAAATGACAATTCTCTTGGGCTGTTTTGTCTGTGTAAGCACGGAACGCAAGGCTTCACGCAAATATGCGGGACGGTTGTAAGACATAATGCATACGGTAACGTCTAACATGTTTTGGCCAACCTGATCGTGTTTCTGGCAAAGCCCTCATAACTGTGCAGCATCCCAATTTCAGTTTGCAGATAATGCCGTCCTGCTTCAACCATTTTTATCGCCTCATCTTCATTCATCGAGTTGATATAAGCATCAAGCTGTTCGAAGGAACCAAACTTTCGCATATCGATAAATGACTCTGCCGGGACGATCGTCTCAATGTCAGGGGCGCCCAGATACAACGGGACGGTTCCGGCAACAAAACAGTCGACGATTTTTTCTGTCACATATCCTGCGAATGCCGTATTTTCAAAGCAGATTGAAAATCGGTAGCCACTTATCGTTTCCAGCTTATTGCTGCATCGCCCCAGATACTGATCGTTGATAACATCATATAGCCTGTTGGCCCAGGTAGACGGGAGCTCACTCAAATCCCCCCATCCCGATCCGTACAAGTCCAAATCTTTATTGCCGGCAAAGTACTCGACTGCCTCAAGACGTCGATCAAGAAGAGATGCGGCTAACGACTTTCTATATGCTGGAGAAACAAGCTGCCAACTCGCCGATTTTAATTGTCGAAGGACGCCAGTCAGGCTCAGTCTGTCAGGGATGTATGTTTTTCCGGATTTATATTTGTTCGCGGCAACGAGCACCAGCTTTTTTCTATTCTCCCAAGAACGAATCTCGCGCATATCCTCTAAATAATATGATGGAAATCTAAACTGAAGGTTTTTTCCTGATGCTGCGGCTTTGGCTCGCGTCTCCGGAAATCCGAACCCCAGGCTGAACCTGAATTTGCCGGCAATGCGGCTGATGTTGTCATAGAAGAACGGGGCATAGAGCGGCGCTTCTAAACAGGTAATCAGAAAAGGATTAGCCCCAAAATCCAGCAGCTTTGACGCTGCTGTCGATCTCATGTCCTGAATTACATACACATCTTTTGCGTTCCATTTATTTGACGCAACATTTGCGATGGCTATATCCCCTGACACTACGCTTATCCCTGATTCTGCAGCGATACGATACAAGCAGGTTATCCAACCAGAACCAGGAAACCGGTAGCTCCATTGCTTATCACGCAACCGGTCATTGTTAAAAGCTTCAATATCACTACAGTACGCAAGATGCATAAACTTGGGGATGGCAAACAAAATTAGTTGGGGTGAGAATTATCGAGATATGCCTTTTCCTTTTTCAACACAGGAAGCAGCATCAAGTACTGAAAAAGCAAAAATAATGAACCAATAATGCACAATCTAACAAAGGATAAAACGTGGCTTCCATCATAAATAAATGTTTCTCGTAAAATCTCTGCAGTCACAAATACTCCCCCGCCCATAAGTGCACTTTTGACAAAATGTTTCAGGGGGAAAACCATAGCCAAGTGTTTTTTTGTCAGGTGTGCAGTTAGAATCAGAGCGGCTAACGATGAACATACCAAGCCCACCCCAACCCCATCCGAACCGTATACAGGCATAAGATACCAGATGAGTGCAATTGATATCACAGCGCCCGCCAGGTTTGGCAGCAAAAGAAGCTTGGTGTTCATTCGAGCATGCGCCGCCATGCCAAATACCCCGGCTGAAATTCTTGCCAATTCAGCCAATGCGCCCCACACAACATACTGGGAGGAGCTTCTGAAGTTAGCTCCCAATAATAGCTGTGTGAGCTCCGGCGCCGTTGCCATTATAAAAATGCTCGTCAACAGCAGCGATGGAAGAATAGCCTGAGAGTACTCGGTCCATGCATGGGACTGTTCACCGAAATTCCCTTTGCTTATTTGCTTATAAAACCTCGGCTGAAAATAAGTTGCAAAAATAGAGTCGAAGCCGGCAATCAGTCCCGAACTTATGCCATAGCCCGCAACAAATAGCCCCAACTCAATTAATCCCAGGCGCTCTTCCATGAGGTAACGATAGCCTTGACTTTGAATCCATCCCAGACCAACTGCAATAGCTACCGGCCAGGCAAATCTCAGCAAATTCTTATAATGAGAAAGCGACAATTTTGGAGGTGTGTTACTTTCAGCATTCGAACGATGTACTTTTTTGGAAAGTACTTTTTTTCCGATCAGCCCGACTACTAATTGGCCGAGAAGCAATCCACTTAGCCAATATTCAGCATTCGGCAATACTGCAACGACTAGCACAACGGCAAATATCAAGCTAACAGCAGCAGTGGCAACTGTCAGACCAATAAACCAACCTCTATGACCGAGCAAATTCAGCCCCGGAATCACTACTTGGTTTACCGTGCCAAAGAACAGGTTTCCGGATACCAAAAGCAACAACCAATATATGCCGATGCCAGGGCTCCAAATGCTCAGCCCGATTAAAGCAGTCAAAACTAAAATCGAAAATAAGCTGACTCCGAAGAGATACCGCCAAAAATAGGTTAAATAAGCTATCGTTTGCCCTCTCACATCCCAAGCATGCAAACGTCTGTTCATGAACATCCCAACCGGATTGAGAATCAGCAACGCAAAAAAACCCACCGTCGCCGTGACGATAGAAATCTTTCCCATTTCTGCGGGGGACAATAAACTTGTTGCGAGGCGCAGCGTCAGCAACAAGAGCGCGAACTGAGCAATCCTTCCAATCGTAACTAATAGCATTATTTGACTATATCCACACTTAATTCAGGCCGTTCATCTCTTTAACCAACGAGGAACAAAAGGTTTAATTTTTTGCTTTACCACATATAGGAATATTGGGACTTCTGTAGCGATAACACTCCACAATGTAACTAGCGGGTCGTCCTTTTTTGCATACCAATCGTTGCATCCTGTTCTTTTGAAACGCACGTATGAGTGAGCTTTCAAAAAGTTTTTTACACCCCTATCCTGCCCAAAAGATGCGTCTTCGACTATCAGCAAGCGAATCTGTATTTGGTCAAATGACAATCCCTTGAGTGCTCGCAGTTCATGCCATTCAACATCCAATGTGAGAAAATCAACCCTGTCGATCCCTCTCTCCAGCAGGATATTAGTTAACAAATCGGTCTTGACTTGTATCTTGTTAATCCCGGTTCCGCCTTCTTTGTTAATCCTCTCGAAATGCTTGGCGTCTTCTTCAATAGTGGACAAGGTCTCCACACCTTCAGCCACATGAAATACCACTTCGCCTTTTGTGTCGCTGGCAGCAACCTCCGCCACATCACAATTTCTGGCCTCCCTGATCTTCTTGCAAAACTCAGGCATTGGCTCAACGACCAAACATTTCCAACCCAACTTCTCGAAAAAATATGTATTGCTGCCAGTTACCCCATCGTAACCGCCGACTTCCACACAGACCCCATGCCGATTTTTTTTGAAGATGCCATACAGAATCTTGTCCTCTCCAAATTGCGCATAAAACTTATCGTCTGCCATATGTCACCGTCCTATTTCGATCCAGCATTATTCAAATATCCATCGGTTATAAATACCGGGACCTATATCAACTTTGACTTGTGCCTAAACACGCAGTCCATTTGTACACACATCAATTTTGAATTCGGCGCATAGTGCAAATCAAACACGTTTATCAGCCTGAATCCCATTTCATTCAGCAACGAAAATATGTCGACTATAGATTGCCTCTCCCAAGATTCATCCCGCATCAAGGACGCTTCGATGATGATGACATCCACATTGTCCTTGATAAAATTAATACCGCCTTTAATTACCTCATATTCATGCCCCTCGACATCTATTTTCATTATGTCGACCTTGCACCCCCCGAACTCATTGGCCACATCATCAAGCCGAACCAGCGAGATTTTTTCTTTGCTTATTTCAGTGACATGAGGATTGAGCCTGGAATGGGTCCGCGATTGCCTGGCGATCGAATTCGCCCCATGAAATGAAGTAATGTTTATCTCGCCAACACCATTCGAATCAGACAGCGCTTGATTGAACAACTTGACCCTGTCTTTATATGGCGCCACCCTGTTCTTCAAAGTCTCAAAAGTTTCGCCTACCGGCTCGAAACATATCACCTGGCAGCCAGGGTAAGTTTTCAAAGCGGCTAGCGAGACATCGCCTATATTCGCGCCAACATCCAGTATCCACTTCGGATCGATATCGCCGGGGACTTGATCAAACGGAGGCAGCTTTATTTTTGAGGCATACATTGACCTGTTAACATATCGAATAGCTCTCAAAACAATGGGTGGAATGAAATCATTAATGGCTATGCGTCCCATATTTTTCCTTCAACTGATTGAATAATTCATGTGGCTTCCTGCTCGTCAGGTTTATAGTCAAACTCCAAGAGGGGAATGCGCCGACTCTTTGCAAACTGATTTGAACACCCAAACTAAATATCATGGTAATTTTTTGCCGCTTCACTGATATGAGTTTTTCGCGATGCAGATAACATCACAGTTGCTTCCTGTAAAACACCATCTAATGCGGTGAAAACGGGCTGATAACCGAAATCCGCCGCCCTTGTGTTCAGTGAATAGTAATGGGGCTTGCCGCCCGTAGCATTTACCCCGGCTTGAGCTTCAGTAAATTCATAACGCAGGCCAAACTTTTCTTGCATGGCTTTCAGCAGATTCGGCTTATCAATGGGTGCGCGACTATAACAATCGACCGCGGCATTGGTGGCGGGTGCGGAAAGTAACGCGCGCACTAATTGATAGAAATCGGAGGGATGCAGGAAATCGCGCACGATATAGTCGGGTGTAGTCTTCAGCACAGCCTTATCGCGGATGGCGCGCAGAATGTCGGTGATCAGAAAGGACGCCGAGATGTCCTGTGTGCGGCTGAAATAATTAAACACACGCATATCGATGATGGCAAATTCAGGGTGCGACCGATGCCTGCATTCTGCGTGCAGCTTGGCCACGCCGTACCATTCTCGTGGGGATAGATCGTTGATTGCCACAATGGCCGGCGTATCGCGCGTTGCCGGTTCGTTGAATTTTGATCCGTATGCTGCCCCGCTGCTCAAAAACAAATAACGGCAGGCGGGATGCGTCCGCAAGTAATCAAGCACCATCTCATCGAACCTCAGGGTGATGTCGAAGATCGAATTCCCCATCGCCTTAACTTGAGCCGGATTGCCGGCACCCACAAAGTTGATGATGGCATCGAACTCGTGCTCCCCGAACAGAGAAAAGTCATCCGCCGGGTAGCGCCCCGGCAACCCGACAACGTTTAACCACTTCTTCACATCATCAGGACGGCGGGCAAACAGATGTAGATGTCTTTCTCCCGCACCAGCTAGAGAGGCGATCAAATCCCTCGCGATTTGGCTGGTCGCCCCCAGGATGGCGATTCGTTTGTATTGCGTTACGCTCATGGCCATTTTGGATACTGCTCATCGAGTTTGCCGCCGAAGGCAAGCCGGGGGCGGCACTCTGTCGCCCCTTCCATCATTATTTCGATCAGCAGCGGCGAGATGTTCCCGGCCATATTCTCGAAAGCGGATCGCAAGGATCCCATGTCGCTGACCCGGATTGCCTGCAAGCCGTAGGCTTCGGCAAGTTTGGCGAACGAAGGGCAACTGTATCCCTTTCGGGTGGATTGGTTGCGCCCGTCAAAATACATGTCCTGAAAATTCTTCACCATGCCCAGGGAAAAATTGTTCATCACGATGACGGTCAGGTTGAGTCCCAGCCGGTTCAACGTGTCCAGCTCCTGGCTGTTAACCTGAAGGCTGCCATCCCCGGTAATCACGATCGTTTTTTTCGCTGAACTTAATCCGATGCCGATGGCGGCGGGGAGCGCGAAGCCCATTGCTCCCATTCCACCGCTGTAATGCATCGCCTGATCCGCACCAAGTCGGATTCCCTGCGCCGCCCACATCTGGTGGTTGCCGACATCGCATACGTAATTAACTGCCTGACCGCGCATGGTTTCGTTCAGGCGTTTGAATATCTGGTGTGGACTGATGCACCAATCGGGATATTCATCCACATCATAGCGCTCGCGCCGCATCATCAATTCCCCTGTCCAGCTTGCATCGGCAGAGGAAAAAGTTTCATCGGCGATTTTAAATTGTTTAAAAAAATCTTCGATGTCCGCGCAAATTTCAAGATCGGCCTTTACACGGTTATCGAGCTGCGCCGGATCTATATCCACCTGGATGATTTTGGCATGGCGCGCAAAATCGGCAGTTTCCGAACCGGTTTGGCGCACGTCCAGACGTGCGCCCAGAACCAGCAGCAAGTCACAGTTTTGCACCGCCCAGTTGGCCTCTCGGTTGCCGTAGGAACCGATCATGTTGAAGTAATGCTTGTTGCCGCAGATTCTTTCCTGTCCCATCAAGGTTGAAACGTAGGGAATGCCATGCTTTTCCAGTGAATCGACCCACGAATTCATGGATGCCGCCCAGCGGGCGCCGCCGCCCAAACAAATCAGCGGACGTTTAGCGTCACGGCACAGTGCTGCTACAGAAGCAGCGTCTTTGTTTGAGAGCGAGGGTGGTGTGTTGAGGTCAGTATCAAGCGGTTGCGCCAGCCATTTTTCGACGACTTCATCGGGAATATCCATGCGCTGAATGTCATTGGGGATGTCGAGCAACACTGGGCCTTTCCTGCCCGATTGCGCCAGCGACAAGGCGCGGTGCAATTCCGGGAGCAGTTGCCCGGCCTCGGTCACTTGGCCAGAGTATTTTGTAATCGAGCGGGACATGCTGACGATATCGAGCTCTTGAAATCCCTGTTGTCGAATAGCCCGGTCGCCTTTCAGCTCATTTACATTGACCTGACCGGTGATGAACAAGCAAGGAATGGAATCGAACCAGCAACTGCCGATCCCGGTGAGCAGGTTGGTTGCGCCTGGGCCGCTGGTTCCCATAGCCAAGGCGATACTCGTCCCGCTGGCTTGTCGAGCTACTCCCTCGGCGGCAAAGGCGGCGGCCTGTTCGTGGTGCATGGAAATAATGGTGCAGCGCCCATTCTCGGCAAGGCTGTCGAGCAAATGGGTAATCATTCCCCCTACCAGTTCAAAACAATATTGAACTTGGTGCTGCTCAAGAATCTTGGCTATGGCGGCAGAAGCTTTCATGTGAGATCAAAAGTTCACGCCAAAAAACGATTCTATCTGACCTGCCACATAGTCAAGCATTGCCTCGGTCAGTCCCGGATAAACACCGATCCAGAAGGTGTTATTCATGATGTCGTCGGTACATTTGAGTTCGCCGCTGATGCGATAGGTTCTGCCTGCGAAATACGGCTGGCGAGTGAGGTTGCCGGCAAACAGCAGGCGCGTGCCGATCTTGTATTGATCCAGATATTTCAGAAGTTCGACACGAGCGATGTCCGCCGATTCCCGTATGGTGATCGGGAAGCCGAACCATGATGGCTCACTGCCCGCAGTTGCCTCGGGGAAAATCAGAAATTCCTCGCAGGATTTCAGCCGCTCTTTAAGATAAGCAAAGTTGCGTTTACGTGCCGCGATGAATTCAGGCAGGCGATCCATTTGTGCCAGTGCACAGGCCGCCTGCATGTCGGTGATCTTGAGGTTATAGCCCAAATGCGAATAGGTATACTTGTGGTCATAGCCGAACGGCAGCGAGCCGAGTTGCCAGCCGAAACGTTTGCCGCAGGTGTTGTCTTTTCCGGGAACGCAATAACAATCGCGTCCCCAGTCGCGGAACGACTCGATGATCTTTTTCAGCTCAGGGTCACCGGTAAATACCATACCGCCCTCGCCCATCGTGATGTGGTGCGCAGGGTAGAAACTGCATGTGGCGATATGGCCGAACGTGCCGACGTGTTGCCCCTTGTAGCGCGAACCGAGCGCATCGCAGCAATCTTCGATGACCCAGAGTTTATGCTTGTGGGCCACTGCCATGACCGCATCCAGATCGAACGGGTTGCCCAGCGTGTGCGCCACCATGATGGCGCGTGTGCGTTCGCTGATGGCGACTTCGATCTTTTGGGGGTTGATGTTGTAGGTGGGAATATCAACATCCACGAACACCGGAACCATGCCGTTTTGCAACATGGGATTCACGGTGGTTGGAAAACCGGCTGCCACGGTGATGACTTCATCGCCCGGCTTCAGCGCGCGATCGCCCAGCTTGTGTGAGGTCAGTGCAGTAAATGCCAGCAGGTTTGCGGCCGATCCCGAAGTGGTAGTCAAAGCATAAGCCACGCCGACAAATTCGGCGAAACGTTTCTCGAATGCCTCATTAAAACGACCCGTGGTGAGCCAGCCATCTAACGAGGCATCCACCATGTTTTTCAATTCGCTCGCGCCGATCACCTTCCCGGAAGGGGGGATGACGCTGGTACCCGCCTGAAACGGTTTTTCGGCAAAATGCAACGCGCTGTATTGCTCAACCAGGTCGAATATCTGCTGTTTTATTTCTGCTTCGTTCACTCGAACCCCTACTGATCAGACGTTGTACTTGGCTATTTGTTGGATCGTCACTGCGCGCATATCCTTGCCTCCTTGATGCGCACGATGCCAGTCGACGATTGCTTCCAACGCTGCTTCGAGATGCCAGCGCGGATGCCAATCCAGCCGTGACTTCGCTTTCGAACAGTCCAACTTTAAATGGTGTGCCTCATGCGGGTGTTCTCCGCCATCTGTTATCCAACTCGCTCCTTCGCCCCAGGTCTTGGTCAGGCGATCCGCGATCCATGACACGGGTTTGGCATCTTCATCGTTCGGACCGAAGTTCCAGGCTTCGCTATAAGCCGCACCATCTTCCCGGAGCTTCTGAGCCAGCATCAAATATCCTGACAACGGCTCCAATACATGTTGCCAGGGGCGGATGGCGTGAGGGTTGCGAATATGCGCCGGTTTGCCTTGCACGATTGCTCGCATGATGTCCGGGATAAGCCTGTCCGCTGCCCAGTCGCCGCCGCCGATCACGTTGCCGGCTCTTACCGAAGCCAGCGCCACGCCATGATCGGCAATATCTTTCTGATTGAAATATGAATTTCGATAGGCCGCTGTGACCAGCTCGGCGCAGCCTTTGCTGTTGCTGTAGGGATCGTGTCCGCCCATCGGCTCGTTCTCTCTGTAGCCCCATATCCACTCGCGATTTTCATAGCATTTGTCGCTGGTCACATTGACGATCGCCCGCACGCTACCGGTCAACCTTGCCGCCTCCAGCAAGTGAACCGTGCCCATCACGTTGGTCGCATAGGTCTCGATCGGATTATTGTAGGAATGGCGCACCAAAGATTGCGCTGCCATGTGGATGACGATCTCGGGCTGATATTTTTTTAACACTTTTGAAAGTTCAGGAAAGTCCCGCACATCTCCTTCGAGACTGGTCATACCATTGGTAACATTCGCAGCGACAAACAGACTCGGGTCAGTAGGTGGTGGCAGTGCATAGCCGGTCACCTTCGCGCCCATGGTCTGCAGCCACAGGGCAAGCCAGCTTCCCTTGAATCCGGTATGGCCGGTCAGCAGCACGGCCTTGCCTGCCCAGAAAGACTTATCTACCATGTTTTCCATGGCGCCTTTCCACTTGTCCACAACTCCTCCAGATGATTCTTGTCGCGCAGCGTGTCCATCGGCTGCCAGAATCCAGAATGAAAAAACGCCGCAATCTGTCTGTCACGCGCCAACTGGTTCATCGGCTCACGTTCGAAAATCGTTTGATCCCCTTTTATGTAGTCGAACACCTTTGGGGATAAAACAAAAAAACCGCCATTGATCCATCCGCCATCGCCCTGGGGCTTTTCACGGAAACTCAATATGTCATTGCCGGACAATTCCAGTGCGCCAAAACGTCCCGGCGGTTGTGTTGCCGTCAACGTGGCAAGCTTGCCGTGCTGTTTATGAAACTTGATCAGCGCCGTGATATTCACGTCGCCTATGCCGTCGCCGTAAGTGCAGCAAAAATCCTCATTCCCCACATAGTCGGCGACACGCTTGATACGCCCGCCGGTCATGGTGTCTTCGCCCGTATCCACCAGCGTGACACGCCACGGCTCCGCACTCTGTTGATGCACTTCCATCTTGTTGTTCTGCATGTCAAAGGTCACATCGGACATGTGCAGAAAGTAGTTGGCGAAATACTCTTTGATCACATAGCCTTTGTAGCCGCAGCAGATGACGAAATCATGGATGCCGTGTGCCGAATAGGTTTTCATGATGTGCCACAACACCGGCTTGCCGCCGATCTCAACCATAGGTTTGGGTCGCACAGAAGTTTCCTCGCTGATCCGCGTCCCAATTCCGCCTGCAAGTATAATTGCTTTCATGTTCGCGCCTCGGTAAATGCTTTGTAAGTCAAGGCGATCCCCTCTTTAAGGCCTGTGCCTGCCTTCCAGCCCAGGCTATGAATTTTTGACACATCCAGCACTTTACGCATCGTACCATCCGGTTTAGAGGTATCTTGTATGAACTTGCCAGCATAGCCCACTACACCAGCAATTATCTCTGCCAATTCGCGAATGGTTCCGTCTTCACCTGTGCCGACATTGATCATCGGGCACACGGTTGGCACAACCAGATCATCGTAGCGTTTGTCATCCAGGGTAGCGAGAAAAACCAGCGCGTTGGCCAGATCATCCACATACAGAAACTCTCGCTTGGGTGTGCCGCTACCCCACAACACTACTTCATGCTCTCCGGATATTTTCGCTTCATGTATCTTGCGTATCAGTGCGGGCAGCACATGGGAATTGTTCAAGTCATAGCTGTCGCCAGGGCCATATAAATTTGTAGGCATGGCGGCCAGCCATTTCGTTCCATACTCGCGGTTGTATGACCAGCACATTTCAATGCCGGCAATCTTGGCAAGCGCGTAAGCGCGGTTAGTCGCTTCCAATGGGCCAGTGAGCAGATATTCTTCTTTGATTGGTTGCGGGCAATCGCGGGGATAGATACAGGAACTGCCCAAGAATATCAGGCGCTTCACCCCTACCGCATGAGCAGCACGGCAGATGCTGGCCTCGACCAGTAAGTTGCTCATCAGAAATTCCACTGGATAGGTATTGTTGGCGTGAATGCCGCCGACTTTTGCAGCAGCCAAGAGCACGACTTCTGGGCGTTCCTGTTCGAGGAATTGTTGCGTGGCGGCGGCGTCTTCCAAGTCGAGTTCTGCATGAGTACGCATGACAAGGTTGGTGTAACCTTGCCTTTGCAACTCCCGCGCAATCGCGCTGCCGGCCAGTCCGCGATGACCCGCGATGTAGATTTTTGCGTTCTTGTTCATCGCCAAAGCATCTATTCGTGATTATCGTAGGCCGCATAACCGTGCTTTTTCACCAGCTCGTCGCGCTCCGCGCTCTTGAGATCTTCGCGCACCATTTCGGCGACCAGTTCGTTAAAAGTGATCTTCGGTGTCCAGCCAAGTTTGTTTTTGGCTTTGCTGGCGTCTCCCAGCAGGGTTTCTACTTCAGTGGGGCGGAAATAGCGCGGGTCAACTTGCACGATGCATTTGCCTTTGCCGCTACCCTCACCCCCTACCCCTCTCCCGCCTGCGGGAGAGGGGAGCAGATAACCCTTCTCATCTACACCACTGCCTTCCCAGCGAATGCTCATACCTAACTCTTTAGCTGCCGCATTCACAAAATCGCGTACGCTGTATTGCACACCCGACGCAATGACAAAGTCTTCTGGCTTTTCCTGTTGCAGCATCAGCCATTGCATCTCGACGTAATCCCTGGCGTGTCCCCAGTCACGTAGCGCGTTGAGGTTGCCCAGATAGAGGCATTCCTGCAGGCCTAGTTTAATGCGCGCCAGCGCGCGGGTGATCTTGCGCGTGACGAAGGTCTCACCGCGTATCGGGCTTTCGTGGTTGAACAGGATGCCGTTGCAGGCATACATGCCATAGGCTTCGCGGTAGTTCACCGTGATCCAGTAGGCGTACAGCTTGGCCACCGCGTATGGGCTGCGCGGATAAAACCGGGTGGTTTCCTTTTGTGGGGTCTCCTGCACCAATCCGTACAACTCGGAGGTCGAGGCCTGGTAGAAACGGGTTTTCTTTTCCAGGCCGAGAATGCGTATCGCCTCCAGAATCCGCAATGCGCCCAGCGCATCCGAGTTGGCGGTATATTCAGGTTCCTCGAAGGAGACTGCGACGTGACTTTGCGCCGCGAGATTATAGATTTCGTCCGGCTGCACTTTCTGGATGATGTGCGTCAGGCTGGACGAATCGGTCATGTCGCCGTGATGCAGGAAGAAAGGCTGTCCCTTCTCATGCACATCATGGAACAGGTGGTCGATACGCGCGGTGTTGAACATGGAGCTGCGGCGCTTCATGCCATGCACCTCATAACCCTTTTCCAGCAACAGTTCGGCGAGATAGGCGCCGTCCTGCCCGGTAACTCCCGTGATTAACGCAACCTTCGGTTGCTTAGAACCGAGGACTGAGGACTGAGGACTTGGGACTGAGGGCTGGGTAATTTTAGTTTTGATGGTCATTTTTCATCTCTCTGTTTTTGAACAGCAGCGCGCAAGCCACCTAAAATTCGCGAAAGTTCGCTGGTACTGCTATTTACGTTATCAAACATTTTCTGATCAATGTATCCAACATCCAGAGCAACATAGAGCTGAGACCGAACTTCAGCACATGATGCCTTTGCGATCACCAGAAACTGATGAAATTCGCTTCGTGAAGCCCGATCAAAGCCTTCGGCGATATTTGACATCACAGATACCGCCGCCCTGCGTATCTGATCTCGTAAGCCAAAGTCCTTGGCGAACTCGCCGTGAGCGGTGATTCGGTAAATTTCAACCGTGAGCTGTCGTGCTTTTTGCCAAGCAATCAAATCTTCAAATCGATCAACCTTTTGCGCCATCACTCAGTCCTCAAACCTCAGTCCTGTTTTTGCCTCAGTCCTGTTTATCATCTTCCATAGTTATCTTCATAGCGCTGAATGTCGTCTTCACCCAGATATTCACCGACCTGTATCTCGACGATGTGTAACGGTTCGCTGCCGCGATTTTCCAGACGATGTTTTGCGCCTATAGGAATATATGTGCTCTGATTTTTCTGAACGGTGATCACTTCATCTCCATTGGTGACCGTTGCCGTGCCGGATACCACCACCCAGTGTTCGGAGCGTTGACGATGGCTTTGCAGGCTGAGCCGCGCGCCGGGCGCGACTTCGATGCGCTTGATCTTGAAGCTGTCCTGCTCTTCTTCCAGCACGGTGTAGCTGCCCCACGGACGATTGACCATGGTATGAAAGAGATGCTCGCTTGAACCGCGTTTCTGCAATACATCTACCACTTCGCGCACTCGCTGGGTCTGGTCGTTCCTGGAGATGAGCACGGCATCGGCGGTCTCGATGACGCAAAGATCTTCCACACCAATGGCTGTGACCAGACGTTTCTCGGCACGGATCAGATTATTCCTGCAATCCAGAGCGATGACATTGCCCAGTATCACATTGCCGTAGTTATCCTTGGCTCCGATCTCATGCACCGCCTGCCAGCTGCCGACATCGTTCCAGCCGATATCGCATGGAATCAGCGACACGCGGCTGGACTTTTCCAGCACGCCGTAATCGATGGAGATGGATGGCATGGCGGCGAAATGCTTTTCGACTGCTTGCTGGAATGTCCCGCCGGCACGGTTCTCGGCAATGATGGTTTGTATCACTTGAAACACCGCCGGCAAGTGCTGTTTGATCTCTGCAAGTATCGCCGAGGCGCGCCACACGAACATGCCGGAATTCCAGTAGTAACCGCCGTCTTTCAGGAAATGTTTTGCAGTGTCGAGATCGGGCTTTTCGGTGAAGCGTTCAACTTCATAAATACAGGACTGGGGTTCGAGGACTGAGGACTGAGTAGAACCACTCGCTGCTTTCCCACTCAGTCCTAAGTCCTCAGTCCTCAGTCCTATTATTTTAATGTAGCCAAACCCGGTATCGGGGTGGGCAGGCTGAATGCCGAAAGTGATGAGCTTGCCGCTTTTGGCTGCTTCGATCGCAACTTTCAGGTGTTCGCGAAAACGGGCTTCGTCCCTGATGATGTGATCGGCAGGCAGCACGACCATGATCGGGTCTGCGCCTTCCCTCGTCAGGAAGGCAGCGGCCAGTGCGATCGCAGGCGCGGTGTTGCGCGCCACCGGTTCAAACAGGGTTTGATATGGAAGCAGGGCGTGATAGGCCTCGCCTTTGGCATGCGCTTCCTGCGTGACAATCAGAACATCCCCGGCCGCAATGACAGAATCCAGGCGATTGATGGTGGTTTGCAGCAGCGATTCTTCGCCCTCCAGCGACAGGAACTGCTTGGGCAGATGCTGGCGTGACAACGGCCACAAACGGCTGCCGCTTCCGCCTGCGAGAATGACCGCACAAACCTGTTCATCACTCATGTATGTTCTCCAGCAAACCCTGTTGTTCCGCCTCGCGTTTCAGTTCGTTTATTTCCGCGCGCAACTGCTCGTACTCCTGCAATTTAACCTGCAAAAACTCCACGGTCATGCGTGCTTTTTGTTCGACCCCGCGCGGGGTGAGCAGATAGGCATACGCCAGTTTGTTATCGCTGTTGCGGAAATTATTGACCTTCAGGCAGCCCTTTTCGATCAGGGCATTGAGGCAGAAATTGACTTTGCCCAGGCTGATACCCAGACGCTTCGCCAGATCCCTTTGCGAAAGGCTGGGATTGTCTTCCAGTGTTTTGAGCAAACCGTAGCTGGTGTTATCGTCGAACATGGGGTGCGTTCATTGGGTGAACAGCGCACATTTAAACAGCTACAGATGGAATCTGTCAAGCGGGAAAACAGTTTATCGATTGGGCAACTCGTGTAGGGTGGGCGCAGCCCACGTAACTTCGGGGCACCTCTATTAATCCAAACTCCGTCGCGATACGGCGTTGCTCAAGAAATTTTAACGCTTACATATCAAACATATGTGGCGCGCTAAAATTTCTTTCGCGCCTTGTCTCGCTCAGGATTTTGGGGTAAATAGAGGCGCCCTTCGGTAATTTCTGCGATCACGTGGGCTGCGCCCACCCTACCAAAGCTATCAAAGCTGAGCCAGACCAGCCCAAACGGATTTCAAATTTATTATTGGCTGACTCAATCCAGCGCCTGATTGACCTTGTTCAGGTCTTCTTCGCCGAGCGAACCCACCGCCGCCTTCAAACGCAGCTGGCTGAGAAGATAATTGTATTGAGCCTGATACAGGTCGCGCCGGGTCGAATAGAGCTGCTGTTGCGCATTCAGCACGTCGAGGTTGGTGCGCACCCCGACTTCCTGTCCCAGCTTGCTCGCTTCCAGCACGCTCTCGCTGGAAGCGAGCGCCTGCTGCAAGGCCTTGACCTGGGCGATGCCGCTGGCCACGCCGAGAAAAGCCTGGCGGGTTTGCGTCGCGACGTTGCGGCGGGCGTTTTCCAGCTCCTGCCTGGCGCGCTCGCGATTCGCTTGCGCTTCGCGCCATCTGGAATTCGCCGCGCCGCCCTGGAACAGCGGCATATTCAGTTGCACGCCGACGCTCTTGCTGGTGGTTTCGCTGCCCACGCCGAAGCTGCCGCCGTTGGCATTGTTGCTGGAATAGTTCGCCACCAGATCCACCGTCGGGTAATGTCCGCCGCGATTGCGCGCCACTTCCTTTTCCGCCAGTTCGTCCGCCGCACGGGCAACGGCGAGTTGCGGGCTGTTCGACTGCGCATCGTCCACCCATTTTTCCATGTCGGCGGGTTGCGGGGCTTCCATCTGGAATTCCCTGCCCAGGTGGGCGAGGTCTTTCGGCATCGCATTGATCAGTTGCTGCAAGGCGCGCCGTTTGATTTCCAGGTTGTTCTGCGCGGCGATCTCCTGCGCGCCGGTCAGGTCGTAACGCGCCTGCGCTTCAAGCGTATCGGTGATCGTGGCGCTGCCCACTTCGAAATTACGTTTGGCTTGCTCCAGTTGTTCGGAGATGGCGGCTTTCTGCGTCTCCGCGAGCCGCACGCTGTCCTGCGCGATCAGCACGTCGAAATAGGCCTGCGCGACGCGCAACATTAAATCCTGCTCTGCAATCCTGTATTGCGCTTCGGCTTGCGCGACCTGCAATTCGGACTGGCTGTAAGCCTGCCAGTTCTGCTGGCGAAACAATGGTTGCACCAGGCTCACGCCATAGCCGTTGCTGTTGTAGCGATTGGTTCCGCCCGGCAGGAAAGTCGTTCCCTGATATTGGGTGGTTTGATCGTTAAACGTGCTGTTCGCGCTGAGATTGACCGAGGGCAACAGCAGGGAGCGACCCTGCGGCAGCTTTTCCCGGCCGGCTTGCTGTGCGGCATACGCCGCCGCGATCTGCGGGTCGTTGGCCTGCGCGGCACGGTAGGTTTCCAGCAGGTCGTCCGCCTGAACGTAGCCGCTCGCGCCGAGAAGAATCGCCAGAAACAGTCTTGATGGAATTATTTTCATCGGGTTTTGCGCCACTGATTTATGAGCAATTGGTATATTAGATTCTGCTAATACTACAGATTACTCCCCGGTTGCGCAACCCCGGCCTGACAGGCATGGCAAATTGCCTCCCAGGAATAATGAAATCTGCCATGCCCGTTTCCCTCACCTCAATCCTCTGGTGGAACTCCTAGCCATTCGACTAATCTGGCAAGAGACGCCAGTCAAGTCGCTGGTTATCCCGCAAGCGGGCGAGGAAGCGAACGAGAAAAGCAATTATCAACTCCTGCGGAAGAGGAAGCAAACGAATCGCTGCGCGAGTTTCGCGTTATTGGCTTCAGAACACGAAACGATCTGGCTGTTCGGCATTCCGCAAAGGTGCGACGCAGGTTTCCATGATATCCCTGGTCTCAAAGGTGTCAGGCGCAACACGGGTTATCAGCTTTGCCTCCATCACCGGCGCGTCGCCGACGATAGCAAACAACCGCCCGCCGGTTTTCAGGCTTTTCTGGAATGCCTCAGGCAATACCGGCGTGGAACCGGTCAGCACAATGACATCGTAACTCACACCGTTGCCCCAGCCATGCGATGCGTCGCCTGCCTCAAAGGTAATGTTATCGTGGCGATTGATGGCCAGCCTATGTTTGGCTGCGGCGCTCAGTTCCGGCACAATCTCGACCGTCGTCACATGCCCGGCCAGCGCGGACAGCAGCGCGGTCAGGTAACCGCTGCCGGTGCCCACCTCCAGCACCCCGTCGTCGCGGCCGAGATGCAATTCCTGCACGGCGCGCGCTTCCAGCTTGGGCTGCCACATTGATACTCCGTAGCCCAGCGGAATCTCCATATCGGCAAACGCCAATTCCTTCATGCCATTCGGCACGAATTGTTCGCGGCGAACGTGTTTGAGCAATTCCAGAATGCGCCCTTCCAGCACATCGCACGGGCGTATTTGCTGCTCTATCATATTGAAGCGTGCTTGTTCCATGTCCAAAATCTCCTCCCGAAAATCGCGCGTCGTTCAGTGTGCATCTGCTGCGGCAGTATAGCAAGGCTGGCCCGACTGCTCAATTGATGTGCCGGCAAATACGCCTCTCTTGCTTTTACCCAGCCTTTGCTTTAACTTGCAACCTCGCTGGGGGTCTTCGCCGGTATCTGTTCGGGGCGGAGTGAGAAAGTCCCTTTGAACCTGTGCGGGTAATGCCGCAAAGGGAAGCATCCACCCGGTGTTTCCTGTTTTACTGGAGCATCACATGAACGCCAATCCCAAATTTATCGCGCCGAAGTTTGTTGCCGGCTCCGCGCACGTCGATGCGGCGGCGATCAAGCCGTTGCCGAATTCGCGCAAGGTTTATGTCGTGGGTTCGCGCCCCGATATCCGGGTGCCGATGCGCGAGATATCGCAGGCCGACACACCCTCCGGTATGGGCGCGGAAAAAAATCCGCCGATCTACGTGTACGACTGCTCCGGCCCCTATACCGACCCGGCGGTAAAGATCGACATCCGCTCCGGCCTGCCCGCGTTGCGCGAAGCGTGGATCAACGAGCGCGGCGACACCGAAACGCTGGACAAGCTTTCTTCCGACTACGGCCAGCAGCGCCTGAACGATCCCGAACTGGCCGAACTGCGCTTCAACCTCAAGCGGGCACCGCGCCGCGCCAGGCCCGGCAGGAACGTCACGCAGATGCATTACGCCCGCAAGGGCATCATCACGCCGGAGATGGAATACATCGCGATCCGCGAGAACCAGCGCCGCGAAGGCCTTTCCGAAATGTTGCTGCGGCAGCATCCCGGCGAGAATTTCGGCGCCTCGATGCCCAAGCAGATCACGCCGGAATTCGTCCGCAGCGAAGTGGCCGCGGGCCGCGCGATCATCCCCGCCAACATCAACCACCCCGAAGCCGAGCCGATGATTATCGGGCGCAACTTCCTGGTGAAGATCAACGCCAACATCGGCAACTCGGCGCTGGGTTCGAGCATTCAGGAAGAAGTGGAGAAGATGACTTGGGCGATCCGCTGGGGCGGCGACACGGTGATGGACCTGTCCACCGGCAAGCACATCCACGAGACGCGCGAATGGATCATCCGCAATTCGCCTGTACCTATTGGAACAGTTCCGATATATCAGGCGCTGGAAAAGGTGAACGGCAAGGCCGAAGACCTGACCTGGGAGATTTTCCGCGACACACTGATCGAGCAGGCCGAGCAGGGCGTGGACTATTTCACGGTCCATTCCGGCGTGTTGCTGCGTTACGTGCCGCTGACCGCGAAGCGCATGACCGGGATTGTTTCTCGCGGCGGCTCAATCATGGCGAAATGGTGTCTGGCGCACCACAAGGAAAATTTCCTCGCCACCCATTTCGAGGACATCTGCGAAATCATGAAGGCCTACGACGTCGGCTTCAGCCTCGGCGACGGCCTGCGTCCCGGCTCGATCTACGATGCCAACGATGAAGCGCAACTGGGCGAGCTCAAGACACTCGGCGAGCAGACGCTGCTCGCATGGAAGCACGACGTGCAGGTGATGATCGAAGGCCCCGGCCATGTGCCGATGCACCTCATCAAGGAGAACATGGACCTGCAGCAGAAGTGGTGCCACGAGGCGCCGTTCTACACACTCGGTCCGCTCACCATGGACATCGCACCCGGCTACGACCACATCACTTCTGCCATCGGCGCGGCGATGATCGGCTGGTTCGGCACCGCGATGCTGTGCTACGTCACGCCGAAAGAGCATCTGGGATTGCCGGACAAGGACGACGTCAAAGAAGGCATCATCACCTACAAAATCGCCGCGCACGCCGCCGATCTCGCCAAGGGGCATCCCGGCGCGCAGATCCGCGACAACGCGCTAAGTAAGGCGCGCTTCGAATTCCGCTGGGAAGACCAGTTCAACCTCGGTCTCGATCCGGACAAGGCGCGCGAATTCCACGACGAAACCCTGCCCAAGGAATCCGGCAAGGTCGCGCACTTCTGCTCGATGTGCGGACCGAGCTTCTGCTCGATGAAAATTTCGCAGGACGTGCGCGACTTTGCAGCCGCGCAAGGCGTGGACGAACAGACCGCGCTCAGTAAAGGCATGGAACAGAAGGCGGAAGAGTTTGTGAAGCGGGGCAGCCAGTTGTATAGCAAAACGTAGGTTTGCAACGGATGCCGTTCGGGTTATCATTCACCCATGACCAATCAGCCTGTAAAGCGAGTCTCCGTTTTCGATAATCCGGCATACCCCGTAAGTGAGGTTGCGCGCATCCTCAATCTGCCCGTTGCGACCGTAAAAGCCTGGTGCTTCGGTCAAGCCTATCATTTGGCCTCCGGTTCGCCGAAGCGATTCAAGTCTGTGATACAGCCAGCCGACTCAAACGCGCGGCTGCTTTCCTTTGCCAACTTGTGTGAGCTGCATGTCCTGTCGGCCATTCGTCGGCGTCACAAAATTTCCTTGTCCAAAGTCCGCGATAGCATTAGCTATTTGCGAACACAACTCGGTACTGACAGGCCATTGATCGACAAGCAATTCAAAACCAACGGCGTTGACCTGTTTGTTGAACACGCCCCGCACTTGCTGAATGTTTCAAAACAGGGGCAAGAAGCTCTGCGGGGTGACTTCGCAGTCGCTCTCGCCCGTATCGAAAGAGATCGCAGCGGTATGCCTATCCGGTTGTTCCCTTTCAGTCGCAGCACTACGCCGGATGCAAAACAACCAAAGTCCATCGTCATTGACCCACGGCTTTCCTTTGGTCGCCCAGTGCTATCCGATGTGGCCGTACCCACAGAGGTAATTGTTGGTCGCTTCAGGGCTGGCGATACACTGGTTGAAATGGCAAAGGACTACGGCGTTGACGAAGAAGAAATCGAAGAAGCGCTCCGCTTCGAACAACGCCGCGCCGCCTGATACTCCGGTACTTTTCATTGACCGGTGTGCGTGGAGCCACAAGCTCGGTGAAGCGCTGACAACAATTGGCGCACCCTTCATCCCCCACCATGAAAAATTCGAACCCGCCTGCCCGGATGAAAAATGGCTTGAAGCTGCAGGCAAGCAAGGCTGGATCGTGCTGACCCGCGACAAAAACATCCGGCGCAAACCCAATGAACTCCGCGCATTCCAAGACCACGGTGTGATTGGCTTCGTGCTCACCTCAGGCGACGCTTCCGCCGCCGACACCGCTGCGCTCGTCACAGCCGTTTATCCAAAACTGATTAGAAAAGCCCGTGTGGTCAAACCACCTGCAATGTTTTCGATAACACTCGCGGGTGCGATCAATCCAATCAAACTATAGGCAGAATGTAGAATAGGATTCTCGCGGCGGAAGACGCTGCATGCTCAGGCTCGCCGGAAGCTTGGTCTTTTCGAAGAAATCTCCTCGTCGAAAAATTCGCGGAACGTGATTACGTTTGTCTTGCCGACGTAGCATGTTTCCTTCGATTTTTTCAGGGACTCGGGAACAACCAGATGAATCCCCTGAGTGCTCATGTCATCAATCGCAGCCGAAGATACACGGTCATCGACGGTTGCCAAGAATAGCGCGCAGTTGAATTTCTCCATTGCCACCTGTTTCCAGCGTTCACGAAGGGTGGTTTTTGCCGAGAGCACCATCGCTTCTTCGAATGTCCTTTTTTTAGCCTTCAGAACCACAAGGCTCGGCAGCACAAAATCCGGGCGACGGCCTCCCGTTACCGCTTGTTCTTCAAAAGCAATCCGTCATGAAATATTTAACGCCAGAAGCAAGTCTCAAAATTCGGCGATAGCGAATAATCCCACTTGGTTACGGAGTAGAAAGTGTTGAGCAAACTCGATAGCTCGCCAAATAAAGGCAAAGCTCTTCTTTCATCCTCAGTTGCTACTCGAAGTGCCACAAACTCATGTAATGCATGATCGTCACTGGTGATGCCGCCGGATAAATTCCACAGCTCTTTGTAAACTGCTGGAATGCCTACTTGCTCTGCGACAAAGTATGTATCCGAATCCAAACTAGCGCGCAATATCTCTATGTCATTTTGCGATGGAGCGCCTGACAAGAGAATTGTTCCCCAAGCCTTATAGTTGGATGCGTCGCGGTAAAGGTACTCAAAAACGCAACGCTCAATTGGAGCGTCACTTGGTAGCTCAGCCTGTTTTTTTGTGCGCCGCATCATGGCTACTTCCGGTTGTCCACGAAGAGTTCTTTTCTATGCCACGCGATAAACTCAGCTTGCGGTGCGAAGCGTTCTGGCGGTTCAATTGTACGGCCATTCAACGGCAACAGAACTTCTATTATGAAAGTCTCATTCTTCCGCTTTAGCTCCTCCGAGACAACGATCTTGAAGTCATCGGTGAGCGTTATCAGCCCCTTATCAAAAGCTCTGTCGTGAATTGCCGAAAGGCACAGGCCATTACTTGGATTCAGGCGATTCGCTTTGTCTTTACTCCACGGCACAATATGGCTGGCAACCAACAGGCGCGGCTCGGACAGGCCAGACATGCAGCAACGTCCACGATAACTGCTCAACACGGCGCGGCGAAAAAAATGCTGCTTGATTCTCTGTGTTGTTAGAACTTGCCGTGTTTCTCCAGTGAAATCATCTGGCACTAGCTCATCATCTTCCTGCTCCAAATCCCCCACGGTATTTTTGTCTAGTTGCTGCCGGAGTAGTTGGCATTCCACGGCAAGCCTTTCCCAATCTGAGTGGAATTCATCCCATACCTCGCGATCCAATGCCGATGCATTTCCCAAGCCTACTCGCCCCGTACTCGTAATGGCAGGATCAAGGCTTGCGATGTTAAGCATCTTCATCGCCACCGCATCAGGCGTGCGGCTGATGACTTTTGCCAGTGCGATTATTTCCGGGTTGCGTCCGTATATTCGTCCATATGGGAGCTGACAATATAAGTAGAAAGCCAGCTTTACTTGCTCTTTTGTCCAAAGTCCTTTAGCCATGATGTCTTTCGGCACTTCGACAGCTTCCGATGCCTTCTCCCCTAAGTTGAGTTGCGATACCATCAGTTTAGCCGCATATTCGACCATCGGCACAACCGCCGCTTGAGAAAATAATTGGTATGCCCGCGTATCCGACACCGGAATCCTGAACGTGTCGGGGTAGCCCATCAGCCGCGCGCATTCTCTGGGCGTGAGTCGGCGCGGGTTTTTGCGCGTGCCTTGATACACAAGTATTTCCGAGCCGTCCTTGTAGTAACGCGCCGATAAAGTACGCGTCACGTCTCCGGATTTGACTAGACCAAAGCCGAAGCCGTTGCCCTTGGCGCGGTGCTTCGCGGCGTAGTTCTGCAAGTAGAGCCAGAGGTGGTCGGTGAGGGTGTATTTGTCCAGCTGGCGCTGTTTTTTGTGGTCGAAGAATCTTGATTCGTCCCACGGCAAAACAGGTTCGCTGCCGTCGGTGCGGTGCAGGATGTCTTTGAGTGTGCGCTGGCCTTTGGGTGGCAGGGGTAGTGCGTCGAAATCGAATGCCATCGGCTCGCGGAAGCCGACGATGAGGATGCGCTCGCGATGTTGCGGGACGAAGTGCGCGCCGTCTATGACGCGATAGTGGATGTGGTAGCCCAGCACTTCGGTCAGAGTGCGGCGGATGACATCGAAGGTGCGGCCTTTGTCGTGGGAAACAAGGTTCTTGACGTTCTCCAGCAGGAAGGCGCGCGGACGTTTTGTTTCGATGATGCGTGCCACGTCAAAAAACAGTGTGCCCTGTGTTTCGCAGGCAAAGCCGTGTGCTTTACCCAGCGCATTCTTCTTCGAAACTCCGGCAATCGAAAAGGGCTGGCAGGGAAAACCAGCCAGCAGTACGTCGTGGTCAGGAATGTCGGCGGCCTGCACTTGGGTAATGTCCCCGGCAATAGGGTGTCCATCGCGGAAGTTTTCGGCATAGGTTTTCTGTGCGTAGGTGTCCCACTCGCTGGAGAATACGCAACGCCCGCCGATTTGTTCAAATGCCTTGCGCAGGCCACCGATGCCCGCGAACAGGTCTATGAAGTCGAATGCGCCTTCGGGGCTTTCCTCTCCGAATGGCAATAATTGCTGCAACGCATGAGCCAAGTAGGCGGGAGGGCTGGTTTGCCGGGCTTCCCATCGGCTGATGGTACGAATCCCAACGCCCAAATGCTTGGCGATGGCTGCCTGTGTATGGTGTTTACGGGCTTCATACAGATAGGAAAGTACGGGGTCTTGATCGCTGACGAGGGTAAGGGCGGCATTCATGGCTATTTTCTGTCCGGTGATTATCTGGGAACTTTTGCGGACAGTATGGCATTTTTTATTCCCAGTCAAGATGTCGTCTGGCGAGAGCTTTTCACTGGGGCAAACGCGGGTGTTTGCAGCTCGCCTATGTGTCAGCTAAAGGTAGGCGTAAGGGCAAGCATCTGCCGCAACCGTGCGAAGGCGCGCATGATTTCGATGTTGCTATTCGCGCAGCCAGTCCAGCCGCCGAGATAGTCGTAGCCGAGTTTCTCGCGGAACAGGGCGATTCTGCGTATGCCGCTCGCTTTGCCCAACACGGGATGGCTGCATGGCTTGGCTCCTGTGAACTTTCGGCATCATGGAGCCATTTCGTTTCCGGCATAAAGGCGCCAGTAGATTGTCGGCGTAATGGCGCCACAGGATTTCCGGCGTTAAAGCGC
>JANLIB010000015.1 GCA_024653675.1 Gallionella sp. | reverse complement strand
GAAAAATTCCGACCTGAATCTGATCCTCGGGTTGACTTACCAGTACGCCTACTGGTGAGTAGTCAAAGAGCAAGTTAAAGGTAGCGTAGTCGAATTGTTCTGGCGGGCAACAATGAAAAGTATGGATGTTAAAAAAAGCGCTGATTAAATAGTCATTGCAATAAGCCTTTAGCTGCGAGCGAAGCGCGGCAGGTAGCGACGTTATTTGCTGACTTATGTGCAAGCAACTTTGACGCTTGATCCTCATAAAAGCCTTATAATCCGCCGCGTTTTGATTTAACCAGTCGGGGAGTGTTTATGGGCTTGGGGCCGGTGATGCTGGATGTGTTGGGGACGCGGCTTACGCCGGAGGACGAAGCGCGCTTGCTTCATCCGCTGGCCGGCGGGGTCATTTTGTTCGCGCGCAATTATCAGTCTCCCGGCCAGTTGGCGGAACTCACTGCCGCGATTCATGCGCTGCGCGCGCCGCCTCTGTTGATCGCGGTGGATCACGAGGGCGGCAGGGTGCAACGTTTTCGCGAGGGCTTCAGCAAAATTCCCGCGATGCGAGAGCTCGGCAAAATCTGGGATGCGCATCCGCAGCGTGCGCGCCACCTGGCTCAGCAAGCGGGTTATGTGCTGGCGGCAGAGTTGCGCGCCTGCGGCGTGGATTTCAGTTTCACGCCGGTGCTGGACATCGATTACGGCCAGAGCAGCGTGATCGGCGACCGCGCGTTTCACAGCGACCCTCAGGCGGTCGCCGAACTGGCGCACAGTCTGTTGCTGGGATTGAAGCAGGGCGGGATGCACGCGGTGGGAAAGCATTTCCCCGGCCATGGTTTCGTGCGCGCCGATTCGCACCTGGACGTCCCGGTGGACGAGCGCGCGTTTGTCGATATCGAACTTGGCGACCTGATCCCGTTCCGGCAGATGGTGAATTACGGCATGACCGCAGTGATGCCGGCGCATGTCATTTATCCCAGGGTGGACAGCCGTCCGGCCGGATTTTCTCCGGTCTGGTTAAAGAATATCCTGCGCGGGCAGCTTGGCTTCGAAGGCTGCATCTTCAGCGACGATCTGAGCATGGCAGGCGCGGCTGCCGCAGGCGGTATCGTGCAGCGCGCCGAAGCCGCGCTGAACGCGGGCTGTGATATGGTGCTGGTGTGCAACAAGCCCGAATCGGCGGATGAATTGCTGCAAGGGCTGCATTGGGAGATGCCGGCCGCCAGCCGCGCGCGGCTCGCGCAGATGCGCGGCAAGCCCCATCCCGAATCGCTGGCGCATCTGCATGAGCAGCATCAATTCCTTAAGGCGTTGGACGAGGTTGCCCTTATCGGCATGGGCAACGCGGAATTGCCGCTGGCCTGACTGTAGGAACCTCTGATTATTGAGCTTTCCATAATTTGCGACAAATATATTACTGAACGGCGACATACGAACACTCCCTTCTCCCGCAGGCGGGAGGGCAGGGGATGAGGGGCTGTGGGCACATAAAAACCTTATTTCCGCTCGACACCCTTCACCCCAACCCTCTCCCGCTTGCGGGAGAGACCGCAGTCGCCAGTTTTTCGCCCGAATTGAGTCCATGAACCTGGGTATGGCTTTTGTAGGTTGGGTTAGCGGCTTTATCGCGTAACCCAACATGCGCACTCGCGTCCCATAT
>JANLIB010000103.1 GCA_024653675.1 Gallionella sp. | reverse complement strand
GCGGCGGCGATTTCGGACATGATGTCGGTGACCCGTTTTACCGCGCCGACGATCTCGCCCATGGTCGCACCGGCCTGGTCCACCAGTTTGGAGCCGGTGTTCACCTTGTCCACCGAGTCGCCGATCAGCGCCTTGATTTCTTTGGCCGCCGCAGCCGAGCGTTGCGCCAGGTTGCGCACTTCGCCGGCCACGACTGCGAAGCCGCGTCCCTGTTCGCCGGCGCGCGCCGCTTCCACTGCGGCGTTCAGCGCCAGGATGTTGGTCTGGAACGCGATGCCTTCGATGACGCTGATGATGTCGACGATCTTTTTCGAGCTGGTGCTGATCGAGGCCATCGTGTTCACCACTTCATTCACCACCTGGCCGCCCTTGACCGCGATGCCCGAGGCGCTCGCCGCCAGCTGGTTGGCCTGTCTGGCGTTGTCGGCGTTCTGCTTCACCGTCGAGGTGAGCTCCTCCATGCTGCTGGCCGTTTCTTCCAGGCTCGATGCTTGTTCTTCGGTGCGCTGCGACAAATCATTATTACCCGCCGCAACCTGTTTGGCGGCGGTGGCGATGGAGTCGGTATCGCTGCGCACCTCTCCGACGATGCCGGCGAGGCTTTCATTCATGTTTTTCAAAGCCTGCATTAACTGGCCGGTTTCATCCCCGGAGGTCACTTCAATGCGTTGGGTCAGATCGCCACTGGCCACAGCGTTGGCTGTTGTAACTGCCTGTCGCAATGGGCGGATGACGAGACTGATCAGCCAACCGACCATGAAATACAATAAAATCTGCGTGACCGCCTGCGCGCCCCATATTATCCAATTGGCATAACGCAACTCGCCTAACTCATCGGAAATGTTCAAGGTAATGCTGACTGCGCCATTCACTGTGCCTTCCGCTACTTTGTGGCAATCCAGGCAATTGGTGCCGCGAAATTCTTTTTTTGCAATAAATGGCACAACAACACGCAGAGACTGCACTCCATTCTGATCGAGCAATTTGCTTTGCTCCTTCGCGGATTCCAGGGTATCGCGATCCATCTCATCGCCAGGCTGCTCGGATGGCAATCCCGGTCCGTATTGATCCTGCACCGGCTTGTTGCGGATAACGCGCAATTCAAGCACTTTTTCCGATGCGCCCATTTTCCTGATGAACAAGGCACGTTGCTCGGCATTGCTGATAATGCCGTTAATCATCAGCATATTCAGGCCATTCAGCACGCCATCCGCTGCAATAACCGCTTTTTGCCGGGACTCTTCCAGCACGCGTTCTTCAAACTTGCCCATAGCCGCGCGCTGCGCCAATACGATAATCACGAACAAGGCCAGCTGGATAGGGATTTGCAACTTGTTTTTCAGCGATAGCCCGCTCCACCAATTGCTCATTCTTCCTCTCCTGAATGAGAGGTGACCTGTCCTGGAAGTAATTGCAAACAATGTGTCATGGGTGGCGTGTAGACGGTATTGTTGCCCATAGGGTCAAACTTGGGTTATGCAGCTATTTCCGCAGCTTCTACCAGCTCCATGTCGCGGCTGGTCATCAGTTTCTCGATATCCAGCAGGATGATCATGCGGTTATCCACCGTGCCTAACCCCTGCAGATATTGGACGTCCAGACCCGAACCAAATTCGGGCGCCGGCCTGATCTCTTCCGGTTTCAGCGTAGTCACGTCGGAGACGCCGTCAACCACCATGCCCACCACGCGGTTGGCGATGTTAAGTATGATCACCACAGTGGTCTGGTCATAGGTAACGCTGCCCAGTTTGAATTTGATGCGCATGTCCACGATCGGCACGATGATGCCGCGCAAATTGACCACGCCTTTGATGAATTCGGGTGCGTTGGCTATTGTTGTGACCGCTTCATAACCGCGTATTTCCTGGACCTTGAGAATATCTATGCCATATTCCTCGCTGCCCAGCGTAAATGTCAGCAGCTCACGGCCTTCGCCACCCGCTGATTGTTCATGGCTTGATTGCATGGTGTTCTCCTTTCTGAAAATTAACAACTTTCAACCTTGCGGCGGGTCAGCTACTTTACCGCGAAACCCAGCCTGCGCGGCTACACACTATTCACGCGCCAGAAAAAGGGCGCGATGAATCGCGCCCCTACATCTGCGCCAGCTTGGCCAGCCCGCCTACATCCATGATCATGGCGACCCGCCCATCGCCCATGATGGTTGCCCCTGAAACACCCGCAACTTTGCGGTAGTTGCTCTCCAGGCTTTTGATTACCACCTGGTGCTGTCCAAGCAACTCGTCCACGAATAAGGCGACTTTTTTACCTTCGGCTTCCAGCAGCACCAGAATCCCTTCGGCAGGATTCGTGATCCTGGTCTGGATGTTGAACAGCCGGTGCAGCGCGATCAAAGGGACATATTCTCCGCGCACATGCACTACCTGGCCTTGCCCGCTGATTTCCTTGATGTCTTCAGGATTGGGTTGCAGGGATTCGCTGATGAAATTGAGCGGGATGATATAAATATGATCCCCCACGGCGATCGATAACCCATCCAGTATAGCCAGTGTCAATGGCAGACGGATGGTGATGGCACATCCTTTTTCGTGCCGGGAAGATATTTCGACACGGCCTCCGATACTTTCGATGTTCCTCTTGACCACATCCATGCCGACACCGCGTCCGGAAACATCCGTAACGATGGCTGCAGTTGAAAACCCGGGGGCAAATACGACCTGCCAAACCTCGCTATCGCTCATGCTCTCGTTAACCGGCAGCCCTTTTTCCCTGGCCTTGGCGAGAATCCGTTCACGATTGAGTCCCGCACCGTCGTCGGACACTTCTATGACAATGTTGCCGCCCTGATGCGCGGCACGCAACGTGATCGTGCCTATCGGGGTTTTTCCATTGGCGATGCGCTCTTCCGGGGACTCGATGCCGTGATCCATGCTGTTGCGCACCAGATGGTTGAGCGGGTCGCTGATTTTTTCGATCAGGCCCTTGTCCAGCTCCGTGCTTTCCCCGACGATCCTGAGCTGTATTTTCTTGCCCAGTTTGACAGAGCCGTCCCGCACGACGCGCTGAAAACGGCTGAATATCAGATTGATCGGCATCATGCGCACCGACATGACAGAGTCTTGCAGGTCGCGGGTATTGCGTTCGAGCTGCGCCAGCCCGCTGACCAGACGTTCGTGCAATACCGGGTCCATATTGGATACGGTTTCCGTCAGCATGGCCTGGGTAATCACCAGCTCCCCGACCAGATTGATCATTTGATCGACTTTAACCACACTGACGCGGATCGAGTTGTCGCCCGCAGTTGAAGTAGCGGCTTTGTCCGTGGTGCGGCGGCCGGGAATATCATCCCGGCGCAATCCCGGTTTGGGCGCTTGCGGCCCGGCACGATTTTCAATATCTTCGAAAAAGCCGTAGCCCTGGGCATTCTCGACCCCCGATCTGACCGCATCGGGATCGACGAAAAAGCCGTAGCCCTGGGCATTCTCGACCCCCGATTTGACCGCATCTGGATCGGCGAAAAAGCCGTAGCCTTGGGCATTCTCGACCCCCGATTTGACCGCATCGGGATCGACGAAGAACCCATAATCCTGCTGGTCAGCGCCACGGGTGGCTGCATTTGTTTCCGTTATGGTCAGATGGTCCGACCCCAAAAAGAAAGAAAAGATATCGCGTATTTCCGCTTCTGATGTGTGAGTGGTCAGCGACAGGGTCACCGCCTTGGCGGTAATCTTCTTGTTATCGATCGTGCCGGTATTGGCCAGCTCTTCAAGCAGATTGTTGAGATGTGCCTTGCTGGGAAATATGGCGGGTGTATTCGGGAAATCCACCTGATAGGTATGCTGCGCGGAAGATGGTGAGGATTCGACCTCCGCGCCTGGAATGCCCTGTCCTGTGATGGAACTGCTAGCCATCTGACCAGGCTGGCCAACAACGCCAGCCAAGTCGCTGGTTATGTCCCCTTCCTTCTGCTCCCTGCTGCCGGTCAGATATTCCAGCTTGGCGCGCACTTCCACCGAAGCCGCATCGCTGGAAGTGACTCCTCTCTGGTGTGCATCCAGCAAGCTGCGCAGCACATCTCCGGTTTGCAGAAACGCATCGACCATATCGGCGGTAATGGTGATCTCGTTCTTGCGAATACGGTCCAGAAGAGTTTCAAGATCGTGGGTCACCTCAGCCATGTCGGTAAAGCCGAATGTGCCGCTGCTCCCCTTGATGGAATGGGCCGCACGAAAGATTGCATTGAGCTGGTCAGGGTCGGGCGAATCAAGATCAAGCGCGAGCAGCAGGCTTTCCATGCTCGCAAGATGCTCGACCGATTCATCGAAGAACACCTGATAAAACTGGCTCATGTCTATGGACATTGGTTCTTCCCTGGGGTTGCGGCGCCGAAGATCATGGCGGAAATATCAGCCGGAATCAGGCGGTGATGATGATTTTAGCCAAGCACCTTTTTGATGACTTCCAGTAGCTTGTGGGGGTCGAACGGCTTGACTATCCAGCCTGTCGCGCCTGCCGATTTGCCTTGCACTTTCATGTCATCGCTTGATTCGGTAGTCAGCATCAGAATCGGTGTGGAGGCGAATTGCGGGAGGGCGCGCAGGGTTTTGATCAGGGTCAAGCCATCCATCCTGGGCATGTTCTGGTCAGTCAGTATGAGGTCGGCGGTTTGCGCCCTGGCTTTGTCCAGCCCATCCTGGCCGTCTACAGCCTCAATGACGGTGTAGCCCGCCGATTTAAGGGTGAACGCTACCATTTGCCGGATTGAAGTGGAGTCGTCAACTGCTAGGATGATTTTGGCCATGTTTTCGCGCTCGATTAAGTAGTTAAGAGAAGACACCCGTATTGCAGGGCACCTATAAAAATTCAGATTTCGTCATTCCGGCGAAGGCCGGAATCCAGTATTTTCAATAGGCTGGACACCGGCCTTCGCCGGTGTGACGAATTTTTAGAGGTGC
>JANLIB010000088.1 GCA_024653675.1 Gallionella sp. | reverse complement strand
AAAGAAATATTAGCGCGCCGCATATGTTTGATATGTAAGCGTTAAAATTTCTTGAGCAACGCCGTATCGCGACGGAGTTTGGATTAATAGAGGTGCCCTTTATGAAACATAGTATCAAAGGGGTTATGTTCAAATTATTTTCTACCCCAATACGGTTTCCGCCAGCATCGCTGGCGATAATATAGTCACACCCTGAATTGTTTTCCCGTAAAGCTGGCCGAAATGGGTGCGGTCACCTGTGGCCAATATGTCGCAGTGGTGATGAATGGCAGCAGCGAGTACCGGCCGGTCTTTCTCTGGCAAATTCACCGTATCCGGCAGTAGTGGATTGCTGGAACTCATGCCTCCGATCTTGATTCGGGTTGCCATTGCATTCAGCACGGAAAGTCCGTCTGGTGTTTTTGCGGCCAGATTGCGTCGCGCCTCTTCGAACACATAAGCATCTGCCCATAGCTCATGTCCGGCGGCCTCGGTAAGCGCGAGTAGTTGCCGTATCGCGCCGTCAGCACGCGCTGCCGAAAAAAGGATGTTTGCGTCCAGAAAAATCCGCACCGCGTTAGTTTGATTTTGTTTTTTTGTTCAGCACGGTGGCCAGCTCGGCCTCGGCCTCTTCAAATTCTCGCAAGCGCGCAGCGCTGTACATCTCGATGGGCAAGGTGATTGCGGGGCGCAACAAGATGCCCTCAGGGGTCGTTTCCGCGATCAGTTGATCTGCGGCGGAGATGCCGAGTGCTTTGCGGAATTGGGTTGGGAGTGTGATGACGCCACGCCCGGTGATAGTCAGTGTTGTTTTCATGCTTGGCAGTTTTGCAGAAAATCAGCAAAACCGCAAGCAAGATTACTTCAACTCGCGTAAGGGCACCTCTATTATTGAGTATTTCTTAATTCATTACAGAATTAACCCTGATGCACCAAGAGTCCCTCTCCCGCAAGCGGGAGAGGGGTTGGGGTGAGGGGTGTCGAGCAAAAATAAGGTTTTTATGTGCTCACAGCCCATCATCCCCTGCCCTCCCGCCCGCGGGAGAAGGGGGTGTTCGCATGTCGCCGTTCAGCAGTATATTTGTCGCAAATTATGGAATGCTCAATATATAGAGGCGCCCTACAGTCATTTATTGGGGCAGGTATTTATTTCAATGAGGTTGGATACAGGCTTTTAATTTCATTCCGGCCTGATTTTGCATATTCGCAGGAATTGTGTTTTAATCGCTTCGTCATTTCGATAATTGTTTAACAATGGAAATGTAGAATGATGAAACCGGCTCAAGTGGTAAAGGCTCTGGCGGCTTTGGCGCAACCCACGCGCCTGGCGATTTATCGCCTGCTGGTGGAGCGCGGGCCTGATGGCATGGCGGCGGGGCAGGTGGCCGGGAAACTGAAAACGTCCCCGGCGACCCTGTCTTTCCATTTCAAAACGCTCAGCCATGCCGGCCTGATCGACAGCAGGCAGGAAGGCCGTTTTATCTATTACGTTGCGAACTTCACGGTGATGAACGGCATGCTGGCGTACCTGACGGAGAACTGCTGCGGCGGCAACCCGGAGGTTTGCAAACCGGCAAGGCAATATTCCTGAATGTTTCCGGCAAGCCACATGAAAAATCGGTTGATCCGCGCATCGCGAACTTTTCTTCTTGCCGCAGCCGGCCTGTTTGCCATGCTTCCTCTTGCCGGCCATGCCGACGATACATGGATCCTGCCGGGCGCCGATGGCCAGCCGGAAGTGCAGCTTTATTTCTTCTGGTCGCTGACCTGTCCGCACTGCACCGATGCGCATCCTTATATCGAGGCGATTCCCAAGGCGCGGCCATGGGTCAGGCTGCATGCGCTGGAACTCTCGCGCGATGCAGAAAACGTCCGCCTGTACCGGAACATGGCGCGGCAACTGGGCGAGAAAGGAGCCTCGGTTCCGGCATGGTTGTTCTGCGGCGAGATGCATGTCGGCTGGGAGAGCGACGAGACTACCGGCGCGATGCTCCGCCGCCGGCTCGACGCTTGCCGCGCCCGCGCCCTGGGCGGCCAGACGCCGGAGACTCGCCCGGAGGAATCTATCCGCCTGCTGCTGCTGGGGTCGGTGGATGCTGCCAGCTTGTCCCTGCCGGCGCTTACCCTGATTCTGGCGGGGCTGGATGCCTTTAATCCCTGGCTTCGTCAGTGGTATCGGTGGGTAATTCTAACCGGTTTTCATTTTGGAATTCTGTTTAGACACAGTCGTAAGGAAACGGTAGAGTTTTCGACAAGAAG
>JANLIB010000073.1 GCA_024653675.1 Gallionella sp. | reverse complement strand
GACAGATCCATAGCCAGAAGTTGAAAAGTCTGCTCCTGCTGGACATGGCGCAACACATCCAGTTGACGTTCGGTGTCACCCGCGTTGTCATCAAGACGGCTTTGCAGATCGCGGTCCACCTGCTCCCATTGCGGCGTCCGGAAAATTTCGCGCGCATCCAGCAATTCGTCAAGCAGCGCCGGGTGCCGGGTCATATAGTCACTCGCCCAGCTGCTGGCGGCGGCCAGCGAGGCCAGGCGCTGAAGCGCCTGCGGATACTCGGCGAGAAAGGCCAGATAGGAGGAGCGGCGGCTTATGCCATCGAGCAGGCTCAGTAACCTGGACAGCGTTGTATCGGGGTCGCTGCTCTGCGCGCTCAAGCGCAGGAATTGCGGGATCAGCTTGTCCAGCCGCTGCCTGCTGAGTTCGGGCAATTGCCGGTAGCGATTCCCGGCGCGCAGTTGCAGCAGGCGTTGCGCGCTGTCCGGTGCGGCTGGATAGCCCATCTTCTTCAGAGCCGATTCCAATTCTTCGGCAGTGATGTCCTCGCGCCATAACCGGGTTTCGGATTCACCTTCCTGCTGTTCGCCGAAAATATGTTCGAACTGCAGGCTGACCAGCGCGCGATGGCGGTCGAGTTCTTCAAGAAAAGCGGCGTAATCCGGGTAACCCATGGCGTCGGCAATGATTTCCCGGTCTTCGGGTGTTTCGGGCAATTCCTGGGTTTGCTGATCATCCAGATATTGCAGGCGATGTTCGAGATTGCGCAGGAACACATAGGCTGCGTCGAGATCGGCAGCCACCTGAACGGTCAGATGTCCGGTTTCGCGGAGTTGCTGCAGCACTTTTTGTGTGGGGCGCAGACGCAGTCCGGCATCCTGTCCGCCGCGTATCAACTGAAATACCTGCGCGGTGAATTCGATCTCGCGTATACCGCCGGGACCAAGTTTGATGTTGTTGAGGCGATCGCGGCGTTGCACTTCCAAGCGTATCTGCGCGTGCAGTTTGCGCATCGAATCGATGGCTCCGAAGTCGAGGTATTTGCGGAACACGAACGGCTGTGCAAGCCGCATCAATTCGGCGATCTGCGGGCTGCCGGCAGGCGCGATCACACGCGCTTTGATCCATGCATAGCGTTCCCATTCGCGGCCCTGGGTGAGCAGATATTCTTCCAGTGCGGCAAAACTCATCACCAATGGGCCGCTGTCGCCGTAGGGGCGCAACCGCATGTCCACGCGGAACACATAGCCATCGGCTGTGAGCTCGTTGATGATGTTGATCAGGCGGCGGCCCAGCCGGGTGAAGAACTCGTGATTGCTTAATTTTTTTGGACTGTCGGTTTCGCCGTCTTCCGGGTAAACGAAAATCAGGTCGATATCGGATGAGACATTCAGCTCGCCGCCGCCCAGTTTGCCCATACCGATAACCAGTAACTCCTGCGGCGTTGCGCTGGTCTCGCCCAGCGGTGTGCCGAACTGGGCCTGCATGGATTGCATCAGGCATGCTTGTGCCTGTTGAATACAAATTTCCGCAAGTGCGGTCATGGCCTGCATCACTTCGTTCAGGCCGGCCAGCCCGTTCAGGTCGCGCAGAATCAGCTTGACCATCACCTGCTTGCGCAATATGCGCACCGCGCGCCCAAGATCCAACTCAGATGTCGCGCAAGCGTCTCGTTCGCCTCCTCGCCCGAGGATTGAAGATTGCTTTTCTCGTTCGCCTCCTCGCCCGCTTGCGGGAGAGGATTGAGGAGAGGGGTTCTCTGCGGGAGAGGGTTGGGGTGAGGGTTGTTGAGAGGGAAAGGACTGTTGCAGCAAAGCCAGTATTTCCTCACGGTTGCACGGAGAGGTGTAATTTTGCTGCAACCAATTCAGCAGGGATGGGTCAGCATCCAGCATCCGCCTGGCATAGCGGCTGCAGCGCAGCGACTTTTGCAGCAACGAAGCAAAGGTTGAGAGCGGTGAGTTTGCTGTGTTCATGTGCGGTGGCCTGCATAATCGGTTTTGAAAATTGCATAAGCATGGTTTGCACCAAAGGCAGGAAATTCACTACCCGGCAAGCCGGGTGTGAAATTGACACTCGGGCGAATCAAGGTCACGGATGATGAGTTGGCAGTATTCATAGTCTCCTTAAGTTAGAATACGCATTGTCTTCCAAATATTAAATTCAGGCACTATTTCCGGCGAGCCGTGTCCCAAGTTATTCAATGTTGAAATCTGTTTCCTTTCGATGGTTATGGCACAGCTTTAGCTGGCTGGCGCGTTTTACCGTCGTCATGTCGGTGTTGATCGCTATTGTGGTCATCGTGCTGCGCTATTGGATTTTGCCCGATATCGGACAGTATCACGACAGGATTGCAGGCTCTTTGGCGGATGCGATCGGCAGTCCGGTCACCATTGGCAAGATCGAGGGCGATTGGGCGGGCCTTCACCCGCGCCTTAATTTTACCGACGTGCGTATCCTGGATGAGCAGCGGCAACCCGTCCTGGTACTGCCGCGTATTGACACCAGCGTATCGTGGATGTCGCTGTTTGCGGCAGAATTGCGGCTGGCCAGCCTGGAGATCGACAGCCCGGGGTTGCTCATACGCCGCGATGTGACCGGAGGATTATTTGTCGGCGGCATGTCATTGTCCGGGCGTGGCGGCGAGGGTAATTTGGCTGACTGGCTGCTGCATCAATCAAGCATGGTGGTACGCAACGCGCTCATTGTATGGATTGACGAGCAGCGCGATGCTCCGCCACTGGTGTTGCAACAAGTAAATTTGCGTGTTGAAAGCCTGTTCAGCCGGCACAGTTTTGCCTTTCAGGCAATCCCGCCGGGCGAGTTGTCTGCCCCGCTGGATGTGCGCGGCGATTTTCGCGGTGAAAGCTTTGGTGACCTGGGCGGATGGCGCGGACAGGTTTTTACGCAGCTTGATTACGCCGATGCAGCTGCATGGCGCCCCTGGGTGGATTTGCCAGCCCAATTCAGCAGCGGCCGCGGGGCATTGCGCGCCTGGCTGGGTGTAGAAGGCGGCAGGTTGATAGGCGTCACTGCAGATATGGAGTTGCATGACATCGTAACCAGGCTGGGCGAGGATGTGCCGGAGATGAATGTGCTCAAGTTGCGCGGACGTGCCGCGTGGCATGAGATACCAGGCGGTTTTGAGGTTTCCTCTAGGCAATTGGCGATGCGGTTGCAGAACGGCGTCGAATTTCAACCCATGGATTTATATTTCCTCGCTGCAAAGGCAAGCGATCGGCAACCTGCAAGAGGTGCGATGCGCGTCAATCTGCTGCAATTGGGCGGACTCGCCGGCCTGGCCAAATTCCTGCCGCTGGAAGCAGGATTGCGCGACCGGCTGCTTGCGTATGCGCCACGGGGAAAGGTGTCCAATCTGAACGCGCAATGGCAAGGCGCGCCTGAAAAGCCGGACAGCTACAAACTCAAGGGACATTTTGAAAATCTTGAGTTGAATCAGGCCGGCAAGACGCCCGGTTTTTCCGGTCTGACAGTGGATGTGGATGGCAATGAAGAAAGCGGCAAGCTGAACATCAATTCACGCAGGCTGGTCGTGGATGCGCCGGGCGTGATGCGGGAACCGTTGTCTTTCGCCACACTGACCGGTCAGGCCGGATGGCGGCGCAAAGGGGACGAGCTGTCTATCGATGTCGACAATGTCGCAGTCGTCAACGATGATCTGGCGGGCAATTTTTCCGGAAGTTATCAGACCCGGGCCGGCACGCTGGGCATGTTGGATATGACCGGCAGATTGACGCGCGGCGATGTCAGGCGCGCTGCCCGTTATACCCCGCTG
>JANLIB010000055.1 GCA_024653675.1 Gallionella sp. | reverse complement strand
GTGCGCAACAGGATGTCATTATGAAAACAACCACCAGCCAACGCGATGTACGAAATATTTTGCTCGCTGGCGGCACGTTCCACCCACTCGGCCAGACCTGCGGCGAGCGTGGCATGGAACAGCGCCGCACCATAAGCAGCGTCATTGTTTTCTTTGGGACTGTCGGCAAGTGCCGCAAGCAGCCGCAAGAAGTCGAGCACGCCGCTTTCATTGATTCGATAACCATCTGCCAGCGGCGCGACCTGCCCGTGGTGCTGCGCCAGTTCCTGCAACCGGATCGCGGCCTGCGCCTCGAAGGATTGTATCTCGCTCACGCCGAGCAATCCTGCGGCGGCATCGAACAACCTGCCTGTGCTGGAGGTAGACGGGCAGTTCAGATTGCGTTGCAGCATCGCAGCTATCGTCTGCGCTCCGGGCTGACCGGGAAAGCGCCGCGCGATCTCGTCTCCGCGTCCCAGTTGAAACAGCACCGCCGCCGCCATGCGCCACGGCGCGCGCGCGGCACGGTCGCCGCCTGGCATATGGATTGGAGCCAGATGTCCCAGACGCTCGAAACCCGCACCGTCCACGCGCAACAGTTCGCCGCCCCACGGGGTATTATCAGTGCCCAGCCCCACGCCATCCAGCGCCAGGCCGAGAACTGCTTCGCCGATATGATGCTCGGCGCAGATCGCGGCGATGTGCGCATGGTGATGCTGCACGGCAACAACCGGGAGGCCGCGCTGCGCGGCATAGGCCTGGGCGAACCGGGTGCTGTAAAAATCGGGATGCAGGTCGTGCGCCACGATCCCGGGCTGGACATCAAGTTCCCCGCACAAGCGCTCGACTGTATCGTCGAGCATCTGCCGCGCTTCGGCGCTATCCAGATCGCCGATCAGCTGCGAAACATGCGCCTCGTTGCCGCGCGTGACGCAGACCGTGTTTTTCAGCCAGGCGCCGCAGGCCAAAACCGGCGGGCCGGTGTATGGCAACTGGATAGTGGCGATGCGCTTTGACATGTAATTCCATTTCGCAATTGTAGGGGCGCGATTCATCGCGCCCTGATCTATTCGTGTAGCAAAAGGAGGGCGTGATGAATCGCGCCCCTACCGAGGCATGATGTTTAGCGGCGGCTATATTGAGGCTACCCCGTTGCGATTGCATCCCCTCGCCGCTGCTTGCCGAGATGCGTATCACATTCAATTCCGGGTTGATGCGGTGCGCATATTCAATGGCGAGATCCGGATTGAAATCAAGATGCGGCAGCAGGTCGCATTTGTCCAGCACTATCAAATCGGCGGCGCGGAACATGCCGGGATATTTGCGCGGTTTATTTACGCCCGGATCAAAGTAGGCCCGGATCAAAGTAGGTCAGATCAGATCACCGGCATTTGCCGTCAACAGCAAGCTGCTGTCATCTTGCAACACTCTCTGCATTTTGACAGATTACGCTCAAAATAACAGTCAACGGACCAACCAGGTTTGAGCCATTTGCATCCATCAAATATCTTCACAACACACACCACAGCCAAAGTTAACGAAATTCAGAACAACAAATAATTACTCAAAGTGCACTGAGAATGCCGTCCCGGCCTGATCCGTGCAAATACCCTCTGGCTTTGACCTAGACTGCCATATCAATCGGCATAAGACTTTGTCTTTTTCTGCAGATATAGCAACAGTCTCAACAGAATAAGTCACATGATCGGTGTCGAGCCCGGCAAAAATCCGATCCCATTGCTTTCGATTAGCCATATAGTAGCGTTTGCGCAGAGCCGCCAAATTGGTCTGTCGCTCAAGGGCGCCTCTATTAATTCAAAATCCTAAGCGAGACAAGGCGCGAAAGAAATTTTAGCGCGCCGCATATGTTTGATATGTAAGCGTTAAAATTTC
>JANLIB010000054.1 GCA_024653675.1 Gallionella sp. | reverse complement strand
CATGAAGGGCACCTCTATTAATCCAAACTCCGTCGCGATACGGCGTTGCTCAAGAAATTTTAACGCTTACATATCATACATATGCGGCGCGCTAAAATTTCTTTGCGAGCAGCCGCTATGCGGCTTGCCTGCTTACCCCACTTCACGCCTTGTCTCGCTTAGGACTTTGAATTAATAGAGGCGCCCTGAATGTAACGAGGAAACACTGTTCCGATTGTGCACCGAATTCTCATGCCCGGCAAACGCCCGCTGGCCGTGCTAAAGTGCCGTGCATGAAGGGGATACAACGCATGATGCCCGCACAACCCTTACCGGCAAACATTTCACGGGACTTGTTGCGCCAGCAACAACTGGTGGACGCTTTGTGCGCACCGGGATATTTCCCGCGCAAACCGAAAAAAGAAGAGACTCACATTTCCTGGGTGCTGCTGACCGGCCGGGATGCCTACAAGATCAAGAAGGCAGTCAATCTGGGCTTCCTGGATTTTTCCACGCTGGAGGCACGCCACTTTTATTGCTCTGAAGAGCTGCGCCTCAATCGCCGCCTCGCCCCCGATCTCTATCTGGATGTGATTGCCATCGGCGGCAGCCCGGAACATCCGGCGCCGGGCGGGAAGCCAGCCATCGAGTATGCGGTGCACATGCGGCGTTTCCCCCAAACCGGCCTGATGGATCGCATGCTGGCACGAGGCCGTATCACCCCGGCGCATATCGACAAACTGGCCGCAGTGATCGCCGGTTTTCACGCAACGCTGCCGCCTGCTCATGCCGATTCGACACATTGCGCGCTGCCTGCGATACAGGAAGCGGTGCTGCATAACTTCGAAGTAATACCGCAACTGCTCGGCGCGCCCGATGACCTGGCTTTGCTGGAGGCGGTGCACAATGCCAGCGCGCTTGAATTCACCGCTTCCTTGCCGCTATTCCGGCTACGCGCGGCAGCAGGCTTTGTGCGCGAGTGCCATGGCGACCTGCATCTAGGCAACATCGTGGTGCTGGACGATGTGCCCACCCCCTTCGACTGCATCGAGTTCAGCGCCGCATTGCGCTGGATAGACGTGATCAGCGAGATCAGTTTCACGGTCATGGATCTGCTGCATCGCAACCGTCCGCAGCTGGCCTGGCGCCTGCTCAATGCCTATCTGGAGATCACCGGCGATTATCAGGGGTGCGGCGTGCTGCGCTTCTACCTCGCCTACCGCGCCATGGTGCGCGCCAAGATCGCCGCGATACGCGCCGGTCAGCGCGGCGTTGCCAAGGCGAAACAGGAATTGAAGTCGTGCCGCAGTTATCTTGCTCTTGCCCATGATTGCCTGACACGCCGCCGGCCCGCGTTGATCATCACCCATGGCTTGCCCGGCAGCGGCAAAAGCACTTTCGCGCAGATCGCACTGGAGCGGCTGGGCGCGATCCGCATCCGCTCGGATGTCGAGCGCAAGCGGCTGTTCGGCCTGGCGGCGCTGGCTGATAGCGAGTCGCAGACCGGCGCGGGCATCTATAGCGCGGATGCGACGCAACGCACTTACGCCCGATTGCAGGATCTGGCGCGCGGCCTGATCGCCGCCGGATTTCCGGTCATCGTCGATGCCGCTTTCCTGCGCCATGGAGAACGCGAAAGTTTTCGCGCGCTTGCGCAGGAAATGGCCGTGCCTTTCGTCATCGCCAGTGTGCAGGCATCCGCGGCAGTGCTGGCGGAACGGCTGGAGCAAAGAAGCAGAAGCGGCAACGATGCATCTGAAGCCGGCATTACGGTAATGCAAAAACTACAGCTTGCCCAGGAGCCGCTGCGTGGTCTGGAACTGAGCGCCGCCGTGACTTTTACCAACAACGGCGATGTCGATGCGCTGCGGTATGACAACGAGGGATGGAAGTCGCTCGATGCGCACCTGGCATGAGACTTGGATCGCAATACCTGATGGCACATGAATCCTTTTATAAAATCGCAAAAAAACCAACAAAATGCAGCAGCAGAATGATACACTTATTATTGCTAATCAATAAGTTGAATACCATTCCATGCGACGCGCTATCGCACTGATAGACTGCAACAACTTCTACGTCTCCTGCGAACGGCTGTTCCAGCCAAGACTGGAGGGCAAGCCGGTGGTGGTGCTCTCCAACAACGACGGCATCGTGGTATCGCGCTCGCAGGAAGTCAAGGATCTCGGCGTCAAGATGGGCGTGCCGTGGTTTCAGTTGAAAGACCTCGCCAAACGCCACGGCATCATCGCGCTGTCTTCCAATTACACGCTGTATGCCGACATCTCCAACCGGGTGATGCGGCTGTTGTCGCAATACAGCCCCGATCAGGAGATTTATTCGATAGACGAATCCTTTCTCGACCTGACCGGCATGGCCGACTTGACCAATTATGCGCAAACGATACGCGGCGCCATCAAACAATGCGTGGGCATACCAGTGTGCGTGGGTATCGCGCCGAGCAAGACTTTGGCCAAGCTCGCCAACCATGTCGCCAAGAAGCAGAAGCAGTATCACAGCGTGTGCGATTTCAATGCGATGCCAGCCCCGGAACTGGATGCCCTGCTCGCGAAAATCGAAGTCGGTGAGGTATGGGGCGTGGGCAGGCGCAGCGCAGACCGCTTGCAGCAGATGGGCATCAACTCGGTGCTGGAATTGAAATGCAGCCCGGCCAAGCGCGTCCGCGCCGAGTTCGGCGTGGTCATGGAACGCATCGTGGCAGAACTGAATGGCGAGGCCTGCCTGGAACTGGACGAGATCACGCCGCCCCGCCAGCAGATCATTTGCTCGCGCTCGTTCGGCATACCGGTCACCCTGTTGGCCGACCTGGAGCAGGCGGTCATCGCCTATACCACCCGCGCCGCCGAAAAACTGCGCAGCCAGCATTCCCTGGCCGGCGGCATCCAGGTCTATATCCGCACCAATCCGCACAAGGCCAATTCTCATAAGGAAGGCGACCCGCAGTACCAGCCAGCCATGCTGCTGCCCCTGTCCGAGCCCACCGGCGACACACGCCTGCTGTGCCGTGCCGCGCTGAATGCACTGCGGCAGATATACCGCAGCGGCTATGCGTACCAAAAGGCCGGCGTGATGCTGACCGAAATCATCGCCGCCACCGCAATGCCGCGCACGCTGTTCGAGGATGTCGCGGCACAGCAAAAATCTGCGGCTCTAATGGCCACCCTCGACCGGATCAACCGCCGCATGGGCAGCGGAACGATGCAACTGCTCGGCGAAGGGGTCAGGAAAAGCTGGGCGATGCGGCGCGGGAATATGTCGCAGCGCTACACCACGGAGTGGGACGAGCTGGCGGTAGCGCGATGAAATTCCGGTTCACTGAGAGTTGATTTTGGATATCCGGTATCCAGTGGCGCGCAAGACGCGCCGATATTTGTTTCTGCTGGATTCCGGATCAAGTCCGGAATGACAAGGTTCATAGTGTTTGTTTGCCGGATCAACAACCTGACGGCGGAATAATTTTCATGTCAGTATTGACATGCTCCCTGCAATTCAACCCGAATGGCCTCTTCATGGCCGTCAGCCCGATACGACGCAGCCACCGCCACACCCGGCACGCAGACCAGTTCATCGCCGCAATACAGCAGCGGCAGCCGGTCGCGCTGCCAGGGCGGGACGCGATGCTCCTGCAACAGGTTTTTCAAGGTGCGCGTCGCTGCTTTCGGCTGGGGACACAGGGTTTCGCCACCGCTGCGCAAACGCAGCGTCACAGGAGCGAGCTGCAACTTTGCCAGGCTGACGCCCTCGCCTCGCGAGCGGCCAAAAATCAAACGCGCATCAAGGGCAGGCCAATCCAGCCAAGCTTCGCCTTGCCACGGCAACACAATATTTTGGTCAAATTCGCCGGAAGCATGCAACACATACACCCTGCCCTGATAGCGGCGCACCTGCCGCTCACCGCAAGCGATGCAAACTCCCGCATCTTGTCGCGCGCCGCACAGTTGTTGCAGCATATCGTCCAGCAGGGCAGCTTGCGGCATCGGCGCTCCCATGCCATGCAAAAAGTAGCGCAGCAGGTTTTTCGCCCGGGGTTTACTTAATGCCTGCAAGGTGGCAACGGCAAGCGTTTCATTCCCCATCGTCTGCGCTGCATCCTGTTGTGCTAACTCATCCAGCAACTTGCTCGCTTCGGCAAAATGCTGCGCGCTGCGCGCCAGCGTCTCACGATAAGCAGGGAATTTTTGCTCCAGCAGGGGCAGCACGCGATGACGCAGAAAGTTGCGCGGGTAACTGTCGTCGGTATTGCTTTCGTCTTCTATCCATTGCAGCTTTTCAGCGGCGGCATAGTCGAGAATTTCCCGGCGAGAAAAGTGCAGCAAGGGGCGCACGATTAACCCGGCACAAATATTCTCAGGAAGGCCATGAATAAATTCAGCGTCGCCGCTCCCGCGCAGGCGGGAGCCCGGTTTAAATAAATCACTGGATTCCCGCCTGCGCGGGAATGACATGTTTGCAAGTAGCGGCCACCTCGAGTGGCTCAGGGCAGGCATTGCCGCAGCGCCGCGCACCCCAGCACCGCGCAGCAGTTGCAGCAACAGCGTCTCGGCTTGATCATCGGCATGGTGCGCCAGCGCCACAAAATCACACTCCTGCGCGGCGAATGCCGCATGGCGCAGCTTGCGCGCCGCCGCTTCGATGCCGTGCGCACGCAACGGAGCAATATCCACCTGTTCGACATGCAGGGAAATATTATGGCTGGCACAGAGACCGGCGCAGAATTTCGCCCACGCATCCGCATTCGGGCTGATGCCGTGATGGACATGCAACGCGGAAAGCCGCCAGGAGAAACGCGGCGCAAGTTTGTGCAGCAGATGCAGCAGCACCACCGAGTCCACACCGCCGCTCAAGCCGATCAGAATGGAGCTGTGCGCGGGAAGCAGCGGCGCGATGCGCGCAGCTACCCGGTCAGCGAGAGGGTTTTGGGGGTCCACTATCGAGCTTTACACCATTGAAGACAGCATGCGAAACCTGCCACTCCGTTGGCCGAAGGCCGGTTTATCCTGAGCCTGCCGAAGGGCCGGAATGACGGATGAATAGAAGATCAGTGAAGCGTGACTTCCTTGAACTTGCCATAACTCATCAGACGGTCGAAGCGGTCCTGCAGCAGGTTGGCAACCGGCTTGTTTTGCAATGTTCTCAGCGCATCCTGCAGCGCCTTTTTCACGCTCTGCATGGTCGCCGCATAGTCGCGATGCGCGCCGCCCAGCGGCTCACTGATGATCTTGTCTATCAATCCCAGTGCTTTCAAACGGGTTGCGGTAATGCCCAGCGTCTCCGCGGCATCGGAGGCTTTCTCCGCGCTCTTCCACAGGATAGAGGCGCATCCTTCCGGCGAGATCACCGAGTAAGTTGCGTATTGCAACATCAGCAGCACATCGCCGACCGCGATCGCCAGCGCGCCGCCGGAGCCGCCCTCGCCGATCACGGTGCAGATTATCGGCACGCGCAATTCGCTCATTTCATACAGATTGCGTCCGATTGCCTCGGACTGGCCGCGCTCTTCCGCGTTCACGCCGGGATAGGCGCCGGGAGTGTCGATGAAGGTCATGATCGGAATGTCGAACTTTTCCGCCAGCCGCATCAGGCGCATCGCCTTGCGGTAACCTTCAGGCCTCGGCATGCCGAAATTGCGCAGAATCTTTTCCTTGGTGTCGCGCCCCTTCTGATGGCCGATCACCATCACGCTTTGGCCGTTGAAGCGCGCCAGACCGCCGACAATGGCCTGGTCATCGGCGAACACGCGGTCGCCATGCAACTCCTCGAAATCCGTGAAAAGATTTTCGACGTAATCCAGGGTATAGGGACGTTGCGGATGGCGCGACACCTGCGATATCTGCCATGAGGAAAGCCTGGCATAGACATCCCTGGTAAGGGATTCGCTTTTTTTGGTCAGGCGCTTGATCTCGTCCGCGATGTCGAGCGCCGAATCGTCCTGCACGAAGCGCAGTTGCTCGATCTTGTCTTCCAGTTCCGCGATGGGACTTTCAAAATCCAGGAATGATACTTTCATGTTTTTCTTCCCTTGCTAAAGCGCGCCGAGATGATACAACATTACAAACCAAAAAACCGCTTAACAGTCGCGAGGACTTCACTGTGCCGGCGATGCATCGTCTTGTTCTTGGTCTCTTCATCGAGATTCTGCAGCGCGCTGTCCAGTTCGGCGCGGCGCTCGACCAGGATATGTGAAATTTCCTCCGCGATACCGGGACGTTCAACAATGATCTCCTCAAAGGCCGCCTTGTCGAGCCGGTAACATTCCACATCTGTCATCGCCAGCACCGAAGCCGTGCGCGGCGCGCCCGTCATCATCCCCATCTCGCCGAAGAAATTGCCTTTTGTCAGTACGCTCAACCGGCGCCTCTCGCCATTCTCCGTTTCCAGGAACACCTCCGCATCTCCGTTGATGATGATATACAGCCAGTGTGCGATTGCGCCCTGCCTGGAGATGATATTGCCTTTGGCGAACGGAGCGTACTTCAAGCGCTCGGCCAGTTTATGCAACTCGTCATCGGTCATCTGCCTGAACAGATCGACACGCTTGAGCGTCTTGAAACGGCGCGACAATTCGCGCTGATGCTGCGCCTCTTCGTATTTCTCGTTTTCCTTGACGATATGGACGTTATGCTCTTCCACCGCGCACTTGATGCCTGCCCGTTCCAGCGCGGTATAAACATGCCAGCGCACCGCCGAGTCGGTCGGATCGTCCGCCGCCAGATCGGTCAGCCAATAGCGGAGCGCATAATGCGCGTAACCCTTGTCGATTTCCATCAACACGCAATTCGGCGCCGGCATTTTGGCGACATTGGCGACTTCTGCCTGGCGCATGGCATCCTCAACCGCGCTGAACACTCTGGCCGGCGTGGCCTCCAGGCTGACGCCAAACCAGATCCAGCGGCGCTGCTGCACCGGTTGATCGGCGCGGCGCCCCAGCACCATGAACTTGCTTTTCATCAACTGGCTGTTCGGAAACACCACTGTTTCCCAATTGCGCGTCTCGACCAAAGTGGAACGCCAGCGGATATCCACCACGCGCCCGACCAGATCATCCACCTTGATCCAGTCGCCGATCTCGATGGAGTTGTCCATCTGTAATGCCAGGCCGCCGAGAATATTGCCCAGCGTATCCTGCATCGCAAAGGCCACCACGGCGGTGATCATCGCCGAAGTCGCCACGATGCTGCCCAGATCGAGACCGGCATAACGCAGCCTGACCATACCCCATGCGATGTACGCGATGATGACGAAAATATCTTCAGTGATGCGCGGCGGGTTCATGCGCGCAAGCGGCAGGACAATCCGGAAAACCAGCAGCCCCCACAGGCGGATCAGCGCGATCCCGCCGCCGATAACAAAGACTTCGTGCAGCATCGAAGCCGCCATGTCGAATTGCAGGGCATGAAACAGGCTGCTCAGAAATTGTCCTAGCAGGCAGGCAAAGAAGAGCCCCAGCGTGTTGATGATGCTGCTGCGCTCTTCCTTGTGAAAATGAAACAGCAGGAACGCCAGGCTCAGCGCCATCACCAGCACCAGCAGGGATTCATCGCGCCAGAAAAACTGAATCACAGTGTCCCAAAATGCCACGGCAGCCCCTTCCAATATGCCAGTTGCGGCATTCTACACCAACGGACTGGGTGGCCAGCGCCACCCCGGATGATTGACCTCGCTGCCACCTTGTCCGTTCCCCCTCTCCTACCTCTGTTGAAACCACTAGCCATCTGACTAAGCTGCAACAACCTCAGCAAGTCATTGGTTATCCCCCGAAGGGAGAGAGTGTTGAGGAATCGCTGCGCGATGATCAGTTTGACGAATAATCCGGCAAGCGCCTGATGCGCCGCCAGAATGCCCAGCTATCGCGGCGTTTCAATACCACGCGCCGGGCGCTATCTCTACCCGGAATATCCATCTGCAACTGCGCGATTTTTCCGGAACGCAACGCCTGCCATAACGGCTGCGCGTAGCCGGTTTCAAAATCCTGCAAGGCCGCGCGCCATGCCATCAGGTCGCCGCGCTGCAAGGCCGACCTCAAACCTGTCCATACCAGCAGTTGCCCGTTAATGCTTTCATCATCACGCCATTTCGCCGGCCATTCAGCAAACGGGATCCCTGCCGCAGCAGCAAGCATCTCAGGCAGAACATCATCCGAGCTCACGTTGCCGCAAGTCTTCTGCAATACGCCTGCCTGCCCTCCCGCACCCCACAGCCAAACGCTGTTGATAGTCAATTCGCCGCGTGCCTCGCGCGCTTCGTTGACCGGATGCGCGAACAGCAGCATCTGTATCTCGTTGAACACTTGATGCCAGTGTGCCGCGTCTTCCCCGGTTGGCAAAGCGCGGCGAACATTTCGCCCCAACACCTGCGACAGCGGCGTGGTGCGGATGCGCGGCAACGCATTCAATCGCACATACCAGCGCAGCGGATGCGGCGCAAAGAATTCCATGCCCTGCCCGGCAAAATGCTCATTCAGGCCGGCGCACATTTGCACGGCCTCGTCCGCGCTGATCTTTGTATCCGGCAATAACAGCAACTGGTCGCGCTGCAAACCCAAATGCACCGGGTCGGCACGCAACCAGCACCCTTCGCCAAGTCCGTCAAAAGTGGCGCTGATAGCTGCGATCGGCGCATCTGCCTGACACGTCACCCCAAATAATTCGCACAGATGATTTTCCAGACAGCCCCCCTCCCCCGTTCGCCCTGAGCCTTCGACCCCGCTCAGGACTAAAGGCTTTGTCGAAGGGTCAGAGCCCGTCGAAGCACCCCGCGCCAGAATCTTTTCCAGCGCAGGCAAGCGCAGATCCGCGCACGCCTCGGCGGCGATGTCTTCGGGCAGAAACAGATCGGGGATGACCAGATGGACGATGTTCATGCTGCGAGTTTAGCACCCGCGAAGCTGACAGGCAGGGCGCATGGAGTTACGATGCACGCCATGCGCCACAACATTTCACCTCACGTCCATGTCGCCGCCACGCTATTCACCGCGCTGGCCTTCTTCGCGCTGTTCATGCGGTGGGGTTTCCGGGCTGAATATTTCTTTGCGCCCATTCTGGCGCTGGCGGTTGTTTACGCCCTCATCAATCTGATGCACCAGAAAAAAGAACTGAGCGATTTCCACTTTGAGGCCGGGCCAGATTTCGCCAAGCTGCTGAGGCGGGCGCTGGCGCGCTATCTGGTGTGGCTGCCGGTTTTCTACATCGCCGCCCATGCCTACCGCATGGTATCTTTTTACAATTCCCCAGGCTCGCAACCCACACTGCTTTTCTTCGACACGCTGCTGAAGCTGTACATCGCCGGCGGCCTGCCGTATTTTTTGCTCACCCTGACCTTCAAGTCCTCGCGCGTGGAGGATTTTTATGATCCGGCGGTGCGCATCATCCACGTGATCAAACAGACCCTGTCCGGAATCTTCCTCAAGAATGGACGGCGCTCGCCGCTGCGGGTATTCAAAAAACGCTACAACCGCAAAGTGCTGCTCAACCTGGTGATGCGCGCCTACTTCATCCCGATTATGGTGCATCAGGTCTATACCACCATGGGTCAATCGGTCACGCTGGCCGCCAGCCGCTTCGACGATTACAGCTTCCTCACCGTGCTGTTCTGGCTGACCGCCATCCTCTGGCTGTGCGACGTGCTCAATGCCAGCGTGGCTTACTGTATCGAGTCGCGCTGGCTGGAAAACCGCACCCGCTCCATCGACCTCACCCTCACCGGCTGGGCGGTCTGCCTGTTCTGCTATTACCCGCTCAACAACATCACCAACAGCCTGTTTCCGTTCGCCTACTCGGTCGTTAACAACAATGCAGCCTCACTCATCATCCCCAATCCCGGCTTTTTCTACGCGGTAAAAGTACTGGAAATCAGCCTGCTTGCGCTGCACATTTACATCGACGTTTCACTGGGCGCCTCCGTTGCCAACATCACCCTGAAGAAACTGCAAACCACCGGGCCTTACGGCGTGGTGCGGCACCCCGGCACAACCACCAAACTCGCCTTCTGGTTTTTGATCTCGGCCTGTTATTCGGCGTTCTGGAACTGGACCATCATTCTTGGGCAACTGGCATGGAGCGCCCTCTATGTCGCGCGGGCATTAACCGAAGAACGTCATTTGCGCCAGCATGAGGAGTACCGTGAGTACATGAAAAAAGTCAGGTACCGGTTCATTCCCGGCCTGTTATAGAAAAGCGCGCAAAAGTACCGGATCGGCACTCACCTCGGCGGCGATGTCTTTAGGGAAGCGCTGAATAAGGGTGCCTCTAAAAATTCGTCACACCGGCGAAGGCCGGTGTCCAGCCTATTGAAAATACTGGATACCGGCCTGACCGCAGTTCAGTTTATCCCGAGCCTGTCGAAGGGTCGGTACGACGGTGATACTATTTGCTGGCCGGATCAATAGTGTCGCGGCTCGCGCAGATACTATCCGGTTACACCGCCTCGCACTGTATGCAAATAGATGCCCGCCCCGCCGCGTTGTGGCACACTAACGCCCGTTCAAACATACACATCTACCTCACCTTGCAACCCTACGAACTTTTCATCGGTCTGCGCTACACCCGTGCCAAGCGGCGCAACCATTTTATCTCGTTCATCTCGCTGATCTCGATGCTGGGCATGGCCCTGGGCGTGCTGGCCTTGATCGTGGTGCTGTCGGTGATGAACGGCTTCCAGAAGGAGATCCGCGCGCGCATGCTGGGCGCTTCGCCGCATCTGGAGGTGGTCGCGGATGGGGGACGGCTGAATGACTGGCAAACCACTCTGGGCAAGGTCGCAGGACATCCGCAGGTCATCGCCGCTGCGCCTTATGTGGCGGGACAGGGGATGTTGTCGCTGGGCCAGAATGTGCAGGGCGTGATGGTGCGCGGCATAGACCCGGCGCGCGAAACAGCGATCACCGAGCTGGCCGGCAAGATCAAGGCGGGCGCGCTGGGCGATCTGCGCAGCGGCGAATTCGGCATCGTGCTCGGCACCGATCTGGCGCGCGCTCTCGGCGCACGGCTCAATGACAAGGTGCTGCTGATTACTCCGCAAGGGCAGATCACTCCAATGGGGATGGTGCCACGCCTCAAACAATTCCGCGTGACCGGCATGTTCGAGATCGGCATGGCGCCTTACGACAACAATCTCGCGCTGATTAATATCAGCGACGCGCAAAAGTTGTTCCAGCTTGGCGATGCGGTGACCGGCATCAGCGCAAAATTAAGCAACACCGACCTCGCGCCGCGTGTGGCGGCAGAGCTGCAAAGCGAGTTGCCGGTTGATCTGTACGCCAACGACTGGACGCACCAGAACAGCAACTACTTCCGCGCGGTGCAGATGGAAAAGAAGATGATGTTCATCATCCTGTCGCTGATCGTCGCGGTGGCCGCGTTCAACATCGTCTCGATGCTGGTGATGGCCGTCACCGACAAGCAGGCGGACATCGCGATACTGCGCACGCTGGGCGCGTCGCCGCGCAGCATCATGATGATCTTCATTGTGCAGGGCGTGGTGATCGGCGTGGTCGGCACGCTGCTCGGCGCAATCGGCGGCATCGCGCTGGCGCTCAATCTGGATGTGGCCGTGCCGTTCATCGAGCGCCTGTTCGGTATGCAGTTTCTCGCAAAGGACGTGTATTACATCAGCGATCTGCCCTCTGACCTGCGCTACCCGGAAGTGATGCTGGTGGCGGGAATGTCCTTCCTGACCTGCCTGCTGGCAACGCTGTACCCAAGCTATCGGGCGTCGAAGACGCAACCGGCGGAGGCGTTGCGCTATGAGTAGCCTGAGGACTGAGGACGGAGGACTGAGGACAGATTCAGTCATTTCCTGCCACGATCTGGCCAAGACGTTCATGCTCGGCAAGATCGAGGTGCCGGTGCTCAAAGGCGTCAACCTTGAAGTGCGGCGCGGCGAGCGCATCGCCATCGTCGGCGCGTCGGGTTCGGGCAAGAGCACGCTGCTGCATCTGCTCGGCGGGCTGGATGAGGTCAGCGGCGGCAGCGTGCAGATACTCGGCCAGGAAATGCAGCAATTGAACGAGACGCAGCGCGGCGAGATGCGCAACCGCTCGCTCGGATTCGTGTACCAGTTCCACCATCTGCTGCCGGAATTCACCGCGCTGGAAAATGTCGCGATGCCGCTGCTGATACGCGGCATGAAACGCGGGGAAGCGGAGTCTCCTGCCGCCGCGATGCTGGAACAGGTCGGGCTGGCGCATCGCCTGCATCACCACCCATCGGAACTTTCCGGAGGCGAGCGCCAGCGTGTCGCAGTTGCCCGCGCGCTGGTCACCGAACCGGTCTGCGTGCTGGCTGACGAGCCGACAGGGAATCTGGATCGCAGCAGCGCGCAATCCCTGTTCGACCTGATGCAGCGGCTCAACGAGCAGATGCACACCAGCTTCATCGTGGTGACGCACGACTTTGAACTGGCCGGACGGATGCAACGCCGTTTGCGGCTGGTGGATGGTGTGCTGCTGAAGGAATAGTTCGCCTGGACGGCTCAGCTTTTCAAATCGCCGGCAACCCTGGCCGTTACATCGGGGTCGATTCAAACTGATGTGGAACTTATGCTGCTTGCCAGATCAATATTGTAATTACGCAGAATAGGTTGATCGCCCGACTCAACCGGGAGCGCCGACGTCCGCGTCGGCATTCTTGTGTGTTTTACCGTTTGTTGCCGACGGGGACGTCGGCGCTCCCGGTGCTGTTCCAAAGGGTCGGCTGGCTGATCTCTCTGATCTCTGGATACTTCCACATCAGTTTGAATCGCACCCTCAATCCTCTGAGTTCTTGACGCGCACAGTTCATGCGCGTAAAGTATGCGCATTGTAAATATCAAGGAGTGGCAATGAGCAACATTATTTTCAATCAAGCCGCGCCGAAGAAGTCGGCCAATCTCAGCATCAATGCCGATCTCTTGCAACAGGCAAAACAGCTCAACATCAATCTTTCGCAGACGTTGGAGCAGCATCTGGCCGGGATCATCCGGCAAGCGCAGCGTAACCAGTGGCTGGCTGAGAACCAGAGCGCGCTGGATGAATACAACCGCCGTATAGAAAAGCACGGTACGTTCAGTGATGGCCTGCGGCGGTTTTAATGGCGCAGTTTGACGTTTATATCAATCCGAATATGGCCACGCGCAAGGCCATTCCTTACCTGCTGGATGTGCAGACTGACTTGCTGGATACGTTGGCCACTCGTGTCGTAGTGCCGCTTGTTCTACAGGAAGAAATGGGGATGGCGGCCAAACATCTTAATCCGCAGTTCAAAATCAAGGGTGCCGCAGTCGTCATGTCTACCGCCGAACTGGCGGGTGTCCCCAACCGCTCGCTGGGTGATAAAGTCGCGTCGCTGAAAAACAAACGCGATGAAATCATCGCTGCACTGGGTTTGCTGTTTACCGGGATTTGATGCGGGTATCCGATTCATCGGGATCGATTGTCAGCAGGTCCATTACTGGCTTGTGACATAATGAATCACGAATCCATCGGCATAGAAGTGCATAAACATATTTAACAACGGGAAAAAATCATGAATACCAAACGCCGATGGATCGGAGTTTTATTGTTGTTTGTCATGGCGACGCTCGCGGCGTGCGGCGGAGGTGGCGGCAGTGGTAATAGCCAGACAACAGATTTTCCCGTCAACGAGCCATTCGCAGCGGCGCTGGTCAGCAAGGGCATACCTGCGGATATCGCAGATTTTTTTGCCGCCGCCAAGCTGTCATCCAACTGCTCCAGTGAAACGACTTGCACCTATCTGTATACCTATCCTAACGGAGCAACGCGGGAATTAACCCTGACGGCAACCCCAAACCAGCAATACACGCCGACAACCGACGAACTTGACAGTACGGCTTCTGTCACCAATCCTGTTTATCACGGCTATTTCGCCGCAAGCGGTATAGAAGACAGCACTCCCCCGGTAGATACGCAGATAGATATCAGCTTTTTCGTCCCGACAACGAGTATTCCGGAAAAACCGGCAATCATGGCGCCGGCATCGTCCATCACGGCAAAAGCGGTTCGCCGTGCCCGGGTGCATGCCCCAGGCGTGAACGATGGATTCCAACTCAATTTGAATGAGATCGGCGCTAAAGGCGCTGATGTCGCCATCGGTTCCCTCCTGGAACATTACGCGGACACGGGGCAAACGGGTCATAAAACCGGGAATGTCTATGCTGTGGCTTCGGCGCTATCGGACATAGCCGGGGCCATGACGATTTCAAAACAGGTATCAGCGTGGTTGTCCGAGCTAGATTCCCTCGAGAAATGTGCAGCAGACCCAACGAATCCGCTCACGCAATCCGACCCGACCTATACGGCAACCGCCGTGGCCAACCTGCGAGCGGCACGCGCCGAGCTCAAGCAAATAAGCGCAGTGAGATTTATAAATGCCATGGGCGAAACTGGCGAGGGCATTCATTCTGTGACGGCAATTCTTTCCATTCCTTTGAAGCAGGTACATTCGTGGTCCGAACAGACCTTGAAAGACTCGAGCGAGAAATTGATGCAGGACGCGCGGTCATCTGTGGTCTCATGCAAACCCTCCTGCCCGACGAGCTTTTCTGCAACCGGCGTATCAGAAAGCCGTATCGACGTTTCTTGGAATGCGTCGACCGTGTCGAGCGGCATCAGCGCGGTGACGAATTACATTTTATCCGGTGGCAATGCCAACGGGGTTACAACTGCCCAAACAACGTTTCCGGATATCGGTCTGGAAAAATCGACGCAGTACTGCTACACGATATCTGCCTTCAACGACTACGGCGCGTCGGACAGTTGCCCGCAGGCGTGCGGGACCACCTTTGGACCGCCCGTCGTGGTAAGCACCGGTCCCTACAACAACGCAACCGGTGTCTCCGTGAAAACTGCAGTGACGGCGACATTTTCCGAGGATGTGGATGCAGCGACAGTTAATGGCAGCACCTTTACCCTTGCGGGCTCGGACGGCTCTGTTGCAGGCGCCGTTTCCTACAGCGGCACAACGGCCACCTTTACGCCGTCAGCCGATCTCAAGTATTCAAAAACCTATACGGCAACGGTAACGACGGGGGTAATAGACCTTGATGGAATTGCCATGGAGGCAAGCCATACATGGAGCTTCACCACAGAAGCGGCTCCGTTAGCAGGTAATCTCCAATTCAGCACTACCGTGACGGGCTTCGGAGTTAACACCACCAATGGCGTTGCCAGCGTGGCATGGACATTGATTGAAGATCTACCCGATGTACGAACCTACACGGCCAGCGGCACCATCAGCGGAAGCCTGGCCCCTGTCCTCAGTGGTTATACTTGTACCCCGCTTGCGGTGACGAGCCAGATCGCGACCACCGACAAGCTGCTTGTTTACACAGCGGTCAACACTCTCTGGCCAAGCACCCATGCTTTTACAGTGACAGCGGACGACATGAATACTACGCTGACCACGGATTGCACGGAAAACAGCGACGGCAGCACCATTTCTGTTCCATTTTCCAAGCTGCTCTATGCATTTGTGGGGGGTAATTGCTTGCCGAGCTACACCCCGCAGCCCGTGCCATTCACGGACGCGGCACACCTATCGGGCACATATAACTGTCCTGGCGAGATCAATTTCTCGGGGACGAATGCAACATGGGATTTCATCATGCAGTAATCCTGAATACGGCGATTGGATGGGCGACAGGTCAAAACATCGGGGATATGCACAGGGATCGGCGCATATCCAGTCTTCGCCGGAATTGATCTGAAGCGCAGGGCGGCCACCCGGGTGCGCGGCGGATGATATAATCCGCGCCCCTGATTTTCCGAATAATTCCCATGACTGTTTTGCTGTGGATCGTCGCATCCAGCATTGTCGGCGGCGTGCTGAGCGTATTGGGCGCGGCATTATTCGCGCTCAATTCCCGTGCCCAGCATTACCTCGGCGCAATGGTGAGCTATGCCATCGGGGCGATGCTCGGCGCGGTGTTCCTCGATATCCTGCCCGAGGCGATCAAGCTCACGCCCAATGTCGCCACGCTGAGCGGTACGGTGCTGTTCGGCATCCTGCTATTCTTCATTCTTGAAAAACTGGTGCTGTGGCGGCACTGCCACCATGAGCATTGCGAGGCGCACGAGTTGCTTGCCAGCGAACACGCTTCCGGCAACCTGGGCGACCACGGGCGCAGCGGCATGATGATCATGATGGGCGATACCTTTCATAATTTTGTGGATGGCGTGATCATTGCGGCGGCATTTCTGACCGATGCAAACCTTGGCATCGTCACCGCGCTGGCCATCATCGCGCACGAAATTCCGCAGGAAGTCGGCGACTTCGCGATCCTGCTGCATTCCGGCTACAGCAAGGCCAGGGCTTTCCAGTTGAACCTGATTTCCAGCTTCGCTTCCGTGGCCGGCGGCGTGCTGGGCTATTTCATCCTGCAGACCATGCAATCGTGGATACCTTCGCTGCTGGCGCTGGCGGCGGCAAGCATGATCTACGTCGCCGTGGCCGACCTGATCCCCGGACTGCACAAGCGCGCCCAATTGCGCGACACGCTGGAGCAGGTCGGGCTGATCGTGCTGGGCGTGGCGACCGTCGGGCTGATGGGCATGTGGATGGCGGAGTAAGCCACCCCCCTTTGAAAAAGGGGGGCGAGGGGGGGGAATTCTGCGCATATAAGAAAATCCCCCTTGATCCCCCTTTTGCAAAGGGGGAGAGTTTTGTAGGGTGGATAAAGGCACAGGAAACACAGACGCCTTTCTCGTTCGCCTCCTCTCCCGCTGGCGGGAGAGGATTGAGGTGAGGGGTGTGCCGTATCCACCGTTCCGCATGGTGGATACGTGCTGCGCACTTTATCCACCCTACCGTTAATGTCGTAATGATGTTTCAATCAAACAGAGTTTATCGATGAACAATAAAACCACTCCGCCGCGTGTCGGCTTCGTCTCGCTCGGTTGCCCGAAGGCGACCGTGGATTCCGAGCATATCCTGACGCGCTTGCGCGCCGAGGGTTATCTGATCTCCGGCAGTTATCAGGATGCCGATCTGGTGGTGGTGAACACCTGCGGCTTCATCGACAGCGCGGTGGAAGAATCGCTGGATGCGATCGGCGAAGCGCTGGCGGAGAACGGCAGGGTGATCGTCACCGGCTGCCTGGGCGCGAAGGGCGATGTGGTGAGGCGGGCGCATCCCAAGGTGCTGGCGGTGACCGGGCCGCATGCCACCGATGCGGTGATGGAAGCCGTGCATGCGCATCTGCCCAAACTGCATGACCCCTATTCAGATTTGGTTCCGCCGCAGGGCATCCGCCTCACGCCGAAGCATTACGCCTACGTGAAGATATCCGAGGGCTGCAACCACCGCTGCACCTTCTGCATCATCCCCAGTCTGCGCGGCGATCTGGTCAGCCGTCCGGTCGGCGATGTGATGCAGGAAGCACAGAGCCTGGTCAACGCGGGCGTGAAGGAATTGCTGGTGATCTCGCAGGACACTTCTGCTTACGGGGTGGACATAAAATACCGCACCGGTTTCTGGGGCGGCAGGCCGCTCAAGAGCCGCATGACCGAGCTGGCTGCGGCGATGGGTGAGCTGAGAACAGCAGACGGAGGGCGCGCGTGGGTGCGCCTGCATTACGTGTATCCATACCCGCATGTTGACGAAGTGGTCCCGCTGATGGCGCAGGGCAAGATCCTGCCGTATCTGGACATCCCGTTCCAGCACGCCAACCGGCGCATCCTGAAACTGATGAAGCGCCCCGGCGACAGCGAGAACGTGCTGGCGCGCATCAAACAATGGCGCGAGATCTGTCCGGACCTGACGCTGCGCAGCACCTTCATCGTCGGCTTTCCCGGCGAGACCGAGGAAGAATTCGAGGAACTGCTGGATTTCCTGGATGAGGCGCAACTGGACCGTGTCGGCGCGTTTGCCTACTCTCCGGTGGAGGGAGCGGCGGCCAACGCCCTGCCCGATCACATCCCGCCCGAAGTGCAACAGGAACGCCTCGCGCAGTTGATGCTGCTGCAGGAGGAGATCAGCGCGGCCCGTCTCAAGCGCAAGATCGGCAAGACCATTACCGTGCTGGTGGACGAAGTGGATGAAGAAGGCGCGATTGCGCGCAGTTCCGCCGATGCGCCTGAGATCGACGGCTTGGTGTACATCGAAGACGGCCAGCGGTTAAGCGTCGGCGATTTCGTCGAAGTGAAGATCACCGGTTCGGACGAGCATGACCTGTGGGCGAGGGTAGTCCAATAGGCGCTTGCATGGACGTCGAAACACCGATACTCTGATTGAGCACCAACCAGTATGGAGGTTCATCATGGTCAAAAAATCCGATTTGCCTGAAGTTGAAAAGGTGTCCTGCGATGTTTGCCGCAAAGAGATTCCGCTATCCGAGGCGGTGATCCCCGAGGCGGCTGACTATGTTGCGCATTTTTGCGGACTTGACTGCTATGCGGAATGGAAGCGTCAGAGTGAGAAATCAAAAAACAAGCCGTAGCAGGTAGCGTGCGCTGTGCGCACGATCTTCAGGTTTAATCGCAGGTAGCGTGCGCTATGCGCACGATCTTCAGTTTGATCGTGCGCACAGCGCACGCTACACAGGTTTATGCCCGCACGACCTGAATCTCCGCCGTACCCTGAAAGAAAGCCACCGCTTCTGCTTCATCCCGCGTGCGTTTCATCGGCGGCAGGCTCTGCCAGACGCGCCTGCCATAGGGTTTGCTGATCAGGCGCGGGTCGCAGATCATCAGCACGCCCCGGTCGGTTTCGTCGCGGATCAATCTTCCCGCGCCCTGTTTCAGCGTGATGATGGCGCGCGGCAACTGGTATTCCATGAACGCATTGCGTCCCTGTTTGTTGAGTTGCGCGATGCGCGCCGCCAGCACCGGATCGTCGGGCGGGGCGAACGGCAGCTTGTCGATGATCACCAGCGACAGGGCGTCGCCGCGCACGTCCACGCCTTCCCAGAACGACTGGCTGCCGAGCAACACCGCATTGCCCAGCGAGCGGAAGCGCGTCAGCAGTTCGCTGCGCGAGCCTTCACCTTGCAGCAGCAGCGGATAGTCCCAGCCGCGACGGTCGAATTCCGCCTGCAATATCTCATGCGCCCGCTGCATCGCGCGCAGGCTGGTGAACAGCAGAAACGCGCGTCCCCGGCTGGCTTCGAGCAGCGGCAGCGCGGCCTGCACCACCGCCTCGGTGTAACCCTCGCTGTTTGGGTCGGGCAGGTCGGCGGGCACATACAGCAACGCCTGTTCGCCGTAGTTGAACGGGCTGTCCCAGCACGCTGTCTGCGCTTTGAGCAGCCCCATCTCGTTCTGGTAGTGCGAAAAATCCTGCTTCACCGCCAGCGTCGCGGAAGTGAATATCCATGCGCGCGCGCTGCCGCCGATCTGCTTTTCGAATATTTTCGCGATGGACAGCGGCGTGGTGTTGAGCTGCAGCGAGTGGTGGAATATTTCAAGCCAGCGCACGACTCCGTCCTCTCCCCTCTCCCCCAACCCCTCTCCCGCAAGCGGGCGAGGGGAGCTACTGCTCCCTCTCCCACCGGGGGAGGGTTGGGGAGGGGGCGCTTCGCCTTGCCACTGCTTAAGTTGCCCCGCCAAACCCTGCCCCCGCTGCCAGCAATTCTCCAGCCCTTCGCTGCGCTCCGCCTGTTTTTCCAGCAGGCTGTTCAGTTGCGCGAGTTTCTCGCTCAATGTCTTCAATGCCACCGGCCATTCCTTGAAACTTTCCGTCGCAGCGGCAGGCATCCGTCCTTCCTTCTTGAACACCAGCCGCAAGTCGCGCGCGGCCTTGCCCAGCTCGTCGCAGGCTTTCGGCAGCGGAGCGAAATCCTTGGCCGAGGCCGCCGCCTCGATGCGCGTGTCGCGCGCCAGGTCGAGCAACAGCGTGGTGGACAGGGTCTCGCCGAAAAACAGGCTGGCGGTCTCAGGAAGTTGATGCGCCTCATCGAAGATCACCGTGTTGCAGGCCGGCAGCAGCTCAGCCACGCCCTCGTCGCGCAGCATCACATCGGCGAAGAACAGGTGATGGTTCACCACTACGATGTCCGCCTTCATCGCATCGGAACGCGCCTTGAGCACGAAGCATTCCTTGTGGCTGGGGCATTCCTGGCCGAGACAATTGTCGCGCGTCGAAGTCACCTGTATCCAGACCGGCGCGTTCTCCGGCACGTCCGCCAGCCCGCTCTTGTCGCCGGAGTCACTGACCTTGGCGTAGTTCTTGATCTTGCCCAGATGCTTGATGTCTTCGCGCGTCTTGAACATCCCGTCCGTTTGCGCGCGCTCCAGATGATAGTGGCACACATAGTTCGCGCGCCCCTTGAGCAACGCCACCGAGACCGGCGCCTTCAGCGCATCGCGCACCATGGGCAGGTCTTTCTGGAATAGCTGGTCTTGCAGGTTTTTGGTGCCGGTCGAGATGATCACCTTGCCGCCCGCCAGAAGCGCAGGCACCAGGTAGGCGAAAGTCTTGCCGGTGCCGGTGCCCGCCTCGACCACCAGGATCGCGTTGTCGCGTATCGCCCCGGCCACCGCCAGCGCCATCTCGCGCTGCTGCGCGCGCGGACGGAACGACGCGACCTCTGAGGCAAGCGGGCTTTGTTCGGAAAAGAAACGTTCGACTTCGGCAGACACGGAAGAGTAATCAGATATTCAGGATTAAGTTTAATGATGCTATGGCAGACTGCTTTCAAGCGGCAATATCCGGATGCGTTCGCGCATCTCATCCACCACAACCAGAGCCCCAGCCGAGAGTTGCGGAGAAAACCGGCGCAGCAGATCAATGGCGCGCGGAGCGAGCGTTTCGGGGCTGACATCGTCGGTGCGAATCTGGAAAACACTGGGAGATTCGGCGCCGGTGGCGGCCAGTAAAGCGCCGAAATCGAGGTCGTGGGTAAAAACGATGTATCCGTTCTCTCTCGCCCAGGCAAAAAGCTCGCTGTCCGGTGCGTTGGGCGCACCGATGAGATACCAGTGCTCCGCTTCAAAACCGGCTTCGCGCAAAACCTCCACCCACGAGGGCGAGAGGTTCATGTCGATGAGCAAGCGCAACGTCATGCAGCAGTTATCGGCAGCTCGATTTCTTCTGCGCGCCATGCGGCGTAGCGCAAAGCCTGCGTGATGTCTTCCGCTTCGAGATAGGGATACAAGGCAAGAATCTGCTGAGTGCTTTTGCCGCTGGCAACTAATCCGGTGAGCATACCCACTGTGATGCGTTGCCCGCGGACACACGGCTTGCCGCCCATTACGGCGGGATCGGCGGTGATGCGGTTCAGTTGTTTCATGGCGAGGCTCCTTGCATGGGTGGACTGCGAGAGCATTTTAACGGAAATTACAGGTGGCATTCGTCAATATTGATTTTGAAGCAAGCGGGCTTTGTTCGGAAAAGAAACGTTCGACTTCGGCGGACACGGCAGGGGTAGAAATATTCCAGGTTGAAAGAGATATGGGCGCCCATATGGTTATTTGCAGGTGGCGGCGGTATAGTTCGGAAGCGATTTTACGCGAGGGGCAGGAAAACGATGTGGATTTCTGTTTTGGACACAAGCAGCAAGGAATCCTGGTCGTGACCCATTCTGTTGCAGATAATTATTATCAGGAGATGCCATGATTAAATTTTCCCGTATTTCTGTAATTCTGCTTGCTGTTTTACTGGTCAGCGCATGCGGCACGGTCAAGATGGGCCGGGATTTTGATGTGGGTGTGTTCGCCGCCAGGATCGAGCAGGGCGTCACCACACAAAGCCAGGTACGCTCCTGGCTGGGCGAGCCGGCCAGCGCCGGCGTCAGCCTGGCGACCGATGGGGAACGCTTCGACGAATGGGCTTATTACTTCGCCGAAGGTGAGATGGCCGATATGAGCGCTGCCAAGGTGAAGATACTTCAGATCAAGTTCGACAAGCAGGGCAAAGTGCGCGGCTATAACTGGTCGGCATCCAGGCAATAAGAGTCAAGCGCGGCAGCCCGTAGGATGGGTTGAGCAACGCGATACCCATCGCTGATAGCGATTAATGTTAGGGCACCTCTATTAATCCAAACTCCGTCGCGATACGGCGTTGCTCAAGAAATTTTAACGCTTACATATCAAACATATGCGGCGCGCTAAAATTTCT
>JANLIB010000053.1 GCA_024653675.1 Gallionella sp. | reverse complement strand
AAAGAAATTTTAGCGCGCCGCATATGTCTGATATGTAAGCGTTAAAATTTCTTGAGCAACGCCGTATCGCGACGGAGTTTGGATTAATAGAGGCGCCATTAACCCTTCCCGCTTCACCGCCACATTAAGGAGATCACCATGGATCTACGCAAGCTCAAGACACTGATTGAGCTGGTCGAAAGTTCCGGCATTGCCGAACTGGAAATCAGCGAGGGCGAGGAGCGCGTGCGCATCACCCGCACCCTCGCTTCTGCCCAGCAAACACTTGCGACGGCGCCGCAGGCTATTATCGCCACCTCCCTTCCACAGGGCACAGCACCGGCAGTCGAGCCGGCCAAGCCTGCCGCAATGGAAGGCCATGTGGTGAAATCGCCGATGGTCGGCACATTCTACCGCTCGGCTTCGCCGGGATCCGCAGCATTTGTGGATGTAGGGCTGCCGGTGAACAGCGGCGACACCCTGTGCATCATCGAAGCGATGAAGCTGCTCAATGAGATCGAAGCTGATCAGAGCGGGGTCATCAAAGCCATTCTTGTAGAGAACGGTCAACCGGTTGAGTTCGGCCAACCTCTATTCGTCATTGGCTGATGCCTGGCATTTGTAGGGCGGGTTACACCCGCCGCAAAACCAAATGTTGCAATGGCGGGTGTAACCCGCCCTACTGGCTAAACCCAAGTTCGGAGCCAACACCATGTTTGAAAAAATCCTGATCGCCAATCGCGGGGAGATTGCTCTCCGCATCCAGCGCGCTTGCCGCGAGATGGGCATTAAAACCGTCGTGGTGCACTCCGAGGCGGACGCCGATGCCAAGTACGTGAAGCTGGCGGACGAATCGGTCTGCATCGGCCCGGCGCCTTCTTCACACAGCTATCTGAGCATCCCCGCCATCATCAGCGCGGCGGAAGTCACGGATGCGCAGGCCATACACCCCGGTTATGGCTTCCTTTCCGAAAATGCAGACTTTTCCGAACGCGTCGAGAAATGCGGGTTTGTGTTTATCGGCCCGCGCGCCGAGACCATCCGTTTGATGGGCGACAAAGTGAGCGCGAAAAAAGCGATGAACAAGGCCGGCGTGCCGTGCGTGCCCGGAGTGGACGGCGCCCTGCCGGATGACCCGGCGGAGATCGTCAAGATCGCGCGCAGCATCGGTTACCCGGTCATCATCAAGGCTGCCGGCGGCGGCGGCGGACGCGGGATGCGCGTGGTGCATACCGAGGCGGCATTGCTGAATGCGGCTACCATGACGCGCACCGAAGCGCAGGCTGCCTTCAACAATCCCATGGTGTACATGGAAAAGTTTCTGGAGAACCCGCGGCATATCGAATTTCAGGTTCTTTCAGACCAGCATGGCAATGCGGTCTATCTGGGTGAGCGCGATTGCTCGATGCAGCGCCGCCACCAGAAGATACTGGAAGAGGCTCCGGCGCCGTTACTTAATGCAAAATTGCGCAACAGGATCGGCGAGCGTTGCGCCGAAGCCTGCCGCAAGATCGGCTATCGCGGCGCCGGGACATTTGAGTTCCTGTATGAGAATGGCGAATTCTATTTCATCGAGATGAACACCCGCGTGCAAGTCGAGCATCCCGTGACCGAGATGATCACCGGCATCGACATCGTGCAGCAGCAGATCCGCATCGCGGCCGGGGAGAAACTCCCGTTCAAACAGCGCGATATCAACTTCAGGGGGCATGCCATCGAATGCCGCATCAACGCCGAGCACCCTTACAAATTTACCCCTTCACCCGGACGCATCACCTCCTGGCACGCACCGGGAGGGCCGGGGATACGCGTCGATTCGCATGTGTACAACAACTATTTCGTTCCGCCGCATTATGACTCGATGATCGGCAAGATCATTGCCTACGGCGACACCCGCGAGCAAGCCATGGCGCGGATGCGCACCGCTTTGTCCGAAATGGCGGTAGAGGGCATCGACACCAACATCGCGCTGCACCGCGAACTGTTGCAGGATGCCGCCTTTATGCGCGGCGGCACGAATATCCATTATCTGGAAGAACGGCTGGCTGAACGCACCAAGACTAAATGATGGTAACCAACCTAAAAAACGCAATTCGTCCACAAACAACACGAAAGGCACGAAATAAAACAAAATGTTGCAGGGATTCGGCAACTCACCCATTGGATATTACTTTGCGGCATGAAGTCCTTTGAATTTTTTGAACTTCCGCCTTGTGGCGGAATGCCTGTTTAGCCCGTTTCGTGTTTTTCGTGACTTTCGTGGACAACTGCTTTTTATAGAATCAAATGCCCTGGCTTTCTCTTGTAGTTGACACCGATGCCGGGCACGCTGAAATGTTGAGCGATGCCCTGCTTGAATTGGGCGCCCTATCGGTGGATTTACTGGATGCAGACGCAGACACGCCGGACGAGCGGGCTATATTCGGCGAGCCCGGAGAGATGCCGCCCGGCATGTGGCAGCACAATCGCATCAACGCCCTGTTTGACAGCGACATGGATGTCATCTCTATCTTGCGCGAAGCTGCTGCCGGCATCGGGCTTGAACAAACCCCTGAGCATCGTATCGAAACTTTGGCCGATAACGACTGGGTGCGTCTCACTCAGTCGCAGTTCGAGCCGATTGCGATTTCACCGCGATTATGGATCGTGCAGACCTGGCATGCTCCCATCGATACGGATGCCATCAACATCGTGCTTGATCCCGGTTTGGCGTTCGGCACGGGCAGCCATCCCACCACACGATTGTGTCTGCGCTGGCTGGATGACAACCTGCAGGGTGGCGAGTCCGTGCTGGACTATGGTTGCGGTTCGGGCATCCTCGCCATTGCTGCGGTCAAGATGGGGGCTGCACATGCCACAGGCATTGATGTAGACTCGCAGGCATTGCAGGCCAGCCGCGACAATGCCGCCGCCAACCAGGTGGAGAACGTGCGGTTTTATTTGCCTGATGATGCACCGCATGGCGGCGCCAAAGAACATCCAGATGGGCGCCCGTATGACCTGGTAGTGGCCAACATCCTGACCAACCCGTTGCGCATACTTGCGCCTTTGTTGGCGGATGCAACGCGGCAAGGCGGGCGCATTGTTTTGTCGGGCATACTTGAAAAACAGGCGCAAGACGTGAAGGATATTTACCAGCAATGGTTCGACATGGGCACCCCGGTTTTCGAGGATGGCTGGTCGTGCCTGTCAGGACGCAAACGTTAAGATGGGCGGTATGAAGAACTTTTATCCCGGCACCGGCACCACATTCTGTCCTCACTGCGACACCCGCTTCAAAGTCACCGATGCGCAGATGGATGCACCAAACGGTATGGTGCGATGCGGTCATTGTCTGCGGGTGTTCGATGCCCGCCCTAATTACGTTTCGGACCAATCCGACCGGCAACTCAAGCTGCCGATCCTGGATGAACCGGCCGAGGTCAGTCCTTCCGACATAGCTGTTCTTCAACCCATGACGCTTGCCGAGCAAGTCGCCATTGTGCAGGACGAAGTTGATACCGGATACAAATCCAGGCGCCGCGTATGGCCCTGGGCAATCGCCTCGCTGGTATTGCTGCTGGCGCTGCTTGCGCAAGCAGCTTATTTCTTCCGTGTTGACCTTGCCGCCCGCGTGCCGGCCATGAAGCACGCGCTTATCGGCTATTGCCGGTTACTCAAATGCAGCGTGCCGCTTCCGTTAAAAACCGGCCTGCTCAGCATCGAATCTTCAGGCCTGGAAGCTGATCCGGCGCGCGAGGATCAAGTCACCCTGCATGCCCTGCTGCGCAACCGCGCTCCTTACACTCAAGCCTACCCCGGCCTGGAACTTACGCTCAACGACACGCAGGACAAACCGGTTGCGCGCCGGATGTTTCGTCCATCCGATTATTTGCCATCTGCTGCGAACGAAAAAACCGGCTTGCAGCCCAACCATGAAATCAGCCTCAGCTTGCACCTGAACACGTCGAACCTCAGACCGGTCGGCTATCGTTTGATGCTGATCGCTCAGCCAATCAAACCCTAGTCCGGACGAGCCTGAACCAAATTGGAGCTTGTCATTTATTAAGATGAAAAAGCACACTCATCAGCTTCAATCACAGCCCAATATCGGGGTGTTTGAACCGGTCCATCCTGAGCGTTTTGCCGCCGCGCAAAAGAGCACCTGGGTGAGCATCGTCATCAATTTGTTTCTGACGTTCTTTCAGGTCGTGGGCGGTTTTTTTGCGCACTCACAGGCATTGATGGCGGACGGCCTGCACTCTCTGTCCGATTTGCTCTCGGATATGCTGGTGTTGTTCGCCAATCGCCACGGCAATCGTCGCGCTGACGCCGATCATCCTTACGGCCATGCGCGCGTTGAAACTGCGGCCACACTTATACTCGGCGCGTTGCTGGCGGGACTTGGAGTGGTATTGCTGGTAGCGGCCGCGATGCGTTTGCAGCATCCGGAGGTGATGCAAGCGGTAAACCCCGCAGCTCTCATCATCGCGGTGTTTGCCTTGTTAGCCAAGGAGGGTTTGTTCCGCTACATGCTGGCCGTGGCCAAGCGTGTGCGTTCGCAGATGCTTGTCGCCAATGCATGGCATGCCCGGTCGGACGCTGCGTCTTCACTCGTGGTCATCGTCGGAGTGGCAGGTAATTTGCTGGGCTTTACTTTCCTTGATCTGGTAGCGGCAGCGGTGGTGGGCGTGATGATCGCGCATATGGGCGGCAAACTGGCTTTTGAGGCAATGGAAGAGCTGATCGATACCGGACTGGAGGCGGAACAGGTCGAGGCGATCCGGCAAACCCTGCTCAATACCCACGGCGTGCGCGGTTTGCACGAGCTGCGCACCCGCAAGATGGCTGACAATGCACTGGTCGACGCACACGTCATAGTGGACCCGAAAATAAGCGTTTCGGAGGGGCATTTCATTGCTGAATCTGCGCGCAATGCGGTGCTCAATAAACATTATGTGCTGGATGTGATGGTGCACATCGATCCTGAGGATGACCTGCAGGCAAAGCCGAATGCACATCTGCCCAGCCGCCCCGCTCTGCTGGCACATCTTGCCGAGCGGCTGGGAGATTCAAACTTGCAGGATAATCGCGTCGTGTTTCACTACCTGGATGGCAAGGTGGATGCCGAGATTTATTTGACCAAGGCTACCCTGCAACAGGCAGAAGCGATGCAGGCACACTGCGATGAACAGGTACGCAATGACGCAGTATTTCGTACTATTCATGTCCACTGCAAATCCGCACAAAAATAGTGCGCAATATTTGTTGGTCGCCCTGTTTTGGTGCGAACGTTTCGTGCGCCGGGTGGCGGGCTTATGGCACAATGGCGGCTGGGTTTGCAAAAGGGGCTGGCACGATTTCTGCGTTTCAAGAATCGGGCTTATAGTTTAGATGTTTAATTTTAATATTTTCGGGAGAGCGTTATGTCGATGTCGGCAAATGATGTAATAAAAATGATCAAGGAACGCGAAGTTAAATTCGTGGATTTCCGTTTTACTGATACACGCGGCAAAGAACAGCATGTAGGCGTGCCGGCAAAAGTGGTGGGGATGGACAAATTTGAAGACGGCCATGCGTTCGATGGGTCCTCAATTGCCGGCTGGAAGGGCATACAGGCTTCGGACATGTTGCTGATGCCGGATCCGGTGACGGCATATATTGACCCGTTCATGGACGAAAATACCATGGTGATAACCTGCGACGTTGTGGAGCCAACCGACGGCAAAGGTTATGACCGCGACCCGCGCTCCATCGCAAAGCGTGCGGAGGCTTACCTGAAATCCACCGGCCTCGGTGACACTGCCTATTTCGGCCCGGAACCGGAATTTTTCATATTCGACTCGGTGAACTGGGAAGTGAACATGTCCGGCTGCTTCGTCAAGATCAATTCCGAAGAAGCCGCATGGTCTTCCGCAGAAAAGTTTGACGGCGGTAACACCGGCCATCGCCCGACTGTCAAGGGCGGTTACTTCCCGGTTCCGCCCGTCGACAGCCTGAACGACATCCGCGCAGCGATGTGTCTGGCGCTGGAAGACATCGGAGTGCCGGTTGAAGTGCATCACCACGAGGTGGCGACGGCGGGGCAATGCGAGATCGGGACCTTGTTCAACACGCTGGTCAGGCGCGCCGATTGGACCCAGGCGCTGAAGTATGTGGTGCACAACGTTGCGCATCAATACGGCAAGACAGCGACCTTCATGCCCAAACCCATCGTCGGAGATAATGGCTCCGGCATGCATGTGCACCAATCGATATGGAAAGACGGCAAAAATCTGTTTGCCGGCAACGGTTATGCCGGCCTGTCCGAGTTCGCTCTGTACTATATCGGCGGCATCATCAAGCATGCGCGCGCGCTGAACGCGATCACCAACCCCGGAACCAATTCATACAAGCGGCTGGTTCCAGGCTTTGAGGCGCCGGTGAAGCTGGCTTATTCGGCACGCAACCGCTCCGCGTCGATCCGTATTCCTCATGTGCAATCCGACAAGGCGCGCCGTATCGAAACCCGTTTCCCCGATCCGACGGCGAACCCTTATCTGGCGTTTACCGCGTTGATGATGGCGGGCCTGGACGGTGTGCAGAACAAGATCCACCCGGGAGATCCGGCTGACAAAAACCTGTACGACCTGCCACCGGAAGAAGATGCAAAGATACCGACCGTGTGTTCCAGCCTCGATCAGGCGCTGGGCTATCTCGACAAGGATCGCGAGTTCCTGACTCGTGGCGGCGTGTTTTCCAACGACTTCATCAATGCCTATATCGACCTGAAGATGGAGGAAGTGACGCGCTTCCGCATGACTACGCATCCTGTCGAATTCGATATGTATTACAGCATTTGAATATTGTCCGGACAGCGGAAAGAACGGGGCTTGTGCCCCGTTTTTTTTGAGTGCAAAGTTTGTCTGCGTTGGTTGCTTGCCCTATACTTAAAAAGTAACTTCGAGGAAAACGACATGAAACGACACTTGTTTGCCCTGTTGTGCGTATTTCCGGTATTAGCCCAGGCCGAGATATACAAGGCTGTTGACGCAGACGGACACGTCACTTATTCCAGCACGCCGATCAAGGGTGGCAAGAAAATAATTCTGGAGCCATTGCCAACCATGATGCCGCCCGGCAAGGCGCGCGCTCCCGACAACTTTCCCAGGGTGGATGACGGAACACAGAAAAACCGCGATGATACCCGCTTCATGATCCTGCAAAATGAACTGACTGCCGAGGAGAAATTGCTTGGGGAAGCCAGACAGAAACTGCAGGAGGCCGAAGCAAACCCTGAAGTCTTCCATGGACAGGATGGCAAACCCTACCGCAATGTTGCAAAGTACGAAGAGAAGATCAAGCCCCTGCTGGACGAGGTCGGTTTACATCAAAGGAACATCGAAGCACTCAGAACCGAGTTGTCAAAGCTGAAATAGTCCTCGTCATGTCTGGCATACTTTCTGCTGAGTAACGTATATGCCTGACCTTACCAATCTTGCTCTGGAACACCTGGCGACGGCTGTCATCCTGCTGGATGATGAGTCTCGCATCGTCTATCTCAATCCGGCGGCGGAAGATTTGTTCGACGTGAGCGGCAAAAACCTGATGGGACACCCCTTGCAGCAAGTATTCACGCACACTGAACAATTGGCCGGCGCCATGAAGCAGGCAGTGCTCAACCATGCAACCTATATTGAGCACAGTCTTGCGCTTGGCACCCATGCTCACGGGAAATTGCAGCTGCGTTGCGCTGCTACCCCGTTGCAACTTGGCGAACGATACTTGCTGCTGGAATTTCACCCCATGGGCAGGCCGCTTAAACTGGCACGGGAAGAGCAAATGCTCGACCAGACTCAGGCCAGCCGGCTGCTGCTGCGCAATCTTGCGCATGAAATCAAGAATCCGCTGGGCGGGATACGCGGCGCTGCACAATTGCTCGAACAGGAACTGGAAAGACCGGCCTTGCGCGAGTATACCCAGGTCATCGTGCAGGAGGCTGACCGGCTGCGTTCCTTGATGGAGAATTTGCTCGCGCCGCAAAATGCCTCGCACTACAGCGCGCTTAATATCCATGAAGTGCTGGAGCGGGTACGAAGCGTGGTGCTGGCGGAAATGCCGGAGGGCTTAACGATCAAACGGGACTATGACATCAGCCTGCCCGCGCTGGTCGGCGATAAAGAACAGTTGATACAAGTCATGCTCAATGTTGTGCGGAATGCTGCGCAGGCGTTGCAGGGAAAGGGGCTGATCGTATTGCGCACCCGCGTCGCGCGCAAGGTGACGCTGATCAAGCGCCGCTACCCATTGGCGGTAATGGTGCAGGTTATTGATAACGGCCCCGGCATCCCGCCGGAATTACAGGACAAAATCTTTTATCCCCTGGTGTCCGGGCGCGCGGATGGCCACGGGCTTGGGCTGACGCTGGCGCAGGATTTCGTCAGCCAGCATCACGGCACGATAGAATTTGACAGCGAGCCGGGACGCACCTGCTTCACCGTGCTGCTTCCCGTACAATGAACTGAATGTGAGTGGCACAATATGAAACCTGTCTGGATTATTGATGACGACCGTTCGATACGCTGGGTGCTGGAGAAGTCGCTGACCCGCGAAAACATCGAGTTCAAAAGCTTTGCCTCGGCGGATGATGCGATGCGCTCATTAAGCCATGATGTGCCGCAAGTCGTTGTCAGCGATATACGCATGCCCGGCAGTTCCGGGCTGGATTTTTTGCAGGCGTTGCGCCAGCGTCATCCGCTCATACCGGTCATCATCATGACCGCATACTCCGACCTGGAAAGCGCCGTCTCTTCGTTCCAGGGCGGAGCGTTTGAATACCTGCCCAAGCCGTTCGATATCAACCATGCGATAGAATTGATCCGGCGCGCGCTTGAGCAAAGCCGCCGCAAATCAGGCGAAACAGCGCAATTGGAAATTGCCGCTGACATACTCGGCCAGGCTCCCGCAATGCAGGAGGTATTCCGTGCCATCGGCAGGTTGTCCCAATCGCATGCGACTGTGCTGATCAACGGCGAATCGGGCACCGGCAAGGAGCTCGTCGCACGCGCCCTGCATCGCCACAGTCCGCGCGCCGGCAAGCCTTTCATCGCCATCAATACCGCAGCGATTCCCAAGGATTTGCTCGAATCGGAATTATTCGGCCATGAGCGGGGCGCTTTCACCGGCGCCGCTGCGACGAGACATGGCCGTTTTGAGCAAGCCGAGGGCGGCACGTTGTTTCTGGACGAGATCGGGGATATGCCAGCCGATCTGCAAACCCGTCTGCTGCGCGTATTGTCCGATGGAAATTTTTACCGCGTAGGCGGACATCAGCCGATAAAAGCCAACGTGCGTATCATCACTGCCACGCACCAGAACCTTGATGAGCGGGTCAAACAGGGGTTATTTCGCGAAGACCTGTTCCATCGCCTGAACGTGATACGAATTCGCCTGCCGCCATTGCGCGAACGGAGAGAGGATATACCGTTGCTGGCAAAGTATTTTCTGCAAAAGAGCGCGCGGGAATTGGCTGTCGAGCCCAAACAATTCAGCGATGCAGTCTTGCAACATCTCGGCAAGCAGGAATTTCCCGGTAACGTCCGGCAACTGGAAAACCTCTGTCATTGGCTGACAGTAATGATCCCCTCGCAGGTAGTGGAGATTGCCGATCTGCCGGCGGAGTGGCAAGGCGAATCAGCAGCGCGCGGGGGAGGCATCGGTGATTGGAAAACGGCTCTGGCTCAGCAGGCAGATATTGCTCTGCAACGCGGCGATGAGCGCATCATGGAAACGCTGGCCATGCAGTTTGAACGGACATTGATCGGGCAGGCTTTGCAACATACCAACGGACGCCGCATTGAGGCAGCCACTTTGCTTGGTATCGGACGGAATACACTGACACGCAAGATACAGGAACTGGGCCTGGATAATCAAGGCGAGTAATTACAAACCCAATTCATGGTAACTTGAGTGTTTCTAGTATCACGACCTGTTAATTACGAAACATACGTCGCAGACGTGTAGGGCGGGTCATACCCGCCGCAACACCGAATGTTGCAATGGCGGGTGTGACCCGCCCTACAGCCTGGACAATCAAAGCGAGTAATTTCAGAGCCGATCCATCGTCAGCTTCGGAATTTCTAGAACAATTCTATGTCGCCTGTCTTGATATCCTGTTCTTTCAGCAGTCCTTGTTCCACCAATTCTTCGTAAACGCGAACCTGGTTACGTCCGTTCTGCTTGGCGAAATACAAAGCCTGATCGGCGCGATCTATGGTAATTCTCGGCATTTCGTCCGGCGAGATCACTGCAACCCCGATACTCACGGTTATTTGCCCGACCTGGGGGAATGTATGGCTTTCAACCGCTGAACGGAAACGTTCCAGCGCCAGATGAGCGAGCGCGGTATCTGTATTCGCGAGAAGGACAACAAATTCTTCTCCGCCAAAACGGAATAACAAATCGTCGTCACGGAAAGTCTTTTTTATTAAATTTGCAAATAACAATAGCACTTCATCCCCATAGATGTGCCCGAACGTGTCATTGACGTGTTTAAAGTGATCTATATCCAGGGTAGCAAGGCAAAAATTGATCTTTGATGAATTGTCGGCAGCGCGTTGATGCTGGGTTTGCAGGGTGGTTAGTATTTTCGAGATACGTCCATCGAAGGTTTTGCGGTTCAGCAACCCGGTCAGCGCGTCACGCTCGTTATCTTCAATCAGGGAAAGAAAATTCGTGTAGAACTCCAATAACAGCGGCAGCACTCGCTGATTGCTGGCATCATCACGGGAATTTTCTATTTTGCAGAAGGCAGAGACTTCCCCCTTTGCTCCCTGCAAAGGCAGGATCATTTCTTTACCTGCTTCCACAACTGTTACAGAAACACCCGTCACGAGAGGTTTGTGCAGAATATCTGCAAGCGGTTTGTTACCGGAAAGAAAAAACGGCTTGATGTTCGCGTTCCTGGTTGAAACATTAACCCCGTCAACCAGGTGCAGAACCGGTACAACAAAGGTCTCGTCATCCTTGCGCTGCAAATGATAGATGGTCAGGGTTTCTGCATCGGTCAACCGGCTGATGATGCGGCTAAAGCAATCTTCAAGCGCAAACCGCTCGCGCTGTTTGGTGACTTCCACAATGGAAGTGATAAGCATCTCAAGCTGCTTGCTTCCCGAAGGGGCCGTATTTTCACCTTTGTTTTCGATGGGTTCCATATGCGTATTTAAAGCCGGTTGTTTTCTCCGAGTATTCCCAGCAATTTTTCGTGTATTCCACCGAAGCCACCGTTGCTCATGATTAAAATGTGGTCACCATGACGCGCAACGGCGGCGATCTGCTTGATTAACGCAGCAATATCATCCTTGATTGTAACCTTGCCACCGAGTGGAGCCAGCGCGCTGCGCACATCCCAGCCGAGGCCGCCAGCATAACAGAACACCATATCTGCGTCTTTCAGGCTTCCCGGCAAGGCGTCTTTCATAACGCCGAGCTTCATGGTGTTGGAACGTGGCTCCAATACCGCCAATATGCGTTCCTTCCCGGCCTTGCTGCGCAAACCGCCCAGGGTGGTCGCGATGGCGGTGGGATGGTGGGCGAAGTCGTCGTAAACGGTAATACCATTTACCACGCCCCGCACTTCCATGCGCCGCTTCACATTCCTGAATTCGCGTAACGCCGCAAGTCCCTGTGCAACCGGCACGCCCGCATGGCGCGCGGCGGCGAGCGCGGCGAGCGCGTTCTGGCGGTTATGTTCGCCGAGCAGATCCCAATGCAACGCGCCCTGTGCTTCACCATGCAGGGTTACCAGATTGCCGCCATCCATTTGCCAGCCATCATCGGCGCCAAAACGTTCCACCGGCGTCCAGCAGCCGCGCTTGAGCACGCGTTGCAATGAATCCTCGCGGCCATTGCTGACAATCAGGCCGTTGCCGGGAATGGTGCGCACCAGGTGATGGAACTGGGTTTCTATCGCAGCGAGATCGGCAAAGATATCGGCATGGTCGAATTCGAGGTTGTTCAGGATCGCAGTGCGCGGGTGATAATGCATAAATTTGGAACGCTTGTCGAAAAACGCGGTGTCATATTCGTCGGCCTCGATGACGAAAAAGCCTCCCCCACCCCCAGCCCCTCCCTCGTGGGGAGAGGGGGGAGAACCCAGGCGCGCGGAAATGCCGAAATTCTGCGGCACTCCGCCGATCAGGAAGCCCGGTTTCAGCCCGGCATATTCCAGTATCCATGCCAGCATCGCACTGGTAGTCGTCTTGCCATGCGTGCCTGCAACACCCAACACCCACTTATCGCGCAGCAGATTATCCGCCAGCCATTGCGGGCCGGAGATGTAAGGCAAATTGCGGTTGAGTATCTCTTCCATCAGCGGATTGCCGCGCGACACCACGTTGCCGATGACGAATACATCCGGCTTGAGCTCGATCTGTTCAGCCCCGAAGCCCTCGATCAATTCGATGCCCTGTGCTTCCAGCTGCGTGCTCATCGGCGGATAGACGTTGGCATCGCAGCCGGTGACGCGGTGTCCCGCTTGCTTGGCGAGCGCCGCAATACCGCCCATGAAGGTGCCGCAGATGCCGAGGATGTGGATGTGCATTGCCTGCCCTGTTTTAATCACCCCTCTCCCCATCCCCTCTCCCGCAAGCGGGAGAGGGTGCCCGGAAGGGCGGGTGAGGGAAAGTTTACGTCCTGAAAATAAAATACACCGCGCCCATCAGGCACAGCGCCGCATACAGATAATCCATTCTCAACGGCTGGTTCATATACAGCACCGCGAAAGGTACGAACACCGACAGCGTGATGACCTCCTGCAATATCTTCAACTGTCCGAGGCTGAGCTCGCTGTAGCCGATGCGGTTTGCCGGAACCTGGATCAGATACTCAAACAGCGCAATGCCCCAGCTCACCAGCGCGGCGATATACCACGGCGAGGCCGCCAGATTCTTCAGATGCCCGTACCAGGCAAACGTCATGAACAGATTAGAGACGGCGAGCATTAGCGCCGTGACCAGCAGTGGATGAGAAATCAGCCCCATCTATGTTTTTTCAGCAGGCCGTTGAACAGCCTGTTGAAAATCGTAGCGAGCGAAGCTGGAACAAGGCGCGAAAAGCTGAAGAAGCGGGGTTTACACAGCAGTAAATGAGCGTTCCGAATCCTTGGGCAACACAGTTCCGGAAAGTGCAGAAGTTTTGCAACATGCCGTTAGCGGACACCCAGCAACTCGACATCAAAAACCAGCGTCGCGTTCGGCGGAATCACCCCCGGCGAACCGCGTGAGCCATAGCCGAGATTTGCAGGAATAATCAGCGTGCGCTGCCCGCCTATCTTCATGCCTGCAACCCCTTGCTCCCATCCATCGATAACCACCCTCGCGCCAAGTGGAAAGTCGAACGGCTGCCCACGGTCGCGCGAGCTGTCGAACTTTTTGCCCTTGTGATCGGCGGCAGCCTCATCGTACAGCCAGCCAGTGTAATGAACGGACACTTCATGCCCTGGGGCGGCCTGCGCGCCCTTACCAGGTTTTTTGTCGATTTTATTCAGCTTGGTTATGTCAATTGATTCCTTTTTTGTAACGGCTTTTTCGGCATAGGCTGTGGCTGAAAAAATGCCGGCAATCAGCAGCAATGCCAGTGGAAAAAACAGGGTGCGTTTCATCATTTGTAATGCTCCTTTGAAATAAATTTCAGTTGTAAGATGCGCTATGTGGGCGGAATTAATTCACGCCCAGCAATTCAACGTCAAACACCAGCGTCGCATTCGGCGGGATCGCCCCGCCCGCGCCGCGTGCGCCATAGCCAAGATGCGCCGGAATGATCAGTGTGCGCTGTCCGCCGACTTTCATGCCCTCAACACCCTGATCCCAACCCTTGATCACCCGGCCTGCGCCGAGCGGAAATATGAAAGGGTCTTTGCGATCGCGCGAACTGTCGAATTTTGCGCCGTGATGGTCAGGCGCGGTTGCATCATATAGCCAGCCGGTGTAATGCACCGACACGCTATGGCCGGCTGTTGCCAGCGCGCCATCGCCCAGTTTGTTATCGGTTTTGATCAGTTCAGTCATGCTGCTTATTCCTTTTTTGTGTTGTGGCCTGTTTCCGGCAGACCGTGGTTGAAAAAATCCCTTCCGGCAACAGCAAGGCCATTGGGTAAAACCGGATGCGGCCCATCATTTGCATCCCCAGCAAGGTTGATAGTTTAACTTATCCATTTTGATTGCGGTTTGTTCAGAACAGCTGGTTGATTAAAAAACCGGCAGACAACAAAGCCGGCGGGAAAAACAGGGTGCGTTAACTGCTTTCCCGATTATCAATAGCTTAAGACTGGCGCCAGCCAACGCTCCGCTTCTTCCAGTGTCCAGTGCTTGCGCTTTGCATAGTCTGCAACCTGATCCTTGTCCACTTTGCCGACAGCAAAGTATTTTGCCTGCGGGTGCGAGAAATAGAAACCGCTCACCGCTGCGGTGGGCAGCATGGCGTAGTTTTCGGTGATGGTGATGCCCGCGTTGAGCGGGGCTTGCAACAACTCGAACAGAGGGCCTTTCCCGGTGTGATCGGGACAGGCGGGATAGCCGGGCGCGGGGCGGATACCGCGATATTTCTCGGCGATCAGCGCGTCGTTGCTCAAACTTTCATTCGCCGCATAACCCCAGAATTCTCGCCGCACGCGCGCATGAAGCAATTCAGCAAAAGCTTCGGCCAGGCGGTCGGCCAGTGATTTGAGCAGAATGGCGCTGTAGTCGTCGTTCTGTTTCTCGAATTCCGCGACGCGTGCGCCGATACCGATGCCGGCCGTGGCGGCGAAGGCGCCGATGTAATCCGCCACTCCGGTTTCCCTGGGAGCGATGAAATCGGCAAGGCAGTAGTTCGGGATGTCCGCCGGTTTTTTGGACTGCTGGCGCAGGTTGTGCCAGGTCATCGCCACTCTGCTGCGCGATTCACCGGTGTAAATCTCGATATCGTCATTGTTGACTGTATTGGCGGGGAACAGCCCGAATACCGCATTCGCGGTGAGCCATTTTTCCTTGATGATTTTCTTCAGCATGGCCTGCGCGTCGGCAAACAGTTTGCGCGCTTCCTCTCCCATCACTTCGTCCTGCAGGATACTCGGGTAGCGCCCGGACAGTTCCCATGCGTGGAAGAACGGCGTCCAGTCTATGTATTCGGCGATTTTGTCGAGCGGATAAGCTTCGAATCTGTGGACACCCAGCAGATGAGGTTTTGGCGGGGTGTAATTGATCCAATTTGTTTTTACTCCACGCGCCCGCGCTTCTTCCAGCGTGACGTATACCGCCTTGCCCTTCCTGCTTTCATGCTGTTCACGCGCCGTCGCATAGTCTGACTTGATGCTCGCGGCATATTCGTCGTGCAGAGTGCTACTGAGCAAATTGCTGCACACCCCCACCGCGCGCGAGGCGTCGGTGACATACACCGTGGTGCCGCTGGCGTAGTTCGGCGCTATCTTCACGGCGGTGTGCATGCGCGATGTGGTGGCGCCGCCGATCATCAGCGGGATGATGAAGCCCTGGCGTTCCATCTCCTTCGCCACATGCGCCATTTCTTCCAGCGAGGGCGTGATCAGCCCGGACAGTCCGATGATGTCGGCGTTGTGTTCGCGCGCCGTGTCCAGAATCTGCTGGCACGGCACCATCACGCCCATGTTGATGACCTCGAAATTGTTGCATTGCAGCACCACCGTCACGATATTCTTGCCGATGTCGTGCACGTCGCCCTTGACGGTCGCCATCACGATCTTGCCCTTGGGCTTGTTGTCGCCGGAGCGCAATTTCTCGGCTTCGATGTAAGGCACCAGATGCGCCACGGCCTGCTTCATTACGCGCGCGGATTTCACCACCTGCGGCAGGAACATCTTACCCGCGCCGAACAGGTCGCCGACCACGTTCATGCCGGTCATCAGCGGGCCTTCGATTACCTCGACCGGGTATGTCGCCTGCAGGCGCGCTTCTTCGGTGTCTTCAACAACGTAAGTGGTGATGCCGCGCACCAGCGCGTGGGTCAAGCGTTCCTGCACCGTGCCACTGCGCCATGCCAGGTCTTCCACCTGAACCTTGCCGCCGCCCTTCACATTTTCTGCCAGCGCCACCAGGCGCTCGCCTGCGTCGGGACGACGGTTCAGCACCACGTCTTCCACCGCAGCGCGCAGATCACGCGGAATCTCTTCGTACACGCCAAGCTGCCCGGCATTGACGATGCCCATGTTCAGCCCCGCCTGCACCGCGTGGTACAGGAACACGGTGTGGATCGCCTCGCGCACCGGCTCGTTGCCGCGGAACGAAAACGAAACGTTGGATACGCCGCCGCTGACCTTGGCGTAAGGCAGGTTGTTCCTGATCCATTGCGTAGCCTCGATGAAGTCCACCGCATAGTTGTTGTGTTCTTCGATGCCGGTAGCGATGGCGAAAATGTTCGGATCGAAAATGATGTCTTCCGGCGGGAAGCCGACCCGGTTCACCAGAATGTCGTAGCTGCGCTTGCATATTTCGGTCTTGCGCTGGTAGGTGTCGGCCTGGCCCTGTTCATCGAACGCCATCACCACCGCAGCCGCGCCATAGCGGCGCACCAGCGTGGCATGCTTAATGAACTCCGCCTCGCCTTCCTTCATGCTGATGGAGTTGACGATGGCCTTGCCTTGCACGCATTTCAGCCCGGCCTCGATCACCGCCCACTTGGACGAGTCGATCATCAGTGGCACGCGCGAGATGTCCGGCTCAGATGCGATCAGGTTGAGGTATTTCACCATGGCGGCCTGCGAATCCAGCATCGCCTCGTCCATGTTGATGTCGATCACCTGCGCGCCGTTTTCCACCTGCTTGCGCGCTACGTCGACTGCTTCGGCATACTCGCCGCCGATGATCAGCCGCGCAAACAGCTTGGAGCCGGTGACGTTGGTGCGCTCGCCCACGTTCACGAACAGCGAGTCGTCGCCGATGTTGAACGGCTCCAGCCCGGACAGGCGGCACTTCTTTTCCAGTTGCGGAATACGGCGCGGCGGCACATCTTTCAGCGCCTCGGCAATCGCCTTGATGTGCGCGGGCGACGTGCCGCAGCAGCCGCCCGCGATGTTCAAAAAGCCGCTGGTGGCGAATTCCTTCACCAGCCGTGCGGTGGTCTCCGGCGTTTCGTCATAGCCGGTTTCCGACAGCGGATTAGGCAGGCCTGCGTTCGGATGCGCGCTGATGTAAGTCGTGGCGACGTTCGATAATTCTTCGATGTAGGGGCGCATCATTTCTGCACCCAGCGCGCAGTTCAGGCCGATGGAAAGCGGCCGGACGTGGCTCAGCGAATTCCAGAACGCCTCGGTCGTCTGGCCAGACAGGGTGCGCCCGGACGCATCGGTGATGGTGCCGGAAATCATGATCGGCACACGAAAGCGGGAATAAGCTACTGCGCGACCCGGCTGCTGCGTTGCATCCTCGCTCACGCCTCGCCTACCTGAATGGTATGTCTCGTTGTTTGCTCCGGTGCGCCTTGCATCCGTGCCTGCTCGCGACGCTTCTTCCCGCTTTCGTTCAGCCTGTTCACGTTCAGTGAAAACTTCATCGATGGCGAACAGCGCGGCCTTTGCGTTCAGCGTATCGAAAATGGTTTCCACCATCAGCAGGTCAGCGCCGCCATCCAGCAGTCCGCGCACCGCTTCGGTATAGCTTTCCACCAGTTCGTCAAAGGTCACGTTGCGCGCGCCGGGGTCGTTCACGTCCGGCGAAATCGAGGCGGTGCGCCCGGTAGGCCCCAGCACGCCTGCCACGAAGCGCGGCTTGTCCGGCGTGGAATATTCGTCGCACAGCCCGCGCGCCAGCCGGGCGCCTGCGACGTTCAACTCATATACCACATGCTCCAGACGGTAATCCGCCATCGAAATCGAGTTGGCGTTGAAGGTGCAGGTCTCGAGAATGTCCGCGCCCGCTTCCAGATATTCGCGATGGATGGCCGAAATAATCTGCGGCTGGGTCAGCAGCAGCAGATCGTTATTGCCTTTCAGGTCATGCGGATGCGCCGAGAAATCCTGGCGTGGCCCAGTGGCGCATGATGGGTATACCGGGCCATACGCCACCGCGCCGCGATAGTGTTCCTCGGTCAGCTTGTAGCGCTGGATCATGGTGCCCATGGCGCCGTCCAGGATCAGGATGCGCTGTTGCAGCAGATTTTCTATCGGGTGGGGCGTGCGGTTCATTAGGATGCTGCCATTTAAATGAGCGCGGATTTTACCATGCGGGACTGACGGTGCATTGCAGTTTGGGCTTGATAGTTTGTGGCGGAGGGTTACCATATGCGACACAATGTGCCTGCTTTGGTCATTGTGTTCGTCCATCATATTTCAAGGAGAAAATCATGCGCAATTTGTCCATGCTGGTACTTGTATTCACAGGCTTTGCAGCACCGCTGGCTGTGGCAGCCGAATCAAAAATCGAAATCAGTTCGCCCGTGAACGGGGCCAAACTCGATGCCATGGAGCAACACAGACTTTTCTACAACATCACTCCCGGCGGTGCAGGGGATCATATGCATGTTTACGTGGATGGCGAAGAGACCGCCCTGCTGCGCCAGATGAAGGGCAGCCACCCGCTTGGAACCCTGGCGCCGGGTAAACATGAGATTTGCATCAAGATTGTCAACAAGAACCACACGCCCATCGGTGTGGAGCGCTGTGTCAAAGTCACGACGGAGTAGCGATGGACTGGCAAAACCTTGCCTACGCTGCCGCACAGATCGTTCACAACTTCGGGGCGGTGGCGGTGGTGGGTGGCGCGGCTTGCGCGCTCGCGTGGCGTGAGACCGAAGCGCAGCGCCGGCTTGTCTGGCTTGTGCTCGCCGGCTGGCTGGTCCAGGCGGTGAGCGGCGCGGCATTCGGCGCGATCAGCTATTACTACTATGCAAAGTTTCCCGATATACACGGCATCGCCGTAGCCGCGCTCAGGGTGAAAGTGATTTGTTCAGCGCTCGGTTTTATACTGGCGGTGCGGTTGTTGTTCGCCCATCTCCCGGAGCTGGCCCGCCGATATTCCTGGCTTGCCTTGTGCGGGCTAGGTGTGCTGGCGCTGAGTTCGGCGGCTGTGCTGCGCTGGTTCTCCTAGCAGAATGCCTGTCGCCGCACATTGCGGTGCATGGTCATTTCAAATATGATGAACTTGTAGCAGGTTCACGAGTCATTCCAATGCAAACAACCCCAAACCGTTTTCCCTAACATCAGGAGAAAATCATGAAGAAATTCCATGTCATCGCAAAACTGTTGTTCATGGCGCTGGTGGCGGTGTCGTTCTCGGCCTGCTCCAGCAAGACCAAAGTGGAAAGCGACCTGGGCATCAAGGGCGCTCCGGACTGGGTCAATGAGGGCACCAATATCCTCAACAACAAGGATGGCCGCCTGTTTCATGGCGTGGGCTCGGCTTCTCCAATGAATGACATGGCGCTGCAAAGATCCATAGCCGACGACCGGGCACGGGCAGAAGTGGCGAAGATATTGTCGTCCTACATGGATGTGGTTACCAGCGATTACATGTCTTCCGCCAAGGCAGGCAGCGCCAACGTTGCCGAGGAAGCCGTGTCGCGCCAGATCAAGGCGCTGACCAAGGTCAACCTGACCGGGGCCAGAATCATCGGCAACTGGCGCGATCCCAAAACCAACATCATTTATTCCATCGCCGAGCTGGATATGAAACACATAAAAAGCACATTGGCCGGGACGCAGGATATGAACGATGATCTGAGGCGCTACATCGGAAACAATGCTGACAATATATTTGACCGTATATCCAAGGGGAAAGAATAATGAACTGGACATTTCATAATAAAAGCCTGCCAGCGTTGCTGGCGCTGATGTTGATCGCCACCGGTTGTTCCACCTCGGTAACGCGCATGGATGCAGGTGAGGTGAAAGACCTGAGCGGCGCCTGGAACGACACCGATTCACAGCAGGTCTCGGAAGAGATGATCAGGGATGTGCTGGATCGCCCCTGGTTTGGCGAATTCACCCGGGAAAAAAGCCGGCAACCTGCGGTGATCGTGGGTGAAGTGAACAACCTGAGCCACGAGCATATCAACGTCAACACCTTTGTCGCCGACATGGAGCGCGCCCTGATTAATTCCGGCAAGGTGCAATTCGTCGCTTCTTCGACAGAGCGCCAGGAAATCCGCGGCGAGCGCAAGGATCAGGACCTCCACGCCAGCGAGGCCACCCGCAAGCAGATGGGTCAGGAGAAAGGCGCCGATTTCATGCTGAAGGGAACCATCAACACCATCATCGATGCCTCCGGCAAAACGCAATTGCGTTTCTACCAGGTGGATCTGACGCTGATCAGCCTGGCAGACAACCGCAAGGTCTGGGTCGGCCAGAAAAAGATCAAGAAACTGGTGGAGCGCAGCAACCTGAAATTTTAGGAAGCTGGCAGCCTGTCTGACTTGAAGAATCGAAGCGCAAAAGGTCAAGCAGGCAAGCCGCGCAGCGGCTGCTCGCAAAATTCGGCTGAGCGAGGACAGGTTTTGCCGGTTTTGCAGGTCAATAGTCGTTCTATTGACCAAAAAAGCGGTGAGATATGGACCGCTCAGGCGGATTTGCAGCCGATTTCCTTTAAGTCAGACAGGCTGCTGGAGGCGGAGTAATTGATGGCATGCCGCGCTGCTCTGCTGTTTGTGACATTTGCATTGGGGGGCGCATTGACGGGATGCGCCACCTATAGCGATTCATTTGGCACAATCGAGCGCAATCTTTCGACCCGGCAATACGACGCTGCCCTGCAAGACATAGAGAAACAGGCAGATTTCAGAACCGGCCGGGTGCTGTATCTGCTCGACAAAGGCATGGTGTTGCGCATGAAGCGCGATTTTGCCGGCTCCAACCAGGCGCTGGAAGCGGCCAAATCCGAAATGGAACGGCTCTACGCCGCCAGCGTCAGCGAAAATGCGCTGTCGTTCATCGTCAATGACGCGACCGTCAGTTATGCCGGAGATGATTATGAGCAGGTTCTGGTGCATCTCTACATGGCGCTCAATTACCTGGAACTCGGACAATCCGGTGACGCAAGGGTCGAAGCGCTGCAAGTGGACATCAAGCTGCGCGAGATCGGTGAGAAAATTCCGGAGAGCAAGTTCACCGAAGATGCGCTGTCGCGTTATCTTACCGGCCTGATCTACGAAGAACTGGGCGAATGGAGTGATGCCATGATCGCTTACCGCAAGGCCTACGAGGCCTACAACAAGTACCAGGTCAATTATGGGCTGGCGATGCCGGACATGCTCAAGCATGACCTGCTGCGGCTTGCGCAACGGCAGGGGCTGAAGGATGAGGCGTCCCGATACAGGAAAGAATTCGGCATCGAGCCCCAGCAGGAAGACGGCCATATATCGGGACAGGAAGGCGAACTGGTCTTCATCCTGAACAATGGCCTGGCGCCGATCAAGCGCGAGAAGGCCATCGGCATGTGGGTGCCGCCACCCGTGGCCGCAGTAAGCACATCCAGGACGAGCGGATCCAGGCCTCACACCCAGGAGAAACCTGCAATGCCCGTGCTGGTCAACATCGCGCTGCCCTATTACGAGTCACGGCCCAATAATGTGATGAGCGCCCGCGTCAGCGTTTCAGGAAAACAGGCCTCCACCCGGATGATGGAAGACATTGACGCAATCGCCCGCGCCAGCCTGGACTCGCGCATGACGGCCATCACCGCGCGTTCGATCGCCCGCGCAGTAGCCAAGGGCGCGATACAAAAGTCCGTGGATAAAGCCGGAAACAACAGGGACAGCGATCCTGCCGCAGCATTGCTCGGCTCGCTCATCGTGCGGGTGGCGGCAGCGGCCACCGAGCGCGCCGACACCCGCAGCTGGCTGACTTTGCCCGCCAATGTCCAGTTGGCCAGGCTTTCCCTGCCGCCGGGCAGCTATGATTTGACTGTCGACTTGCTGGGCGCGGATGAACATGTGATCTCGACCCAGGTGTTTCCGCAAGTGCTCATCCGTAAAGCGCGCAAGACCTACCTGACCCAGCACTGGGTGCCTGTTAATCCGACCACAAGGGGAAGAAAATGAAATTCTCTGCCTTTGACAAAGCCTTTATTGTTTCATGGCTCCTGTTCTCGCTCCTGTCCGGCTGCGCCAGCCAGCCGGCTGTCACGCCAGACTGGGTCGCCGGCGGCAGCGCCAAATACGGCAGCGCGCAATACCTGACCGGACGCGGACAGGCGGCGACACAGGAAGAGGCCAGGGATCGCGCCCGTGCCGACCTGGCCAAGATATTTCAGGTGGCGGTAACTTCGGAAAGCGAGGATGTGCAGAAATTCAAGACCGATCCCGCCGGGCCGGGGCAGTATGAAGGGCAGGTTTCGCGCCGCATCACCACACGCACCGGGCAGATCATACGCGGGATACAGATAGCGGAAATGTGGCAGGATCCCGTTTCAGAAAATCATCATGCGCTGGCAGTATTGCCGCGATTGCAGACCGCAGCCAGCCTGCGCCAGCAGATCAGCCAGCTGGATGAAGCCACCGGCAAGCATATCGAGCAGTCGCGCAACAACACCGACTTGTTCCTGAAAATAGCCGCAGCCAGCCTGGCCATAGAATCCCAGCAGGAACGCGCGTCATTGCAGAAATCCCTGCAAGTGGTGGATATCACCGGACGCGGCACAGAGCCGCAATGGAATATCGCGAAACTTGAAAGCGATCTGGACGGCCTGTTGAAGCGGGTGCGGATCGCATCGCAGGTAGCTCCCGGTTCAGCCCATGGCCTGGCGGAAGTGGTGGCCGGCGCGCTGGCCAAAGCCGGATTCATGATCGAGACCGGCCAGAATCCGGATTTTGTGTTGCAGGCGAAGATGGAACTGACTGACCTGGGCTTTCAGGAAGGCTGGTACTGGCAGCGCGGGGTTCTGGAAGTCACACTGTCGGAAACGGCCACCAACCGCGTGCGCGGCACCCGGCGCTGGAACGTCAAGAGCAACGCCCCGGACAGGGAAAGCGCGGCCAGGCGCGCCTTGAGCCAGGCTGACGCAGTTCTGAAGCAGGAGTTGCAGAAAGCGATCATTGATATGGCCAGCCGCCGCTGATCTTTAACGGCGATTGATCCACGAAAGACACGAAAGGCACGAAACAAATCACATATGGGCACCTCTAAAAATTCAGATTTCGTCATTCCGGCGAAGGCTGGAATCCAGTATTTTGCGAGTTGGGCAAGAAACCGCCCATCCCTGCGAACCCCAACTCAATAGGCCGGACACCGGCCTGACTGTAAGTCAGTTTATCCTGAGCCCGCCGAAGGGCCGGTGTGACGAATTATTAGAGGTGCCCATATCGCAGTGCCCTATTTCGTGCCTTTCGTGTTTTTCGTGGACAAATGTTTTCCCCGGCTATAGATTCAAGCGCCGGTACTGCACCGCCTCGGCGATATGCCGGGTGGTGATGTCATTGACCCCTTCCAGATCGGCGATAGTGCGCGCCACTTTCAGCACGCGGTGATAAGCGCGTGCCGAGAGGTTGAGGCGGCTGAGCGCTTGCTGCAGCAGCGCGATACCTTGCGCATCGGGCGTGCACAGGTCATCGATTTCGGTGACGGACAGTTGTGCATTGGCTTTGTCCTGTCGCGCGACCTGACGTTGCCTTGCGATCTCGACGCGTGCTTGCAGATCGGCGCTGGCTTCGCCATCTCCCTTGTTGAGCAAGTCGTCCTGCGGCACGGCGGGCACTTCGATCTGGATGTCGATGCGGTCCAGCAGCGGACCGGAGATCTTGCTGCGGTAACGTAATATCTGGTCGGGCGTGCAGCGGCACTTGCCGTTGTAGTGGCCGTGGTAGCCGCACGGGCAGGGATTCATCGCCGCGATGAGCTGGAATTGCGCGGGAAAATCGGCGCGGCGCGCGGCGCGCGAAATGGTAATGCGCCCCGACTCCATCGGTTCCCGCAAAACTTCCAGGACACTGCGGTCGAATTCCGGCAGCTCATCGAGAAACAGCACGCCGTGCAAAGCCATCGAGATTTCGCCGGGACGCGGGTTGCTGCCGCCGCCGACCAGCGCCACGCCGGAGGCGGTGTGGTGCGGTGCGCGATACGGGCGCGTTTTCCATTTCGTCACGTCGAAGCCGCCGTCCAGTGATTGCAGCGCCGCACTCTGCAACGCTTCGGCTTCGGACATTTGCGGCAGGATGCCGGGGAAACGTGCCGCCAGCATGGATTTCCCGGTTCCGGGCGGGCCCATCATCAGCACGCTGTGCCCGCCGGCGGCGGCGATTTCCAGCGCGCGTTTGACCTGTGCCTGCCCCTTCACTTCGCGCATATCCGGGTAGTGCGGTTTTATGGTTTGCGGCTGGCAGGCATGGGGCGCGATTTTTTCACGCCCCGCGAGATGCGCCGCCACCTGCAACAGCGTTTGCGCCGGATACACGATCGCATCTTCCACCAGTGCGGCCTCGGCGGCATTCGCTCGCGGCAGGATGAAGGCGCGCCCGCTGCTCACTGCGCGATAAGTCATCGCCAGCGCGCCGCGTATAGCACGCAATTCACCGGTCAGCGCGAGTTCGCCGGCATATTCATAGTTGGCAAGTTTTTCCGAAGGGATCTGTCCGGTCGCGGCAAGTATGCCGAGTGCGATGGGCAGATCGAACCGCCCGCTTTCCTTGGGCAGATCGGCGGGGGCGAGATTGACGGTGATGCGCCGGGCGGGAAAATCGAAGCCGCAATTCTGCAATGCGGCGCGCACGCGGTCTTTGCTTTCTTTAACTTCGGTTTCCGGCAGCCCCACGATCGTGAAGTTGGGCAGGCCGTTGGCGATGTGCACCTCGACGGTGACCAGCGCCGCCTCCATGCCGGAGAGCGCGCGGCTGTAGAGAACCGCAAGACTCATACGCTTGTCATTCCCGCGTAGGCGGGAATCCAGTTGATTGAAAATTTCGCGCATGGCTCGACATAATCAAGCCTGCGACGGTAGCGTGCGCTGTGCGCACGTTTTTGACTGTGTCGTGCGCATAGCGCACGCTACGCCGGCTCATGCTATTTCGCTGCCGTGTTGCGTTGCGCTTCCAGTTCCGCAACCCGCGCTTCCAATGCGGTCAGCTTTTCCCGCGTGCGAGCTAACACTTGCGCTTGCACATCAAACTCATCGCGTGTCACCAGGTCGAGCTTGGCAAAACCCTGCGCCAGCAAAGCGCGCATATTCTTTTCGATGTCCCTGGCAGGTCCGCTGTTGGCCGCCGCACTCAACTTGGCGGAAAGATCCTCAAAGAATTTAGCGTTCAACATGACGACACTCCTGATGATATGCAATGTTGGCCAGTGTAACAAAATTCCCCCAGCCCGGATGAATGCACCCAAGCAGTGCGTTAACTTGCTGGCATGCCTGCAATTGGTGCGCAGGTTTCCTGCAGCAACCGGCATGGCTTATTAATTCATTGTTTAATAACAATAAGCATCTTTGGCACGGATGCTGCTGTTTGATGCAAGCGGACTCACTCATCCCGCCTGTTAACTAACCATAAAGGAATGCATCATGAAGAAAAGCAATTTGTTGAAGTCTTTGATCCTGGCAGCCTTGGCAGTCCCTGGCGTTGCGATGGCGGCGGATGCCCCAGAACATACCGTTACCTCGAACATTGGGCTGGTCAGCAATTATCTGTATCGCGGCATTTCGCAAACCGGCGGCAAGCCAGCCCTGCAAGGCGGTTTCGATTACGCGCATGCCAGCGGCTTTTACGCGGGATTGTGGGGTTCAAACGTGAGCTGGTTGGCTGGACTGGGCGCCAGTAGTGCCAGCCTGGAGCTGGATACCTATGCGGGATTCAAGGGCGGCTTTGCCGGTGACTTCAGCTATGACGTGGGTTACCTGCGCTACAACTATCCCGGCGTGTATCCCAGCGCTATGGCTGCCGGTGCCGCTAAAGCCGATACCGACGAGGTCTATGGCGCTATTGGCTGGAAATGGGTAGCGCTTAAATATTCCCATAGCCTGGGCGATACGTTTGGCGTGGACGACGCCGGCGGCACCAGCTATGTCGAATTGAATGCGAGCTACTCGATCGCCGATGCTGGCGTTACGCTGGGTGCGCACTATGGCAAGCAAACCTATAAGGGAACATCTGCAGACGCGCTTGAAGCAGCCGGAACTTCCGCGACCTACTCAGACTACAAGCTGAGCGCATCCAGGGATTTCAGCGGCTACGTAGTGGGGTTGGCATACAGCTCAACAAATGCCAAGGAAAATGGGTTCTACACCATCACCCAGGCAGATGGATCCAAAAGCGATCTGGGCAAAGGCACCGTCGTATTGTCCCTGACCCATGCGATGTAATTAAACTGTGGGCGGGATAGCCATTCCACTAACCCATCAAAAAGCGATGGCTAAGTGTCTGGTTAATCCCGCCCCTATCTTAGGAGAATGCTATGAAAATGGTCGTTGCTATCATCAAGCCGTTCAAGCTTGACGAGGTGCGTGAAGCCCTTTCCGCCATAGGCGTGCAAGGCATCACCGTCACCGAAGTCAAGGGCTTTGGTCGGCAAAAGGGACACACCGAGTTGTATCGCGGTGCGGAATATGTGGTGGATTTTCTGCCCAAAGTGAAACTGGAAGCCGCGATCAAAAGCGACATGCTCGACCTGGTGCTGGAAGCGATCCAGAAGGCGGCCAATACCGGCAAGATCGGCGACGGCAAGATTTTCGTTACCGATCTCGAACAAGTCATACGCATCCGCACCGGTGAATCCGGTCCGGATGCACTGTAAGGGGAACCCAAATGCAAAAATTATTCGCACTCTTTACGTTGGTGGCGGTGTTGTTGTGTGGTTTGTCTGTGCCAGTCTATGCCGATGATGCGGCCCCGGCTGCCGCTGTCGCTGCGGCTGCCGCTCCCGCCGCCGAACCTGCCGCACCGGCGGCAGCACCCGCGCCGGCCCCAAACAAGGGCGACACAAGCTGGATGCTGGTCGCCACCTTGCTGGTGATCATGATGTCCATTCCCGGACTCGCGCTTTTCTACGGAGGCCTGGTGCGCAGCAAGAACATGCTGTCGGTGCTGATGCAGGTGTTCGCCATTTTCGCGATGATCACCGTGCTGTGGGCGATCTATGGCTACTCGCTGGCATTTACCACCGGCAACGCGTTTATCGGGGGGTTTGACAGGCTGTTCCTGAAGGGTATTTACGACCCGGTCACCGGCAGCGTCGCCAATGCCGCAACCTTCAGCAAAGGCGTGGTGATTCCTGAATTCATCTTTGTCGTGTTCCAGGCTACTTTCGCCGCCATCACCGTGGCGTTGGTCGTGGGCGCATTCGCCGAGCGCATGAAGTTCTCCGCGGTGCTGCTGTTTTCGGCACTGTGGTTCACCTTCGCGTACTTGCCGATTGCGCACATGGTGTGGTTCTGGGCGGGTCCGGATGCATACACTGATCAGGCTGCCGCTGATGCGGCGAATGCCACTGCGGGCTGGTTGTTCCAGAAAGGCGCGCTGGACTTTGCAGGCGGTACGGTAGTTCACATCAACGCCGCGATTGCCGGCCTGATCGGTGCATTCCTGGTGGGCAAGCGCATCGGCTACGGCAAAGAACCGATGGCTCCGCACAACCTGGTGATGACCATGATCGGCGCTTCGCTGCTGTGGGTGGGCTGGTTCGGTTTCAACGCGGGTTCCGCGCTGGAAGCGGGCGGTACAGCTACCCTGGCTTTCGCTAACACCATGATCGCGGCTGCTGCCGCAGTACTGACCTGGATGGGCGCAGAATGGATGCTGAAGGGCAAGCCCAGCTTGTTGGGCGCCGCTTCCGGCGCAGTTGCCGGTCTGGTTGCCATCACTCCGGCTTGCGGTTGGGTCGGTATCGGCGGCGGCCTGGTGATCGGCGCGCTGGCTGGCGTCACCTGTTTCTGGGGTGTGACCGGTCTGAAGAAACTGCTCGGTGCGGATGATGCGCTGGACGTGTTCGGCATCCACGGCATCGGCGGTATCCTGGGTGCATTGCTCACCGGCGTGTTCAACACCTGGAGCATGGGCGGCACCGGCATCGTCGATTACGTGAACAACACCATCGTCGATACCACCATCGTCGGCCAGGTATGGATACAGGCGCAAGCCGTGCTGACCACGTTGATCTGGTCCGGCGTGGTTGCCTTCATCTGCTACAAGCTCGTAGACATGACCATCGGCCTGCGTGTGAAGGAAGAAGATGAACGCGAAGGTCTGGATACCACAAGTCACGGAGAACGCGCTTACAGTCTCTAAACTCTTTTCCCCGGAGCCTCCCGGCTCCTTTCCAAGGGCACCGCAAGGTGCCCTTTTTTGTAACCGGAATTAACTGTCGGTTTGGTGTAGGAGCCCGATTTATCGGGCGATTAACCGTGAATATTCGCCCGATAAATCGGGCTCCTACAACGGCATTTCCCCCTGATGGATTATCTTGGATTAATAGAGGCGCCCTATTGTCGTTTTATACCCAAATTAGAACTGCACGCCTCGCCCCGGCAGAGCAGATACAAGTCGTCCCCGCCCAGCCGGTATTTTTTATGCACTCTGCCCAACGCTTCATCGGCGGCGACAGCCACCACGAAGCCGGATGACCAATCTGCAGGCGGCCATTGCAGCGCGGGAGCGGGGACGCGGCGCTTGTTCAGGTATGCGGTCACGCTCAACCCTGTTGCGCTCACATTGGTGGCGTAGAGCGGCTGCCCTTGCGCCAGCGTCAGGATATCGGCGGCGGCCTCATCGTAATTCTGCCCGCGATAATGGCTCTGGTAATAAGGAAACAGCACCAGCGCCGCTGCGAATTTCAGCACCAGCGCCGCGATGATCCATTTGCGCGCCAGCGCCAGCGCCGCTTCCCCAGATTGCCAGATAATGCGCGCCGCGATGAGCGCAAGCAGCGGATAGAGCGGCATCAGATAACGCATACCGCCGCGCGGCGAGATCCAGTAGGGCAGGAAATTCAGCAGCAACATCCAGCAGGCCGAGACGAACAGCAACTGGTGCGTGGCGGAGCTTTCCTTGCTGTTGCGCCGGCGCAGAAGGAAATAGATCGCCAGCAGCGTCAGCGGCGCCAGCCAGGTCAATATCTCGATGGGGAAGCCGAATAGTTTGCCCAGATACTCGAAAAATTCCGGCCTGACGAACTTGTAAGTCAGCTCGTCGAGCATGCGCTCGCCCTGTGCCATTCCATCCGGGATGGAGGCGTACCAGATCAGCGGCCCGGCATAGGTCAGCAGCAGAACCGGCAGCGTGCGCCAGTGCAGCAGGAAGCGGCGCTGCTGTGTGTTGAACAGCAGCACGAACAGCGCGCCGCCGTAAAAAATATAGGCGGTGAGCGCCTTGCTCAAAAACGCGCAGGTGAGCAACACGCCGGACAGGAAGACCATCGAAATGCGCTGCTCGCGCACGCCCACCCACAACGCCGCGATCGCGGCGAAGATGAACATCGCATAATTCGGATCGACATAGCTCAGCCAGCCGTGATACAGCAGCACATCGGCCATGGTGAGATAACCCAGCGCGGCGAAAATGCCGAAGGCCTTGTCCTGAAACAGGCGTCCCGCCAGCCAGGCCAGCGTCAACGCGGTGATCAGTGTGAAGGAGACAGTGAATACGCGCGCGACGGTAAGCACATGCTCCCATCCAAATAGCGCCGAGAACGGCATGATCAGCCAGTTGAACAGCGGGTTGTGCATCTGGTCCCGCCCGTACAGATATTGCTTCAGCAAGGTTCCGCGCTCCCACATCTCCTGCGACACAATGGGAAAAATCGCTTCCTCGCCGACGTAATAGAAGAACAGCGCGGGCACAAAGCTGAGCGCAGCGATGGCGAACAGCAGCCAGTATCTTTTTTCGTCAGCGGAGAGTTGGTTCAGGGTGAGCATGATTTATCCCAGAAAATCCATTAGGCCGTCATTCCGGCGCAGGCCGGAATCCAGCAATAAAAAATACTCCGCGAAGCGGACAAAGCCGTGATGTTGTCCCACTGACGTGGGAATTGGTTAATCATCTGGATACCGGCCTGACCGCAGGTCAGTTTATCCTGAGCCTGTCGAAGGGCCGGTATGACACAGTTTTTTCTAATGGATTGTCTCGGTTTATCATAGAAAAAGAGGGGCACTTCAGGGTGCCTCAAAAAATTCAATCAAGCCGCGCTGGCTTCAGCGGATTTTAGTCTCTAACCAGTTAAGTCTTTGCAATTTGTGACAAGAATATATCGTAGATCAAGCGCCGGCGCGGTTTTCCAAGCAAATCTAAATCAGGTTAATGCAGGGTGGAAAAAGCGTAGCGTTTCCACCAATGGATTGCCTCGGCGGATTGGTGGATACGCGC
>JANLIB010000043.1 GCA_024653675.1 Gallionella sp. | reverse complement strand
AAAGAAATTTTAGCGCGCCGCATATGTCTGATATGTAAGCGTTAAAATTTCTTGAGCAACGCCGTATCGCGACGGAGTTTGGATTAATAGAGGTGCCCTATTGAACGTCCGGACGCGTATTGTGTCACAACCGCACCCCTTGCGAACACCCAAACACGATTCCCATGACCGCCGCACAATTCACCATTATTTTCATAACCACTTTGGCAATCACCACGCTTGCCAGGCTCTGGCTGGCAAGTCGGCACCTTGCGCACATTGTCGCGCACAGAGACCAGGTTCCCGCTGCGTTCCGCGATAAAATCCAGCTGTCCGATCACCAGAAAGCCGCCGGCTATACTTCGGCAAAAACACGGCTTGGAATGCTGTCCGCCCTGTTTGATGCCGCGCTGCTGCTGGTCTTTACGCTGGCGGGCGGTATCCAGTTCATCGCCGGTCTCTGCAATGCATGGTTCAGCGCGCCGCTCATGCAGGGTGTGGCTGCCATTGTTTCGGTGCTGTTGATCTCCGCACTGCTTGAAGCCCCGTTCGGAATGTATCAGACCTTCGTCATCGAAGCGCGCTTCGGCTTCAACAAAATGACCTTCATGCTGTACCTCAAGGACGCGCTGAAAGGCCTGCTGATCGGCGCTGCCCTCGGCCTGCCGCTGTTGTTCTGCGTATTGTGGCTGATGGAGCGCATGGGCAGCTACTGGTGGCTGTATGTGTGGCTGGTGTGGGTGTTGTTCAGCCTGCTGATCCTGTTCATTTACCCGTCATTCATCGCGCCGCTGTTCAACAAGTTCACGCCGATGCAGAATGAGGCGATGAAGGCGCGCATCGAAGCGTTGCTCAATCGTTGCGGCTTTACGGCGCAGGGTTTGTTCGTGATGGACGGGTCGAAGCGCAGCGCGCATGGCAACGCCTACTTCACCGGCTTCGGAAAAACCAAGCGCATCGTATTTTTCGACACGCTGCTGGAACACCTGAACATCAATGAAATCGAGGCGATCCTGGCGCATGAGCTTGGCCATTTCAAGCGCCGTCACGTGATGAAACGTATCGCGCTGACCTTCGCCATCAGCCTGGGATTTCTGTGGCTGCTCGGCCTGCTGATGCAGACCACATGGTTCTTTCAGGGACTTGGAGTGAACACTCCCTCCACCGCCCTCGCGTTGCTGCTGTTCTTCCTGACCTTGCCGGTATTCAGCTTCCTGCTTGGCCCGGTCATGTCGGCTTATTCGCGCAAGCATGAATTCGAGGCCGATGCCTACGCCGCCAGGCAAACCGCCGCAGGCGATCTGGTCAACGCGCTGGTCAAGCTGTATCAGGACAATGCATCGACATTGACGCCCGACCCGTTGTATTCTACGTTCTACGATTCACACCCGCCGGCGATGGCGCGCATCGCCCATCTGCAAACCCGATAAAGGAGAACATGTTATGAAACTGGCAATGAAACTCAGCGCCGCTTTGATCCTGTCATGCGCCGCAACAGCCGCATCGGCCGACCCTTTTCCCAAAGGCAATGCGATGGCCGGACAGGAATTGTTCACGAAACATGATTGCAACCGTTGCCACAACTCGATCATGAAGGGCGATGGCAACAATATCTTTACCCGCATAGACCGCAAAGTGAAGACTCCCGACGATATGATCAACCAGATCGGCATGTGCAGAGGCAGCGTCGGCGTACACCTTACCACGCAGCAAATGCAGGATATTGCCGCATACCTCAACCGATATTACAAACTGAAATGAGCGATGCCATGAACGCAGCATGTGATCTGGCCAACAAGCGTTGCAAACCCTGCGAGGGCGGGATGCCTCCCCTTTCACAGCCGGAAGCCGACAATCTCATGAAACAGCTCGTGGGTTGGCAGCGGTTCGATCACCTGATCGGCAAGACCTACCATTTCAAGGACTATTACCAGACCATCGCGTTCGTGAACGCGGTCGCATGGATGGCGCACCGCGAGAATCATCACCCGGAACTCACCGTAACCGGTAATACCTGCCATGTGGAATACACCACACATGCCATCCACGGCCTGTCTGAAAATGACTTCATCTGCGCCGCGAAAGTGGACACGCTGTTCAAGATTTGAGCGAACTTATACACGGTCAAATTATCGCGGCGTTTGGCCGCCAATACTTGGTGCGCCTTGCCGACGGCAGCGAAATAAGCTGTTTGACACGCGGCAAAAAAAGCGAAGCAGCGTGTGGGGATTTCGTCGAACTGCAACGCACTGCGGATGACCAGGCGGTCATCGAAAAAATTGCTCCTCGCCGCTCTCTGCTGCATCGCTCCGATGCCTTTCGCGAAAAACTCATCGCCGCGAACGTCACTCAAATCATCGTCGTGGTCGCCGCCGAACCCTCGTTCAACGACGAGCTGCTGGCGCGTTGTCTGGCCGCCGCGCAAGATCAAAAACTGGAAGCGCTGATCGTGCTGAACAAATGCGATCTGCTCGATGGCGCAGCAGCAGCCCGCAAACGGCTCGTCCCTTACACCGCCATAGGCTATCGCGTATTAGAACTCTGTGCCAAAATTCCAACAAGCCCCTCCACGCTCGAAAATACTGAACAACCTGCCTCGCGTAAATTGGAGGGACGATTGCCTCCTCTCCCCGAAGGGGGGAGGATTGTGGAGGGGGTGGATGCGTTGCGTCCGTTCCTGGCAGACCACACCAGCGTGCTGGTCGGACAATCCGGCATGGGCAAATCCACCCTGATCAATGCGCTGCTGCCGGATGCACAAGCCGCCACGCGCGAAATCTCCGCCGCGCTGGATTCCGGCAAACACACCACCACCCACGCACGACTTTATCGCATAGACGAGACCAGCGGGTTGATCGACTGTCCTGGCGTACAAGCCTTCGGCCTGCATCACCTGGGTTTCGGCGGGATAGAACAAGGGTTTGTGGAGTTTGCAGAATATCTCGGCCAGTGCCGTTTTCACGACTGCCATCACAAGCATGAACCGGGCTGCGCATTGCGCAACGCGGTTGCAGCAGGAAAAATTGATGCGCGCAGGCTGGAGTTGTTTCAGCATATCACGGCGAACAAGGCGTAGGGGCAACCATTCATGTTGGCTCCCTTCTCCCGCCAGCGGGAGAAGGGCCGGGGATGAGGGTCTGTGAACTTATTCAAGCGTGATT
>JANLIB010000039.1 GCA_024653675.1 Gallionella sp. | reverse complement strand
AAAGAAATTTTAGCGCGCCGCATATGTTTGATATGCAAGCGTTAAAATTTCTTGAGCAACGCCGTATCGCGACGGAGTTTGGATTAATAGAGGCGCCCTTATCGCGCACCCGCCATCCCCTGCTTCCACATAATCAGCAGCAACCCCAGCAGCGCCACGCCCGCGCTGCACGAATACAGCACGGTGGCGCCGTAGTGCTGCCATATCGGGCCGCTGGCCAGTCCGCCCAGCATGTTGCCTGCGCCATAGGTCAGGCTGCCGAACATGGCCTGGCCTTTGGATTGATGCCGCCCCTGGAAGAACCCATGTATCAGCCCCACCGATGCGGCATGATAAGAACCGAACGAAGCGGCATGCAGCGCTTGCGCAATGAGCAACAGCACGATGAAATCCACGCCCCAGCCGATCAGCAGAAAACGCAGCACAGCGGAGCAGAAACTGAACAGCAGGATACGGGTGTAACCAAAGCGGCGCGCCAGCATGGGCATCAGGAAGAACACGCCGATCTCGCAGACCACCCCGATCGCCCACAGCCAGCCCACCACGCTCTTGGTATAGCCGTGTTCGACCAGATAGATGGAAAAAAAAGTGTAGTAAGGGCCATGTGCTACCGACATCAGAAAACATGCGCCGAGCAGGGCCAGCACGCGCGGCTGGAACACGATCCGCCTGATCGGCTGATGGTCGGTGTGATGCGCCAGCACCTCGGTCTTTGGAATCTGCCGCGAAAAGATCAGGATGCCGAACTCACAGACCAACCCCGCCCACAGCAGCCAGGCAATGGCGATATAGTCGAACGCATAACCGAGTCCCACTACAGACAAGATAAAGCCGATCGAACCCCATGAACGGATACGCCCGTAATGCGAAGTGTTCCTGCCGAGGTAGCTGAGCGTAGTCGCCTCCACCAAAGGCATCGAGGCGCTCCAGAAAAAGCCCATCAAAGCCAGCACCAGGAACATACCCCAGAAACTGGTGGTCGCGAACACGCCGAGATAACACGCCGCGCTCAGCGCAGCGGCGATCTGGACAACCCGCTGCCGCTTGCCGGTATGGTCGGCAATCCATCCCCAGATGTTGGGCGAGATCATGCGCATCACCGGCTGGATCGACAACAGGATAGCGATCTCGATGGCGCTGAACTGGATGGACTTCAGGTACAGGCTCCAGTAGGGCGCGAACATCCCCACGAAGGCGTAATAGAAGAAATAGAATCCGGCGATGCGCCAGTAGTAGTTTTTGGAGGTGGGCATGATAGAAAAAACTAATTAACTGCGCAGCCAGGTTTTTATTTCGAGTTCCGGGTATTGCCGATCCAGCGCGCTTATCCCGCGCTTGACTCTGCTCGACCAGCCGCGCCCCCTGCCGAGCAAGTCGGCCCATGCCTGTTCGACCTCCCACTTTCTGCGCTCCCTGAACAGCGCAAGGAGCGAGGCGGCCTGCATCAAATCCTTGCCGGATTTCGCGGCGAATGCGCCTTCCCGCTCGCCGTACACCAGCAGCTTGTGCAAGGCGTACCGGGCCGGGTGCGGAACATTCACGAGGACGGCATCGCCGCTGTTGAAAACCACCGCCTGCTGCACCTGCACCAATGAGAACTCCATGAATTTCAGCGGTTGCAGTATGACATGCAATTGCGGATGCTCATACGGAACTGCGCCGCCCCTGCGCAACGTGGTCAGGAAATCCAGGCGAAAAGCGGGGTCGCGCGGCGAAAGGTAAGTCGCGCCGGATTTTCCGGAAAGACCGGACACCGGCAGCAAGCCCATTTGCAGCGATTCGATCGCGTCATGCGTTTGCACCTCGATGTTGGAGGGCAGCGCCAGCGAGAGATTCTTGCCCGCATGGGCGAAATCGATGTCCTGCGTGCGCGAGGCATCTCCCCAGCGCACCCCCAGCATGTTGCCATAAGCAAGAAAAGCATGAGTCCCGACCAGCACCCCGCCCGCCCCGAAAAAACCGTATTCGGCGAGACGGCGTATCACCCGCAGATGCCTGGGCAACACCTCGGCGCATCCCAGCGCGACTGCCGCGCCCGACAGCCGCCCCAACTCTGCCGCAACGGACGGCTGCATTTTTCTGGCGACCAGGGCATTGACGGCCTCGGTATCCGGCCCCACGAAAACCTGCCGCAACTTGCCGGATGGCTCGGAATATTGGTAGTACCAATACTTGTTCCCCTTCACCGTTTTCGACGCAAACGACCCGGAAAGATCGGCCACCGAGCGCGCATGTTGCGACACCAGCGCGGCATCCGCCAATTGCGCATAGGCCGTCTGGGCGCTGGATGAAAGCTCGCGGTAAAAAACCGGCATGATGGCTGCACTCCGAGACGTGACGCGGATCAGTATAGCCGCATGGTTATACTAATTCAATATATTTTTAGTATAACCATGCGGAGCCGCAACCATGATCGGATCGATGGCGTCGAAGCCGATGGACTTCAGATACAAACTCCAGTAGGGCGCGAACATCCCCACGAAGGCGTAATAGAAAAAATAGAATCCGGCGATGCCCCAGTAGTAGTTTTTTTGGTCGGGATGCATATTGTAGGGGCGTGATTTATCGCGCCCTTATTCTGATACATGAATAGATCAGGGCGTGATTTATCGCGCCCTG
>JANLIB010000038.1 GCA_024653675.1 Gallionella sp. | reverse complement strand
AAAGAAATTTTAGCGCGCCGCATATGTTTGATATGCAAGCGTTAAAATTTCTTGAGCAACGCCGTATCGCGACGGAGTTTGGATTAATAGAGGTGCCCTTAAGCTTTTTACCTGCAAAATGCAACGCAGTCAAATTGACGCTGCCTCGCACAGCCAGCGATTAACCGTCCTGTAAACGCAGCTCGGCAAGGCGTGCCAGCCCGAAATGTACGAAGACCAGCGCGGTCAGCACCGGAGCAAACAGATTAAGCAACGGAATAAATTGCAACAGACCGGTCAGCAGTCCGAGTCCCCACCATGATGCGCGATGTTTCGCAAAAAGAGTCTGCATCTCGTCGCGGCTGGCATGCTCCGCCAGCGCGTCATAGCGAAACAGCCGCTGATTCAGATACGCGGCGGCAACGAACGGCACTACTGCCCCTATGCCGATCAACCAAAGCGGCAGGGTAACTACCCAGATCGCAATGAATATGCCGAGTGCGAACAGCGCATTGAGCAGGCTGCCAATCGCGCCCCCGCCTTGTTCGCGCTTGAGTTGCGGATGGTTACGATCGGCTGCCAGGCGTATCAGCGCGGACATCGCAAACAATGAGGTGATCAGCAGCGCGGTGACGAACACCAGCGGCACGAACAGCATAAGATGCAACACCGCATGGATAGCACTCGCGATCCAGCGCGGCTCAACGCCTTCGAGCCAGGACTGAAAGCCGATCGCTGCAAGAGCGCTTTCGAACAATCCGGAAATGGGTTCGCTGAAAGCCAGTCCCAGGGTCAGCCACAACAACACGGCAACAAGTATCGGCCAGATCACGATCCATAATATCTTCAACTGGAACAGGTCGCGAAAGCCGCGATTCAGCGCATCGAGTATCCGGGTCATGTGCTGCCCCATATCGGTGATGGCGGATTATCCTGTCGTTCCTGCATGTCAGTTATGGTTTTCCTCTGTTTGCTTGTTTTCCGGCTGGCTGAAATCGGCGCATGGATCGGCTCGCGCTGCGCGCGGTGTGAACCAGACCACATCGAAGGGAGCCTCGCCGGTCGCGCTATCCGCAAGATATGCCCTGGGATCGGTCACTCCAGGGCTGACCTCGACAAAGGCGACTGCGATGATGCGCGCCTTTGGATCGCGCGCGGCAAAATAAAGCGGCAGCCCGATGTCGCGGCGGGCGTGAATGCTGCCGACGATCGCGACCACGCCGCGCTCAATGACGGCTACCGCGCTGTCGGCCATCAAAGCATCGCGCAGCCGCTGGCTGCGGGACAATCCCATGCGCCATTCATCCCTGAGCCTGCCGCAGTGCGCACCGCCCATGTGCGTGGCCAGATAATTCTGCCGCTTATCATTCCAGACCTCTTCGACCATCAGGCGTTTCAATTCACCGGGATCATAAGCGGCGTAGCCGCGCCGGATGACCGGCTGCAATATCTGGCTGGAAACATTGGCGGCGATGACCGGCAAGCCGTTGTTGACAGCGATGGCCAGCAACGGCTGATAATCCTGCGCGTTGGAAAATTTGACCAGCGCATTGACGCTGTTCAGCGCTTCGTTCCGATCTCTGCCGGTCAGCGCCCGATCGAGCGCAGGCTGGTCGTCTGCATTGAGCTGTTCCATCATCAGCGCCGGCGCCAACCCCGAACGCGCGCCCGATGCGATCCGTGCTTTCAGCAGCTTCTGCTGGTACTCGTGATGAAACGGGTTGTCATGTGTCTCGCCGAGCAGGAGCACATCGGACGTGCTGATCATGGCGAGCAGCGCAGCTTCGTCCAGATAGCTGCGGCTGTTCATATCCCATATTTTCCCAACCAGCGGATGATCGGCGAACAGCATGTTCCCTGCTTGCGCCAGGTTCGCGCATGTCAGCAACGCAAATGTGAATATTATTTTGCTGCGCGCGAAACTCTTCATTCAATGCTTCCTGGAACAATCATTGCAGGCGCTTCAGCCGGAACAGCCCGTTGATGTCGCTGTCGCTGCTGAAATACAGCGCCCCGTCCGGGCCAACCGCCACACCTGCCGGCCGCGCCCAGCGATTGCCATCGGACTGTTGGAAGCCGGTAACCAGATCATCCACGCGCAGCGCCTTGCCATCCTGAAAACGCACCGCCACGATTTTCGGAGGGCGGCGCGTAGCTGAGCTTCCAAAAAATCCGCCGCCGGGCTGCGTGCCCCATGAACCGTGCAGCGCGACCACCGCATCAAATTCCAGCCGCGCATCCATCGCACCTGCGGGCACAAAAGCCACCCCCAGCGGCGCATTGCGCGCCGGAAAAACCGCCACCGGGATCGCCACCTCACCGATCGGCCGGGGCGGCGCGCTATCCGCGCAATCGTCGCGTATCACTTGTTTGCCGTCGAACTGGAACCACGGCATGCCATGAAAAGATCCGGCAGTCAGCCTGCTGAAATATTCCGGCGGCTGATCGAAGCCCAGGTGGTCAGGCCCGTTGTTGCCGGCAAACATCATGCCGGTCTGCGGCTGCCAATCAAATCCGACCGGATTGCGCAGCCCCGATGCAAACGGCTCCCATACCGCCTTGCCGCCGTCCTCGCGCAACACCACCACTCCGCCGCGCCGATCATCGGACGGATAGCCCGCGCCCAGATACTGGTCGCTGCAATTGCGCTGGATGCCCAGGCTCGCATACACGCGCCCATCCGGCCCCACCCCGACAGTCCGGCTGTTATGCCCGCCCCCGCCCGGCAAAGATGCAAGCAACCTCATCGCATCCGGCGCGATCACAGATTGCCCTGGCTTGTACGGCGCGCGATACACACCATCCGTCTGAGCAATCAGTATCTCACCGGGCCGGAACGCAACACTGTGCGGATAATTACCCAGCTGCACCAGCACTTCCGGCCTGGTATAGGGAGGCGGCAAGCGATACACCTTGCCGGATTTTGAACCGGCAAACAGGTCGCCGTTGGGTGCAAAGGTCAGCATGCGCGGCGCATCCATGCGGCTCAGCAACTCCAGCCGGTAACCCCTGGGCACGCGCACCGTCCTGCTTTCCGCATCCAATACCAGTGTCAGTTCCTCATAGGACAGCGCTTCCGGGCCAGCCTGCACTGGCGCGCAGGCAAAGGACAACACAAACAGCAGGCCGAGCCTGCCGCAAAGCGTCACGCGGTTGTCCGAGTGCCGGAAGGGATCATGAATCATCTCGATGATGCTGTTATTGATTCGCTCATTTGCATATCCGGAAAATATTGAACCCGGCTACTCGTAGCGCAAGAAATCCTCGGCAAGAGCGTCGGCGCCGAAACGGTCGATCAGGTCTTCGATCTCAGGCAACAGCACGTCGTCTTCATCCTCATCCAGCACCCCCTCACCTACCAGGCTGCCGGCCAGTCCGCCGAGTATCGCTTCCCTGACATCTTCGAGCGATGGCGGGTTTTCGCGATTCTCGTCGTTCACGACTTCTTCTATCACCCGCGTCAGTTGTTCGCTGGCAAAGGCGTAGATGAAGTCCATCGCCGCCGCCGATTCTCCGAACTGCCCGATCAGTTCATCCAGTTCGTCGACTACCGACTCATCGACGTCAAAGTGATGCATATGCTCGGTATCATCAATTTCGCCGGGCAAGTCGTTTGCGATGAACGAGCGGATCGCGGCAAGCGTCACCGGCTCGTCGGTCTCCAATTGGCTGATGACGGTTTCGATGAGGCCGGTCAATTCCGGGCTTACGCGGCTGGCGATGTCTATCGGATTGCGGATCATGTTTGCTCTCCTGTTTGAGGGCACATCAAAAATTCAGATTCGTCATTGATGAAACAACTAGCCATTCGACTAAGCCCGCAAGCGGTCAAGTCGCTGGTTATCCGGCGAAGGCCGGAATCCAGTATTTTAGTTGCGGCATAACCTGAAGGTGAGCCTTCACTGAAACTT
>JANLIB010000037.1 GCA_024653675.1 Gallionella sp. | reverse complement strand
ACTAGCAGCCTGTCTGACTTAAAGGAAATCGGCTGCAAATCCGCCTGAGCGGTCCATATTTCACCGCTTTTTTGGTCAATAGAACGACTATTGACCTGCAAAACCGGCAAAATCTGTCCTCGCTCAGCCGAATTTTCGCTTCGATTCTTCAAGTCAGACAGGCTGCTATGCTGTTGCCCGCCTTGGCCACCAATATGATTTGCGCAACATCCTGGATCTGGCGCGCTACCTGTTGCCGGTCCCGCCGATACCCACCCGTTTCCGGCGCCGCTTGCTCGCGCTGGGCAGCGGCGACCCGACGCGCGCGATTTGTTCGACATTGATCGCGCAGGCGTTCCAGTCCATCCACTATCCGATCCTGCCTATCGTGGAAAAACGCAGCGCAGATAGTGTTGATTGCCCTGGTTGTGTCGAAGATATCTATCGGCTGCGCCATCACAGACTGTTCACCCCGCGCGATTTCGATGTATCTCCCTACTTCCAGATCATCAAGCCCATGGCGGTGCCATTTATTTTCAGGGCACCTCTAAAAATTCAGATTTCGTCATTCCGGCGAAGGCCGGAATCCAGTATTTTAGTTGCGGCATAACCTGAAGGTGAGCCTTCACTGAAACTTCGTTTTCAATAGGCTGGACACCAGCCTGACTGTAAGTCAGTTTATCCTGAGCCCGTCGAAGGGCCGGTGTGACGAATTTTTTGAGGTGCCTCCTAAATAAAAAAGCCGACTTGCGTCGGCTTTTTCATGGAATCACTTCCGGCTTACTTGGCCAAACCCAGAATAAATCCAACCAATTCCTTGATTTCGGCTTCGCTGACCTTAGGCTGTGGAGGCATAGGCACCGCACCCCATTTACCCTTACCGCCCTTTGAAATCTGGGTGCTCAGCATGGCTACTGCGCCAGCATCACCCTTGTACTTGTTGGCGACTTCCTGCCATGCCGGGCCAACCACCTTCTTGTCGATTGCATGACAAGCAACGCAACCGCTTTTCTTGGCAACCGCCGGCATATCAGCCGCCATCGCGCCACCGGCAATCATTAACCCTGTTGCTGCAACCAAACTTACTATCAAAACCTTCATGTTTCCTCCAATTTGATTTAACCTGCACTACACAGAAATGGTATTACGTTGGTACAAAAACAAGCTGCATCAGATTTGATGCGTGCTGATTTTAGTCATGCATGGCCGATACACGCTATAACTGGTTTTATAATGATTGAAACCTTCATAAAACATGTATCAGCAACACACATGTGCCATGCTGAAGCAGTAGCAGCTGATTGTCAAGCTTCACAGCTTCTTCACAGCTTCTTCCATATATTACATACCCAATGACTACAGGGCGCCTCTATTAATTCAAAATTCCAAGCGAGACAAGGCGCAAAAGAAATTTTAGCGCGCCGCATATGTTTGATATGTAAGCGTTAAAATTTCTTGAGCAACGCCGCATCGCGACGGAGTTTGGATTAATAGAGGTGCCCTGTAGTAAGTTGTCTGGGGTACTTCCACATCAGTTTGAATCGCACCCATCCGATGCCCATTGCTACGTGCGTACAAATGGGGCACAATTCCATCCTCAATTTCTGGAGTTCGCCATGAGAGCTACAACACTTAAGGAAAACCGCCTCAATATACGGTGCGACAGTCATACGCGTCAGATACTGGACAAGGCGGCCAGTTATGCGCACGTCAGCATTTCCGAATTTATTCTTTCGCACGCGCTGGCATCCGCCGAGCGGGTGGTGAATGAACATGAATCCATCACCTTAAAACCCAAAGATTTCGAAGCATTTTTAGCCGCACTGGATCAACCAGTTCAACCTAACGCCGCATTGAAGCGCGCCCTCAAACGTCATGCCGGTCAAGTGCGCCGGTGATAACGTATCAAATCAAACCGCTTGACGCCGCTATCGACACGGCAAATTTTCAGTGTAACAGCCAGCCGCTGGACGATTACATACGCCGCTACGCATCGCAGGACGTGCGCAAAAATGTAGCGCGTGTTTTTGCCGCCGCCCCCGAAAACACGCCGCAATATCTAGCCGGATTCTTCACGCTCGGCGCGGGCAGCGTGGCTTGCGCAACGCTACCCGAAGCTTTGCGGCGAAAGCTGCCGCGCTATCCGGTGCCGGTTGCGTTGATCGGACGACTCGCAGTCGATGTGAAATTCCAGGGTAAGGGATTAGGCTCGATTCTGCTTGCCGATGCCTGCCGGAAAGTCGCTCAGGCGAGCGCTGTTTTAGCGGTGGCGGGAATTGTCGTTGATGCAAAAGATGAGCAAGCCATCGCGTTCTATGCGCACTTCGGCTTTATTCCCCTGCAAGGGGATGCGCACCGGATGTTGCTTCCTGTTTCTGCGTTCTAAGACCGGAAGCCACTCCGTCACCTCCCGATACGCAAAAACAAATATGGCAACAGACTGGCAAAATTTCCTGATCCAACACGGCGCGATCATCAAAGGTGGCGTGGCGCAACACTTTGGCAACCCTGCCGCCGAACTGAACGCAACAGCGCAAAGCACGGTGCTGTGCGACCTGGGCCAGTTCGGCACGCTGCGCGTTTCGGGTGTGGAAGCGCAGCAGTTTCTGCAAAACCTGTTGAGCAACGATATTCGCGAGGCCGGCGCCGCCGGCGCGCAACTCGGCAGCCTGAACAGCCCCAGGGGGCGGATACTGGCGACGATGCTGATCTGGCGCGACGGAGACGACTATCTGCTGCAACTGCCGCAGACATTGTGCGAACCAATACGAAAAAAACTGGGCATGTATGTGCTGCGCGCAAAGGTGAAGATCACCGATGCGAGCGACGAAATCGTTTCACTGGGACTGTCGGGCGCGGATACGCAGGAGATATTGCGCGCGCGATTCGGCGAACTTCCGCAGGAAAAACTTACACTTACCGTTCGCCCTGAGTTTGTCGAAGGGGATGGTTCATTTTCAGAAAAGGCTTCGACAGGCTCAGCCCGAACGGATATTTTGGCAGGCAGCGTGCTGAAAATCAGCGACACGCGCTGGCAGATCAATGCCACGCCGCCGCAGGCGCAGATGCTGTGGGCAGAATTGAGCCGCCACGCCCTGCCGGTTGGCAGCGTTTACTGGGACTGGCTCAACATCCGCTCCGTCATCCCGGTCATTCTGCCGCAGACGCAGGAACAGTTCGTGCCTCAGATGGTGAATCTCGACCTGATCGGCGGCGTGAGTTTCAAAAAAGGATGTTATCCCGGACAGGAGATCGTTGCGCGCATGCAATATCTCGGCAAGTTGAAGCGGCGCATGTATCTTGCTCATCTGGACACCCTGGCGCAAATTGACAGCAACGAAACCCCGCAGCCGGGCGATGAACTGTTCAGCGCAGATATGGAAGGACAAGCCAGCGGCATGCTGGTAAACACCGCCCCCTCTCCTTCCGGCGGCTACGATGTGCTGGCGGTGGTGCAAACTTCCAGCCACGAAACGCAGACGGTGCACTGGAAGTCGTTACAGGGCGCGGCGTTGCAGTTTTTGCCGCTGCCCTATACGCTGCCACTTTAAAACATCAATAACCATGTGGGCATTGCCCACGCTGTTGTAGGGTGGGCGCAGCCCACGCAGTTGACATCGCGGTCGAATGACAAATACCGCGTGGGCTGCGCCCACCCTACAAAACTTCTAATGGATTATCTGGGTTAAAACAACAATAATCATGTAGTTGGTGCGTAGAACGCACCCTACAACTGCCCGGCGCGCAAACATGAACAAATCCTGCTTACCGCTCACCCGCATTCATGCGCTTGCATTGGCTGCGGTTTTGCTGATCGCACTGAACAGCGTGTGGCTGAATGCGTTCAGCGCTTTGGACAATCGCCTCAGCGATTTTTTCGTGCGCCAGGCCGCGCTGAAACTCAGCCCCGATCCCGACATCGTGATCGTTGATATTGACGAAGCCAGCCTCGTCGCGATGCAAGATACTGCGGGGAGCTGGCCGTGGCCGCGCGCGGTGCATGCCGAGCTGCTGCAGGGCATCGCGCGGCAACAACCGCGAGCGATCGTGTTCGATATTTTGTTCAGCGAACCGGATCGTTACCGCCCGGAAAGCGACCGGTTCTTTAACGAAGTGCTGCACGATCTGCACAACGTGTATTTTCCGATGGTGCAATTGGAAGGCAATCAGGCCGTCGGCATTTCCTTGTCAGAAATTGCGCGTGTCATAGACCTGCCCCATAACACCAACGCCGATCCGAACGCGCGCGCCATCCTGCTGCCGCCACAAGCCATCGCAACGGAATCGTGGCGCGTCGGGCTGGTTAATTTCACCGAAGATGCGGACGGCATCGCGCGGCGCTATGAGTTGCGCCGCGATGTGTCCGGCTGGCAACTGGAGTCTTTGCCCGCGCGCGTGATGCGCGATCTCGGTTACCCGATTCCGTCTCAGTCTGACCTCGATCTGCACTGGCGCGGCGACAGCCGTGCGTTCAGGCACATCTCCTACAGTGAGTTATATGCCGATCAATCGCGCCGGAAACCGCAGCGCGACGCGCATGAGCTGACCGGCAAGATCGTCATCATCGGCGCCACCGCGACCGGCCTGCACGACATCCGCGCCACGCCGTTATCCAGCCAGTATCCCGGAACCATGATTCTTGCCACCGCCATGGACAACCTCAAGAATCAACGCTATCTGCGCGCGGCGCCGGCTTATTTCGCTCCTCTCGCCGCAGTGTTGTTGATCGTCATGCAATTGCCGTTGTTTGTCCGGCGCCGCATTGATGTGTTCAGGATAGGCGGCGCATTGCTGCTGCTGAGCCTTGCGCTGCTGGCCGCGCAATACTTTGCGATGACGCGGCTTTACAGTGTCGCGCTGCTGACCCCGCTGCTGTTCGGCTGGGGATTCTATTTTGCCGCCGCGCTCAGCGAGTATCTGCGCGAGAAGAAATCACGCGAACAGACGGTGCGCATCTTCAATCGTTTTCTCGATCCGCGCGTGGTCAGCTCGCTGGTCGCGCAAGGCGAGACGCCGCAATCGCTGAGCGGGCAGGCGCGTGACATCACCGTGCTGTTTTCCGACATACGCGGCTTCACCACTCTGTCGGAAAAGCGCTCGCCTGAGGAAATCGTCAGCTTGCTGAACCGCTATTTCAGCCTACAAGTCGAGATCATCTTTCGCCACGGCGGAACGCTGGACAAGTTCATCGGCGATGCGATCATGGCTTTCTGGGGCGCGCCGCAGGACGATCCGCAACACGCGGAACATGCGGTGGAGGCAGCTTTGGAGATGGAGCAGGCGCTGCTGCGCTTCAAAGACGAACTGGGCGAGGAGGGAAAGGATTTCGATGTCGGCATCGGCATCCATACCGGCAAGGCCGTGGTGGGATTCATCGGCTCGGATGCGCGCATGGATTACACCGCCATCGGCGATACGGTCAACCTTTCCAGCCGCATCGAGGGATTGACCAAGGGTGTGGCGCGCATACTGGTTTCCGGCGACACCGCCAGCCACTGTCAAAATGCGTTTGACTTTAAACCGACCGGCTCTTATAAAGTGAAGGGCCGTTTACAGGAAGTCGAATTATTCACTCCTATCCATACATGAAATACCTCTATGCGCTCTTGCTTTGCGCTGCGCTTGCGGCTCCGGCTTATGCCAGGCAGCTCGCATATACCGTGCGCAGCACCGAGATCAAACAACAACCCTTCAGCGATGCGGCCACTGTCGCCACGCTGAAAGAAAATACCGGCGTTGACATTCTGTCGCGCCAGGGCGGCTGGGTGCGTATCACCAGCGAGAGCGGCAACGGCTGGGTCAAGATGCTCAGTCTGCGCAGCGATACCACAGCGGCGAAGCAAGGCGACAGCGGCTTGCAAAGCCTGCTCAATGCGGGACGTTCCGGCAGCAGCGGCACCACCGTGGTCACCGGCGTGCGCGGGCTGTCCGAAGAAGATTTGAAAAACGCCAAGCCCAATCCGGGCGAGTTTGAAAAACTGCAAAATTACGCGGCCGGCAAGGCGCAAGCCGAAAAGTTTGCGCGCGACGCAAAACTCAAAACCCAGCGGCTTGATTATTTGCCGTTGGATGGCAGATAACCGAGGGGGAAGCCATGTATATCCGCACACTATTTTTTTCCGGCCTCTGCCTGCTATTTTCGTTTCCTGCGCGCGCTTTCGACTTCGATCTTAATAAAGCGTTAAGCATCGCGAAAAAAACGCAACAGGCGACCCAAACCATAGATGAGCCGGAGGAGATCGGTATAGGCGATGGCATCGCCGCAAATCTGCTGGGAGCCTCCCCCTTGCTTGTCGATGCCAGAGCGCAGCAGTATGTCAACCATGTCGGGCGCTGGCTGAGCCTGCAAACCGAACGCCCCGATCTTCCGTGGAAATTCGGCATCCTGAAAACTTCCGACATCAACGCCTTCGCCACACCCGGCGGCACGATTTTTATCACCCGCGGACTGCTGCAAAAGCTGAATAACGAATCAGAACTGGCCGGCGTGCTGGCACATGAGATGGTTCATGTATTGCGCAAACATCATCTGGCTGCGCTGCAAAAAGGGGCGCGCATGGACATCGCTTCCGAACTCGCTGGCGCAGCGCTCAAGGACAAAGGCGACCCCGCCGTAATGGACAAAGCCATCAAAGCGGGAACCGAGGTGTATGCGCGCGGGCTGGATAAAAACGATGAGTTCGAGGCGGACCGCATGGGCATTGTGATCGCCACGCGCGCCGGCTATGACCCTTATGGCCTGCCCGCCGTGCTGCAAATGATCGAGGCTGGCAATGCGCAGGATACCTCGCTGGCACTGATGTTCAAGACCCATCCAGCGCCGCGCGAACGGCTCAGCTTGCTGGACAAGATCATGGGTGAAGGTTTCGATGCGTATGCCGCTCCGGCACAAACAGACCAGCGCTTTAACAGCGAACTGGCGCGGAAAAAATAGTCCGGGCGCCTCTATTAATTCAAAATCCTGATATGTATTGACCTGTCAAATCTTACCAGCATAAACATTTCAAATCACTGTGCAGTGTGTCGGTAGCAGAAC
>JANLIB010000036.1 GCA_024653675.1 Gallionella sp. | reverse complement strand
AAAGAAATTTTAGCGCGCCGCATATGTTTGATATGTAAGCGTTAAAATTTCTTGAGCAACGCCGTATCGCGACGAAGTTTGGATTAATAGAGGTGCCCTTATTTCAGCGCAACATCCAGCGCGCCGGCGCGTTGATCGTGCATCACGATGCGCGATACGAACAGGATCGCCAGCACATTCGCCGTCATTGCAATATATCCGACCACCTCATAGTTGACGATCTGTCCCGCGCTGTTTTGCGTGATGACGAATCCGGCCAGCGAAGTGGCCAGCCCCATCGCAAACGCCTGCACTGTGGCATTGAGCGACATGAAGGTGCCGCGCAATCCCGGTTGCGCCGCCGAAGTGATGATGGCCATCGCCGGAATCATGCGGCCCGAGACAAAGACGAAGAATGTCGTGGTGCAAACCAGCCAGAGCCAAAGCGGCGCCGCGCCGATGTTGGTGACAATGAACAGGGGCAGCAGCGCGGCGAATGCGACCAGACGATATATCTTTACCTTGCCGCGCAGGTCGGCGCTGTGGCCGATGAATCGCGCGGTAATCAGTGTCGCCGTCCCTCCCGCGAGATAGATGAACGGGATTTCGTGCAGCGAGATGCCGACATTACCTACCGCGTAAATAGTGATGTACGGAATCACCGTGAAGCCGGAAAAGATGATCAGTGCGGAAAACAGCAGGGCGCGCAGATGGTTGGCGTCGCGCAGCACGGCGAACATCTCCACGAACGGGTGGTTGCGTTTTTGCGCGCTGATGTGATGGCGCAGCTCGGGCAATACGCGCGCCCCGATCAGGATGAACAGCGCGGCCAACGTGGCGATCAGGATGAATGGCGCGCGCCACTGGAAATGATTTGCCAGCCACAGGGACAACGGCACGCCGGCAACCGTGGAAAGCGAAAATGCCGTTGCCACGATGCCGCCGGCCCTGGCGCGCCGCGCAAATGGGATCACGTCCCCGACGATGGTTTGCACCATCGCGCCCATTACTCCCCCGAACGTTCCCGCCAGGCCGCGTGCGATCAGCAGCGTGACATAGCCTGGAGCCAGCCCGCATGCCAGCGTCGCCAGGCCGAACAGCGCGAACATGGCCAGCAATAATCGTTTGCGTTCGAAACGATCGATGAACGTCGCCGCCAGCAGGCCGGACAATGCCGCACTGAAGCTGTAAGACGCGACCAGCAGACCAAACTCATGCGTGCTGATGCCGAATACTTTTATCAGGACAGGTCCCAGCGGCATCATGATCATGAAATCGAGGATGTGGCTGAACTGGATGCCGGCGAGGGTGAGCAGCAGATAATGTTCGCGTTGCGGGGTGAGCGGGGGATGCATGCAGGAAGCTGTTGATTTTAAGGCGGTCATTCTAGCAGGATTGAAAACAGGAAATTGCGCTTCCGGCAGTGCTAAAATTACCTCTCAGTTACTTTGCATTCCATCATGCCGCAACCTTCCTTCATCCATCTCCGTTTGCACAGCGAATATTCGATTTCGGATGGCATGGTGCGCGTGGATGAAGCGGTTGCCACGGCGCAGCGCGACGCGATGCCGGCGCTGGCGCTGACCGACCTCAACAACTTCTTCGGCCTGATCAAGTTTTACAAGTCGGCGCGCGGCGCGGGCATCAAGCCCATCGCGGGTTGCGATGTATACATTACCAACGATTCCGATCGCGACCGTCCTTACCGGATGTTGTTGCTGTGCCAGTCAGATACAGGCTATTTGCTTTTGTGCCGCCTGCTTTCGCGCGCCTATCTGGAAAATCAGCATCGCGGCCGTGCCGAGTTGCGCCGCGAATGGTTTCATCAGGGAACCGCCGGGCTGATCGCCTTGTCGGGCGCGCATCTCGGGGATGTCGGCTGCGCGTTGCTGTCCGGCAATGCAGATCAGGCGAAGCAGTTTGCGCAGGAATGGGCGGGGCTGTTCAACAACCGCTATTACCTTGAAGTGCAGCGCGCCGGATTTGCCGACGAGGAACATTACATCCAGGCAGCGGCGCATCTTGCCGCCGAACTGGGACTGCCGGTGGTCGCCACCCATCCGGTGCAATTCCTCGCCACCGGGGATTTCAAGGCACACGAAGTGCGCGTGTGCATCGCCGAAGGCTATGTGCTCAACGACAAACGCCGCGTGCGGCAATTCACCGCGCAGCAATATTTCAAGACGCAGGCCGAGATGGCGGAGCTGTTCGCCGATCTGCCGGAGGCACTGGCGAACAGTGTGGAGATCGCGCGCCGCTGCAACATTTCTCTCACCTTGGGCAAACCGCACCTGCCGGATTTTCCCACGCCGGACGGGCAGGGGCTGGATGATTATCTGCGCGCGCAGGCCGAAGCCGGCCTGCACCAGCGCATGATGATGCTATACCCGGACAAAACCGAGCGCGCGGCCAGGCTACCCGAATATCAGGAGCGGCTGGCCTTCGAGACCGAAACCATTATTTCGATGGGCTTCCCCGGCTATTTCCTGATCGTCGCGAATTTCATCCGCTGGGCGAAAAACAACGGCGTGCCGGTCGGACCGGGACGCGGCTCCGGCGCCGGATCGCTGGTGGCGTACAGCCTGGGCATCACCGACCTCGACCCGTTGCGTTACGCGTTGCTGTTCGAACGCTTCCTCAATCCGGAGCGGGTGTCCATGCCTGACTTTGACGTGGATTTCTGCCAGGACGGGCGCGAGCGGGTGATCGAATATGTGAAAAAGAAATACGGCGCGGCCAGCGTCTCGCAGATCGCAACCTTCGGCACCATGGCTTCCAAGGCGGTGATCCGCGATGTCGGGCGCGTGATGGATTTTCCCTATGGCTTGTGCGACCGCTTGTCCAAGGCGATCCCGCTGGAAGGCGTGAAGCCGGTGTCGCTGAAAAAAGCGCGCGAGATGGAACCTGAAATCAACCGGATCGCGGAAAGCGAAGAAGGCGTGCCGGAGTTGCTGGAGCTGGCCGGGCGTCTTGAGGATTTGACGCGCAACGTCGGGATGCACGCGGGCGGCGTGCTGATCGCGCCCGGCCTGTTGACCGATTTCTGCCCGCTGTATTGCGCCGACAGCAGCGCCAGCGTAGTCAGCCAGTTCGACAAGGACGATGTTGAGGCGATAGGCCTGGTGAAGTTCGACTTTCTGGGTTTGCGCACGCTGACCATACTGGATTGGGCGATGAAGCATGTGAGGAGGCTTCAGGAGCAAGGATCGAGGATCGAGGATCGAGGAGTGAGCGAAAAGCAAAGCGTGGGTTTAACTCAATCCTCGATCCTCAACCCTCAATCCTTTACCTTGGAAACCATGCCGCTGGATGACCGCGCAACTTACGAGTTGTTGAAGGCCGGCAATACCACCGCCATATTCCAGCTGGAATCGCGCGGCATGAAGGATCTGATCAAGCGGCTGCAACCCGACACCTTCGAGGATATCATCGCGCTGGTCGCGCTGTTCCGTCCCGGCCCGCTGGAATCGGGCATGGTGGAAGACTTTATCAACCGCAAGCATGGCCGCGCCAAGGCAGATTATTTCCACCCCGAACTGGAAGTTTCGCTCAAGCCGACTTACGGCGTGATCGTGTATCAGGAACAGGTGATGCAGATCGCGCAGATCATCGGCGGCTACACGCTGGGCGGCGCGGACATGCTGCGCCGCGCGATGGGCAAGAAGAAGGCTGAAGAAATGGCCGAACAGCGCGACATTTTTGTCAACGGCGCGGTGGCGCGCAACATCGACAGGAAACTCGCCACGCAACTGTTCGACCTGATGGAAAAGTTCGCCGGCTACGGCTTCAACAAATCGCATTCGGCGGCCTACGCGCTGGTCGCCTATCAGACCGCCTACCTTAAAACGCATCATCCTGCGGCGTTCATGGCGGCGACGCTATCGGGCGATCTGGACAATACCGACAAGGTGCGCATTTTCTATCTCGATACGTTGCAGCAGAAGATACGCATTCTGTTGCCGGATGTGAACAGCTCGGGCTATGCGTTCTCCCCGGTGGATGAAACCACCATCGCATACGGGCTGGGAGCGATCAAGGGTACGGGCGAAGCTGCGATAGCGAACATCATCAAGGCGCGCGAAGCCGGCGCATTCAAGGATATTTTTGATTTTTGCCGTCGCGTGGATAAGCACATCGTCAATCGCCGCACGGTGGAAGCGCTGATCAAGGCGGGAGCGTTCGACGGCCTGAATCCTTCGGCAGGCTCAGGACATGCTCATCGTGCCAGCCTGATGTCAAGTGTGGATGCGGCTCTGGCGAGCGCCGACCAGCAGGCGCGTGCGGCCAATCAGAACAGTCTGTTCGGGCACGACGAAGCGGATGTTGCGCTGATCGTCAAGCATGCCGATGTGCCGCGCTGGCGCCTGCGCGAACAGCTCGCGCATGAAAAAGCCAGCCTGGGATTCTATCTGGGCGGGCATCCCTATCAGGAATACGCCGATGAATTGGCACACTTCATCAAGGTAAGACTAAGCGATCTCACACCGCAATTTGTCGGGCGGTCAGAAGACAGGGGGCAGAGGACAGAGGACAGATCAAGGCGAGGCGTGCCGGTCGTGCTGGCGGGTATCGTGGCGGGGCTGCGCATCCAGCAGACGCGGCGCGGGCGCATGGCGATCATCACGCTGGATGACGGCAGCGCGCAGGTGGAGCTGACCGTATTCAACGAAGTATTCGAGGCTAACCGTCCGTGGATACGCGAGGATGAATTGCTGGTGGTGCGCGGCAAAGCCGGCATGGACGAGTATTCCGGCAATGTGCGCGTGAGCGGCGAGGAACTGTTTGATCTCGCCTCGGCGCGTTCCAGTTTTGCGCAACAACTGGCCTTGCGCTGCAACGGCAACGCCAGCGTCGCCCAGCTCAAGCAGCTATTCACCCCGTATCGCGAAGGCAAGTGCCCGGTGCAGATACACTACCGCAACGCCAGCGCAAGCTGCCTGCTGCGTCTCGGCGAGGCATGGCAGGTGACGCTGCACGACGATTTGCTGCGCGACCTGCGCGGCTTGCTGCATGAGGAAAACGTGAAGGTAGTTTACGGTTGAATTTTATGCGCGGCGTTGATGCACGTTCGATCTGCTGGGCGCGCCGCAATGGTGGTGAGGTATGCTGGTGCTTGCGCTGGATTTGATCGCGGCGATTTCTGGCCTGTTCTTTCATCGAAAACATTGACATGCTGCTGGCGGTCATCGAGCCGAGTGCGGCCAGGGCAGGGCGATAACGGGCGAAGAACCTTCAGGAAATAAAAACGGGAGCTGAGCCCCCGTTCCGGATTGCGTATGTACCTGAGTTACCCGGCCAGGTTTTTTCTGCGTTGCCCCATAAAACCCAGCAAGCCCAGGCCAGCCAGCAGCATTGCGTAGGTTTCGGGTTCTGGAACGGCAGTGATGGGAGCCTGACCAAAATCCAGGGTTGCGTTGAAGTAAGTAGCGGGAGTAGCAAGAGTCGTTTGCGTCCAGTCAGTCCAAATATTGCTGGTAAAAGACAGCCCCTTCCAATCGAACTGCACATAGTCGCTTCCGAAAGAGAGCCGGGACGAATCCCATCCGGCCATGTTGGTATCCACTGTGACGCCTTGCAGGGCGTTACCGCTGCTGTCATTAAGGCCGGATACGCCAAGTCCGTTAAAGCTGTAAGGAATAACAGTAATGGTCTCAGTGTAACTGGAGCAACCATAAAGACCACAAGGCGGGACACCCGTAAAAGTAGATATGCTGGTGCTATCCTCCCAAGTACCCGTTGCATCGTGGAGGTAATCAAAGTCAACAAGAATACTGTTTGCCTCAACGTTAACCTGGTATCCAAATGGGTAGGAGTTATAAAAAGTGTAGATATCCGTCGTGCCGGCCTCTACGGTGAATGAGGATGACTGCAACGCAGTCGTACTGTCAGGAGCGTAGTGGCCTACGGTCACGCTATCGCCTACAAGAGTCGCATGCGCCGTCCCCATCCACATCGTGCTCGCGGCGCACAACGCAATTCCAATATAGCTTGAAATTCGCGCCATGAAGCCTGATGCGGATGCGGAAATAATTCTCTTTGTTGTTGCGTGATACGCATTAGTAGCCATGATTGTCTCCCTGACGTTATATTGAACCGCTCTCCCTGAGCGCGGACTGCACGATGGCAGCAATCCGTAACGGAATCTACTGTACTTAGGTACAGGTACGTAATCAGTAGCACCGTCATACCTGCGAAGGCCGGTATGACGGTGATGCTATTTGCTGGCTGGATCAATAGATACGATCATGGAATGGGTCTGCTTTCCAGATCAGACTTGGAGGCGTTGATGAAGCCGAACCTGGCGTAGGCGGCCTGCCCGCTGTCGCTCTGTAAAAAACCCATGTACTTGTTAGCGGCTTCCTGACGCTTGCTGGCGGTCAGTGTGCCAATAGCATAAGACACTTCGTTGATCAGGCTGTCTTCGGGCGGCAACTTTACGGTCTCCACCGCATGGCCTTCTTTCAGGGCATTCATAGTCTCCGTAGCCCACACGATGCCCACGTCCACCGTGCCTGCCTTCAGCCCGTCCGGAATCTCGCGGTGATGTACCGCGGTGAAGTGTACGTTGGGGGTCGGATCGCAGGCCTTGCATTCCTTGCCTCCGGAAATCCTGTCCCACAGCTTGTGGTTTTGCAGCACCTTCTTGGCGTAGAAGGTCATGATGCCCTCATCTATCGGGTTGGGCAGCATGATCTTGAGATCGCTTCGCCCCAGATCGTCGATCCCCTTGATCTTCCTGGGATTGCCTTTCGCCACCATGAGGTCCAGCGCGTTATGCGTATAGATAATATATTTGTCCATCTTGCCCTTGCCCTTCAGGGTTTTCAGGTGTCCCAGATCTACCGAGGCGTAGATGTCCGGCTGCATGGCGTAATCCTTGCCGCCGTAGTTCCAGCCGCCCTTGTTGATGGCCTTTAGAATAATGCCGGGAGGCAGGGTGATCAGCCCGACGTTGCCGGTTTCGGGATGCGCTTTCTGAAAAGTATGAATCACGTCTTCCATCGCGAAAAACTGGTTGCCGGCGAGCCATAGCGTGAGATTCGCATCCGTGTTCATTTTTTCCAGCGCGGGCGTGCCTTTGACTATCCTGCCGTCCGCATAAAATATCCGCAGGTCGTTATCCTTGTTGGGAGGGATAACTTCAAATGCCGATGCAGCAGCCTGCTTGGGAGCCGGCTCTGTGTGGGACTGGCAGGCGAGCAGGCCAAGAGCGATCAGTGCAGATAATGCAAAACGTGATAAGTGCATGTTTTTCTCCTCTGTTGTGTGTAGTCAAAAAGTCATTCTGCCGGAATAACAAGACCATGGGCCGAATGGCGCTATTGATCCGGCCAGCAAATAGTATTACCGTCACACCGGTCATTCGACAGACTCAGGATAAACTGACCTGCGGTCAGGCCGGTATCCGGTGGCGCGCGAGGCGCGCCGATATTTGTTTCTGCTGGATTCCGGATCAAGTCCGGAATGACAAGGTTTATAGGGCGCCCCTATTAATTCAAAATCCTGAGCGAGACAAGGCGCGAAAGAAATTTTAGCGCGCCGCATATGTTTGATATGTAAGCGTTAAAATTTCTTGAGCAACGCCGTATCGCGACGGAGTTTGGAGTAATAGAGGCGCCCTGATGATCAGGGGGCAACCCCCGGTTCCAGCCCCGGTATTATACGCCAGCGTCCATGACACACCACGCTCAGGCTTAACCATTTGTTTTAATGTAGTTTCGCATGGTTGCTTGCAAGGGAAGGCGGCACAGGTGACAGTCGCGCTACCTGTGCCACAAGGCTGCTTTTTGCATGCTGCCCCCTCCCCGTCTGACAGAATATAAAAACTGCTGCGCTCAATCTCGACAATTTTCTGTGCCGATACTAAAGGCTTTATGCCGTAATCGCTTTATTCCATTTCTAATTTAGAAGTGCTTCTTGCGTAGGGCGGGTTCCACCCGCCATGGCGGGTGGAACCCGCCCTACAAATGCACTTTTTATCTGGAATTGGAATTACTTATATTGACAAGCAGAGCAAAAAAAAACTACATTCCCGATTCGCTGGTAATTTCGCCGCACACCCTGGAGACCGCATGTCCAACATCGAATCGGTATTGAATGAACGGCGCGTTTTCGAGCCATCCGCCCAGTTCGTAAAGCAAGCCAACGTTTCCGGCATGGCCGGTTATAAGGCCTTGTGCGATGCGGCAGCGCGGGATTACGCTGGCTTCTGGGCCAAGCTGGCGCACGAGACTTTGCTCTGGAAGAAGCCCTTCACGAAGTCGCTGGATGAGAGCAATGCCCCGTTCTTCAAATGGTTCGAGGACGGCGAGTTGAATGTCTCCTACAATTGTCTGGACAGGCATCTCGCCAGCCAGCCGGAAAAGATCGCGATCATTTTCGAAGCCGACGACGGCAAGGTGACAAAGATAAATTACCGCGATCTGCATGCGCGTGTCTGCCAGTTCGCCAATGGCCTGAAATCACGCGGAATCAGGAAAGGCGACCGCGTCATTATCTATCTGCCGATGAGCATCGAAGCGGTGGTGGCGATGCAGGCCTGCGCCCGTATCGGCGCAATCCATTCAGTGGTGTTCGGCGGCTTCTCTTCCAAAAGCCTGCATGAACGCATCACCGACGCACAGGCATGCGCGGTAATCACCGCCGATGCGCAGATGCGCGGCGGCAAGGTGATGCCGCTAAAATCCATCGTGGATGATGCGCTCGCGATGGAAGGCTGCGACGTGGTAAAGAACGTCATCATCTATCGCCGCGCCGGCAGCGAGATGCAGTTCAACGCGCCGCGCGATGTATGGTGGCACGAGCTGGCGGCAAAGCAGGCCGGCACCTGCGAACCGGAATGGGTCGGTGCGGAGCATCCGCTGTTCATCCTGTACACCTCCGGTTCCACCGGCAAGCCCAAAGGCGTGCAGCATTCCAGCGGCGGCTATCTGCTCGGAGCGATGCTGACGATGCAATGGGTGTTCGACTACAAGCCTTCCGATATCTTCTGGTGTACCGCCGATGTGGGCTGGGTCACCGGCCACAGCTATGTCACCTACGGCCCGCTGGCGGTGGGCGCGACCGAAGTCATCTTCGAGGGCATCCCCACCTGGCCCGACGCCGGACGGTTCTGGAAGATGATCCAGGACCACAAGATCACCACTTTCTACACCGCGCCAACCGCGATCCGCTCGCTGATCAAGCTCGGTGCCGACCTGCCCAAACAATATGATCTTTCCTCGCTGCGTCTGCTCGGCACAGTGGGCGAGCCGATCAACCCGGAGGCATGGATGTGGTACTACAACACCGTCGGCCAGGCACGCTGCCCGATCGTGGACACCTGGTGGCAGACCGAGACCGGTTGCCACATGATCGCGCCGCTACCCGGCGCCGTGCCGACCAAACCCGGCTCCTGCACGCTGCCCATCCCCGGCATCCAGGTCGCGGTGGTGGACGAGACCGGACAGGAAGTCGGCAGGCAACAAGGCGGTTCGCTGGTCATCACCAAACCTTTTCCATCGCAGATACGCACCATCTGGGGTGACCCGGAGCGCTACAGGAAAAACTATTTCCCCGAAGAGATGCGCGGCTACTATCTCGCGGGCGACTCGGCCAACCGCGATGAAGATGGCTACATCTGGATCATGGGGCGCAACGACGACGTGCTGAAAGTCTCCGGCCACCGGCTGGGCACGATGGAGATCGAATCGGCGCTGGTTTCCAACCCGCTGGTGGCGGAAGCCGCCGTGGTCGGCCGCCCGCACGACATCAAGGGCGAATCCATCGTCGCCTTCGTGGTGCTGAAAGGCGCACGCCCGGGCGAAGCCGCCAAGGCAAAGGAGATCATCGAGACCCTGCGCAACTGGGTCGCCAGTGAGATCGGCCCGATCGCCAAACCCGACGAGATCCGCTTCGGCGACAACCTGCCCAAGACCCGCTCCGGCAAGATCATGCGCCGCTTGCTGCGCGTAATCGCCAAAGGTGAGGAGATCACGCAGGATGTCTCCACGCTGGAGAACCCGGCGATACTGGAGCAGTTAAAAGAGGCGGTGCGTTAGTTTCCAGACATCTGGAATGGCGGGTGCGAAAAACTTTTGTCCCGGCACCGGTGTGACCCGCCCTACAATTGCTGTTGTGGGAGCCCGATTTGTCGGGCGAGAGCCAACCTTCGGATCGCCCGATAAATCGGGCTCCTACGTACTTGCCCCCTTTCACAGGGGAGGAACAGCCCCTCCCTCCCTTTTATCCCCTTTCTTCGGCCTTTTATCTTCTGCCTGCTGTTTTCGATTGACCTGAACGCAAACATTAGACTACCATCGCACCAGTTTTGACTTCAGGAAGGCTGCCCGTGTCATTGATTCGACTGATTTTTCTTGCACTGCTTGCGGTTAGCACATTCAGCCTCCCGGCTTTTGCTTACGAGTCCGGAGGACTTTTGGCCATACAACCTGAAGAAACACTCGCACTCAACTCGCCCATGACCGATTCGGCAGCGCTGGAATTTCTTCCTTCGGCTCGCGACATCAAAATCGAGTTGCTTCCAGAAGCGCCGGTAGCCGCAGAAACCCAGGAAATTTCGCAATCCGAGCCGGCGAAACCTGAACCGGTAGTCCATAAACCTGCGGCGCCAGACCTGTGGTCACGCATACGCAATGGTTTCGCGATGCGCGAGCTGGATTCAAAGCTGGTCGCCAGGCATGAGAAATGGTATGCCAATCATCCCGATTACGTGGAGCGCATGACCGACCGGGCACGCCGCTACCTTTTTTACATCACCGAGGAAGTTGAACGCCGCGGCATGCCCAGCGAGATCGCGCTGCTGCCGATGATCGAAAGCGCCTTCAATCCCGGCGCGTATTCGGTCAGCCGCGCTTCCGGCATCTGGCAATTCATCCCTTCCACCGGCAAAATATTCGGCATGCAGCAGAACTGGTGGTACGACGGCCGGCGCGATGTCATCAGCGCGACCAACGGCGCGCTCGACTATCTGCAAAAGCTGCACGACATGTTCGGTGACTGGGATCTGGCTCTGGCTGCGTACAATTGCGGCGAAGGCGCTGTGCAACGCGCGCAGGCGCACAACCGCAAGCGCGGCCTGCCGGTCAACTACGCGAACCTGAAATTACTGAAGGAAACCCGTAACTACGTGCCGAAACTGATGGCGATCAAGAACATCATTGCCGACCCCGCCAACTTTGCGCTGGCGCTGCCTGAAATCCGCAACGAACCCTACTTTGCCGCCGTGACCACCACCAGACACATGGACGTGAAGCTGGCCGCGCAACTGGCCGACATTCCGGAAGAAGAATTCATCGCGCTCAATCCGGCGCACAACCGCCCGGTGATCCTGCAGGACAACACCGACCTGATTTTGCTGCCGATAGACAAGATAGAAACGTTCCGCGCCAATCTGGAAAATTATGACAAACCGCTGGTCAGCTGGCAATCCTATCAGCCCAGGAAGGGCGAACGTCTCGACAAACTGGCGCCACGCTTTGGCCTGTCGGTGGAAAACCTCAAGTTAGTGAACGGCATCTCCTCGCGCGGTAATATCAGCACCGGACAAACCCTGCTGGTGCCGGTCAATGGCGAAGAAATCACAAGTGAATTTGAAACCTTCAACATGCACCTCGCCGCCGATGACCGCAGGCGCGCTATCCAGCACAGAGTGCGCAGAGGCGAGACCTTGTCCCACATAGCGCGCCGTTACCATGTCACCGTTGCCAGGCTGAGGCAATGGAACGGACCATTGAAAATCATCAGAGTTGGTCAGGTCATTTCCGTCGCGCAAGCTTCAACCGGAAACGCTTCCGTTCAGCATAGAAAATCCAGCGAACGTTCGCCCAAGGTGGCTCAAAGCGGCGAAATAAAAAGCAACACGCCGCTGGGAATCTGATTCCATTTCATCGCAGGGGCGCGATTCATCGCGTCCTTGTTGCAGATCGGGCGCGATGAATCGCGCCCCTACGTAATGTTCCCCTGATGCAAATAATTCCAATTCCAGATTAAAAGTGCATTTGTAGGGCGGGCTACGCCCGCCATGGCGGGTGGAACCCGCCCTACGCAAAAAGCACTTCTAAATTAGAAGTGCCCCTTAGTATCTGATCCGTTCCCGGCCTTTCCCATCAATGCGCGGCACTGCGGACAGCAGCGCTTGCGTGTACGGATGTTTCGGCGCGCGCAACACCTCCTCCGCCGTGCCGCGCTCGACGATGCGTCCGAGATACATCACGCACACTTCATGCGCGAGATATTCCACCACCGCGAGGTTGTGGGTGATGAACAGATAGCTCAGATTCAATTCCTGTTGCAGCGCTTTCAGAAGGTTCAGTATCTGCGCCTGCACCGACACATCCAGCGCACTGGTCGGCTCGTCGCAGATCAGCAGTTGCGGCGACACGGCGAGCGCACGGGCGATCGCGATGCGCTGCCGTTGCCCGCCGGAGAACTCGTGCGGATAGCGCCACTTGATGCTGCGCGCCAGACCGACCTGGTCGAGCAACGTGTCGATGCGACTCTGGCGTGCTGCGCTGTTGGTCTCGATATTCAGCGCGGTCATCCCCTCTTCGAGGATCTCGGCGACACGCATCTTCGGATTCAATGAGGCATAAGGATCCTGGAACACCATTTGCATCGTGCCGCGCTGCGTGCGCAATGCGCGCGCGCTGAGACCCATCAACTCGCGCCCCGCAAACTGCACGCTGCCCGCAGTCGGCGGTATCAATTGCAGCAAGGCCTTGCCCAGCGTGGTCTTGCCGCAGCCGGATTCGCCCACCAGCGCCAGCGTGCGTCCCTGCGGTATTTCCAGCGATACCCCGTCCACCGCCTTCACCTGCCCGGCCACGCGCTGCAGGATGCCCTTGCGGATAGGGAAATAGACTTTGAGGTCGGAGACCTTGAGGATTGAGGATCGAGGATTGAGGATTGAGGAGGGCATGGCGCCATCCTGCTTTTGCTGCGGTTTCCCCTCAATCCTCGATCCCCAATCCTCAATCCTGTCATAAAGATGGCACCTCACCCCCTGCCCATCGGCAACCTCCGTCCACTCCGGCGTTTGCTCGACGCATAACGCCCAGGCCTTGTCGCAGCGCGGCGCAAAACGGCAGCCTTGCGTGATGCTGCCGGGCGGCGGCACGCTGCCGGGAATGGCGGCCAGCGGCTGATCGCTCCGCGCGGTATCGGGCAATGCGGCAAACAGTTTTTGCGTGTAAGGATGCAATGGGCGGGCGAACAACTGCGCGCGGCTGGCCTGCTCGACGATCTGGCCCGCATACATCACGCCGACGCGATGGGCGTTCTCCGCCACCACGCCGAGATCGTGGGTGATCAGCAACAGCGACATGCCGCTGGCAGCCTGCGTGTCGCGCAACAACTGCAACACCTGCGCCTGTATCGTGACATCCAGCGCGGTGGTCGGCTCGTCGGCGATGAGCAGCTTCGGGCTGCCCGCCAAAGCCATCGCGATCATCACACGCTGTTTCATGCCGCCGGAAAGCTGGAACGGATATTCCGTCACGCGCCGTGACGCATCGGGGATGCCGACTTGATCGAGCAGATCGATGCAGCGCTGTCGCAGGTCGGACTTCAGTCCGACAAATCCGCGTCGGGATGAATCCCGACCTGCATGCAACGCCAGCACCTCGGCGATCTGCTGCCCGACCGTCATCACCGGGTTCAGGCTCAGCCCCGGCTCCTGGAAAATCATCGCCATCCTGCCGCCGCGCACCTCGCGCATCTCGCGCTCAGGCAGGCCGAACAGGTCGATGTCATCCAGCAGCGCCGTGCCGCCCGTATGCGCCACTCCGTCCGGCAGCAGCCGCATCAAAGAAAGCGCCGTCATGGATTTCCCGCAACCGGATTCGCCGAGCAGCGCGTAGGTCTCACCCGCCCTGATGCAGAATGAGATTTCATCCACGATGCGTGTGCCGTTGCGCAACTGCGTGACCAGGCCGGAAACGTTGAGGATATCGTTCATCACAACATGCTCACTGAACGGCCATGCTTCGTAGGGTGGGCGCAGCCCACGCAGCCGGTGAAATTATCAAAGCACGTGGGCTGCGCCCACCCTACGCAATTGATTTGCCGCCGGATGAATACGTTGTCCATCATGCCACCGCTTCCGTCCGGTTCAAACGCGGATCGAACGCATCGCGCACCGCGTCGGCGAACAGGTTCGCCGCCAGCACCAGCGCCAGCATGAAGCCGAACGCGGCGGCCAGCGCCCACCACACCATCGGATCGCGCCCCATCTCCAGCCGCGCGCCGTTGATCATCGTGCCGAAGCTGATCATCGAGGGATCGACGCCCACGCCGACATAGGACAGCACCGCTTCGGCCAGCACCAGCGCGGAAAAGTCCATCACCAGCGCGATCAGGATGATGTGCATCACGTTCGGCACGATGTGGCGCGTCAGGATACGCAGGGATGACACGCCGAACGCCTGTGCCGCCTGGATGTATTCCAGTTCGCGCAGCTTCAATGTTTCGCCGCGCAACAGGCGGCACAGCCCGGTCCAGCTGGTCATGCCGAGGATCAGGCACAGGAACACCAGCCGCAGATCGGCGCGCGACGCCGAAGTATCGAACCACTCCGGATGCGTCTCGATCGTCACCTGCATCATCAGCACCGCCGCTGCGATCAGCAGCACGCTCGGGATGGAGCTCAGCACGGTATAGATGTACTGGATCACATCGTCCACCCAGCCGCGCAGATAGCCCGCCGCGATGCCGAGCAGCAACGCCAGCGGCAACGTGACCAGCGTCGTCACCGTGCCGATGATCAGCCCGGTGCGGATGCTTTTCAGCGACAGGTACAGCACGTCCTGCCCGACCTTGTCGGTGCCGAGCACGTGATAGACGGTGGCGAGATTGGCGATGGCGCCGATCAGGGCGGCGATGATGAGTGTCGCGATCAGCAATACTTTGAGTGTCCTATTCCTCGTCATTCCGGCGCAGGCCGGAATCCAGTCATACAAAAATGCCTTTGGTTTAAACCCGCTGGATTCCGGCCGCAGCCTGCCCTCGAATTGGGTAATCGGGGGCCGGAATGACGCGATACCCGCAGCAAGCAACAGCGCACCGGCCAGCAATCCACACACTGCGCCCAGCAAAACTCGTTTGAGCACATCCCCATCGCGTTGCGCCCCATCAGCCAGATGCGCGCCGCCATAGCGCAACCTCGGGTAATCGCGCACGACATTGCCCTGCGGATCGGTGATGCTCTCCTTGGTGTAGAGCGTGACCGCCAGCGGAGCGGAATAGGTCTTCTCGGTCTGCGCGCGCAGCGGCCCCGCCAGCTTGTCGAACACGCTCAGCACTTCCGGCGTGTATACCGTCTCGCCGCCATTTTTTTCAGGCAGCGCGGCGCGATAATGCAGCGTATCCAGCAACCCAACGATCAGAAACAGCGACAGCACCAGCAGCGACACCATCGCTGTCGCGCTCTGCGCCACGCGCCGCCACGGCAACAGCAGATGCTCGTGCCGTCGCACATACCATGTGCTGGCGATGCCCGCCGCCAGCAGCAGGAACACCAGTGCGTCGCTCCACAGGATAACCGGCGTGAAATTCATCCTAAAAAACCTAGTTGTCCACGAAAGGCACGAAAAGACACGAACAGATTCAACTGCATGTAATGATTTTCAGCATCACCCGACGGGTGAATTGCCAAGCCTGAGTAACCGATTGATTTGTTTCGTGGCTTTCGTGTTTTTCGTGGACAAACAGATGTTTGGTTCATTGCAGCCTCACCCGTGGATCGACGACCGTATAGGAAATATCTGTCAGGATCAGCCCGACGATATACAGCAGCGAACCGAGGAACACCATCGCTCGCACCACGCTGAAATCCTGCGCGTTGATCGCGTCTATCGTGTAGCTGCCCAGGCCGGGGATGCCGAAGAACGACTCGGTGAGCAGGCTGCCCATGAACAGCAGCGGGATCACCACCACCACGCCGGTCAGTATCGGGATCATCGCGTTCTTCAAGACGTGGCGGAACAGCACCGCCAGCTCGGACAAGCCCTTGGCGCGCGCGGTGCGCACATAGTCCTTGCCGATCTCTTCGAGGAAGATGGTGCGATACCAGCGGCTGCTCGAACCGACGCCGCCGGCCACGCCGATCAGGATCGGCAGCACCACGAACCTGAGACTGTCCCCCCCGCCCGTGTAGCCTGAAATGGGCACCAGATGCCACAATTTGCTGACGAGGAATTGCCCGCCGATGATGTAGAACAGCCCGGACACCGACATCAGCAGCACGCATAACGCCACTCCCGCGATGTCCAGCGCGGTGGCGCGGAATAGCGTCATCAGCAGCGCGAAGCTGACATACACCGCCAGCCCGATCATGAAAGTCGGCAACGCGATCGCCAGGCTCGGCCCCATGCGCGTCGCGATCTCGCGGCCTATGCTGCGACCGTCATCCGAATAGCCGAAGTCGAGCACGAACATGCCGGCGGACTTCTGCCAGAAGATCGTATCGGTGACCTTGTCCGCGCCGCCGGCGGCGTGGTTTAGCAACAATGGCTTGTCATAGCCGCGCTGCTGCTTCCAGTTCTCGATCGCATCGGGCGTGACGCGCTTGACGCCGAGCTGCATGCGCGCCATGTCATCCGGCGTATTCACCACGAAGAACAGCGCGAAGGTGAGCAGGTTCACCCCGATCAGGATGGGGATAGCGTAAAGGATACGGCGGATGAGGTAGGCGATCATGTGTTCCGGTATTGTAAGGCCAAACATCGGGTTGCCGAGCATTCAGTCTCTAACCAGTTAAGTCTTCGCAATTTGTGACAAGAATATATCGTAGATCATGCGTTAGCGCGGTTTTCCAAGCAAATCTAAATCAGGTTAATGTAGGGTGGAAAAAGCGTAGCGTTTCCACCAATGGATTGCCTCGGCGGATTGGTGGATACGC
>JANLIB010000033.1 GCA_024653675.1 Gallionella sp. | reverse complement strand
GTTGCACTACTGTTGGGTGCGATGGGAATCGTGACGTATGCAGCGGCGAGTGAGAATGCTGCGGGCGTGGCGGGAAAACGTGGTCTGTCCCCTATTGTCATGTCCCCTATTGTCAAGAATTAGAGACAATCACTCACCAAAGGGGAGAGAGACGAAAACAGAAATCGGCTGTGTTGCACTACTGTTGGGTGCGATGGGAATCGTGACGTATGCAGCGGCGAGTGAGAATGCTGCGAGCGTGGCGGGAAAACGTGGTCTGTCCCCTATTGTCCCCCCATCCTGGTCACCAACAACGTCGCGGAGTTCGAACGTGTGCCGGGGTTGCGTGTTGAAAACTGGGTTGGCCGGTAGTTGCGCATAAAGCGCAGCAAAATGTGGTGAGGGAGTCAATGTGTTCGGGTCGAGTTTCGGCTTTGTTCATGCGTCTCCACCGTTACCCAGTTGCAGTTCTAGTGATTGGCGAACAAGCCCAATGACATACGGCAGCTCCTCCGGTTTTGAGAGTCCGATTTCCACATCGCCGTTCCCCCAACGGCCGACACCCGTGACATCCTTACAAAGCCCCTTGGGATCATTCACATCGGCGAAGCGCATATTTAGCGATAAGCGAAGCCGCTTGGCTTGGGGAACTACGTCCACAAAGTTGGTCTCGGCTTTGTAGGCAACATAGAGCTTCAGAAACTCTTCGCTCACGCACGGGTCGAGCGCAAACACCGCCTTGCGGAAGGCTTCGAATACAGGGTGCAGAGTTGCCGTGAGAAGGTGCGGGTGGTCGTCGATGGTGTATTCAGCAACGGCATCGGCTTTCGGGCGGTAGGCATCCAGAATATCGTGGGGCAACACGGGTGCGTACCAAACGCTGACGGCAAGGTCAGCGAGCTTACCAGCGCGGGCTTGGATCGCTGCCTCGTCCCAAGTCTCCAGCACGCCAAGCCCCTGATTGAGCTTGAGCGGGCTTTGCTTTAGTCCCTTCTCAGGCGCATCGGGCATATCGCGTTTCTCGGCAAAGGGGCGGTCGCTATAGTCGGCGTTGTAGGCGGTGAGCGTCAGATTGCCGAGTGTGTGCAACCAGGTTTGCTGAACGCGCTGCCAGTCCGCGCCGAGTGCTTCGCGCCACTTGGGCGAGAGGTTTTCGTTCTGCGGCAGGATATGCTCGATGGTGTATTCATCCACCGCCACGCGTTCTTTGCGTTCGTAGTTTTCAAGGCGGCGCAGCCAGTAGCTGCGGCTACGGAAGTTATAGAGGTCGCGGGTATGCAGATCACGGCGGAACTCGTCGTCTGTGGGGAATCGGCGATAGGACGGCAGTCCCAGCAAGTGCGCCTGAATGCTCTCGAAGTAGCGGTCCTTCTTCAGCGCCTTGGTGAACGTGGCAAACGTCTTATTCATCGAGTTGGTCGGGATGGCGCAGATGGCACGGCGGAACACATACGCCTCGATCAATCGCACGCTCGCCAGCAGGTCGGCCTTGGGTAGGGTATCGGCCTTGTAGTCGTGATACAGTTCTAGCAAGAACGGATAGGCCACATCCACCTTTAGCTCGCGCAGATCGTGGAAGGCGAGCTTGAGATCGGCATCGGGTTCGGTGCCCAGCGCCATCGCGCAAAAATGACGGGCGTAGTCGCGGATTTCACGAACCAGGGTTTCTATGTGGCTTTTATCATCAGCGGCAATTGCCCGTGAGGTTCGCGCATGACCCTTGAAGGCGTCGTAAACGGCGTTGATGTTGGGAATCTCGCCCGTCTTGACGGTGAGGTAATGCCGCATAAACGCGTCGAAGTGAGTTCCGTAGGCTTCCTGCCCGAAATCAATTTCCATAAGCCGCCAGAATTGCTCATAGAGCCGCGTTTGCAGCTCTGGCTCCAGCCCCATCAGGATGTAATTGCGGATCAGGTCAGCCTGGCTCAACTCTTTGCCGGTAGAGTTCATGCTCTCGAAAATGAGCTGTGGGTTGTCCTGATCGCGGGTCAGCGCGATGTCCACCACGACCAACTTCGCGAGACCCTTGCACAACGTGGCGAGTTCGACCTTGCCTTCCGCAATCCATTTTTCGAACGACTCGAAATTCGCCGTTATGCGGAGTGATGGGTGCTGAGGCATCTCCCCGTCACCAACGATGGACGTGAGCGAGGCTTTGTCCGTTTGCGACAGCAACAGCTTGAAGTGACGCTCGCCGGACTCCTCCGGATTCAGCAGGTAGTAATTCTTGATCTTTCGCTGTGAGAAGCCGTCGAAGGGTTCGCCATCGTCCACCGCTTTCGCGAGGGCCGCCAGCAACAGCGACAACGTAGTCAGGCGCTGTTGGCCGTCAATGACGAGGAGTGGCGACTGATGCGTGACTTGGGAGAGGCCGCTCTCGACATAAACGATGGAGCCTACAAAGTGGACGGCGATTTTGTCGCTACTGCCGCAACGCACAATATCGTCCCACAGTTGGCGACATTCCTTTTCCGTCCATGAATAGGTGCGCTGGTAAATCGGAATGACGAACTGCGGCGACTTCTTCAGGAAATCAAGCAGCTTGGCTTCGGAGGCTCTCATCGCGTGGTTCCTTCAATGTTGTTCATGGTGCGCTCCTAAAGCTGACCGTTGAAGGCCTGGTGCAGCAGTGGTTTTTTCAGTTCGTTGAGAGGCCAAAGAGAGACCAGAAGGGCCATGTTCGAGTTGTTTTTCTATTTTTCCCGTGTCATTTGTAAGCATCGCCACACGCGATATTACCGGGCGAGAATTTCCTGCATGGAAAATGCGATTCCGGGTACCGCTTTCCGAAGTTTGCGGTCTTCCGTAATCAACGGGGCATTCAGGCTTTGCGCCAGCGCAACATATTGCGCATCGTAGCCGGTGATAGCGTATTCCGCCGCCACGGCAAGCGCCGCATCCATCTCCACCTCGCATTGCGCAGCTTTGATGAAGCGGTCAGCATGGTTCAGCAAGACCTGGCATTGCGCGAGCGTTAGCACTTCGCGACGTTGATAGGTTGCCAGCACGTTCAGTGTTTCATGCAGGCACAGCGCCGTGGTGCGCCAATCGGCATCTTTTCCACGCAGCTTCTGGACGAGCGGTGACTGGTCGCACTTGATCAGGGAGTAAATCAGGATATTAGCGTCAACGACTATCATCTTGCCGGGTTTGTTTTGCCGGATTCTCGGCCCTTGCGGATGATGGCGACAACATCGCCGGGCGCGACAGGCTTTGCCGGTTTGAGCGGACCGGGCAGCAGATCGGCGGCATTCCTTGCCGGAGCGGTCAATGCCTGTTCCAGCAATGCCAAGGCTTGTCGCGTCATGGAACGATGGTAGCGCGCGGCTTCTTCTTTAAGCCTGCGGTGCAATTCAGGCGGTAAATCTTTAATCAATAGTCCTGACATGGCATCCTCACAGCTATGTAAACGATAGTGGAATGATAGTTTTTTTGAGCTGAAGCATCAACTCTTGCCCCGCGCTACTAAGCCACCGTCACTGTTTTATCCAGATAAACGTCCTGAATCGCATTCAATAACGCAACGCCGTCCTGCATCGGTTTCTGGAATGCCTTGCGCCCGGAGATCAGTCCCATGCCGCCGGCGCGCTTGTTGATCACCGCGGTGCGCACTGCCTGTTGCAGATCGTTCTTGCCCGATTCGCCGCCGGAATTGATCATGCCGACGCGTCCCATGTAGCAGTTCGCCACTTGGTAGCGCACCAAGTCGATCGGGTGGTCGGTGGTGAGTTCGCTATAGACCTTGGGGTGGGTCTTGCCGAACTTGATCGCGTTATAGCCGCCGTTGTTCTCGGCCATCTTCTGCTTGACGATGTCGGCGTTGATCGTCACGGCGAGGTGGTTGGCCTGTCCGGTGAGGTCGGATGCGACGTGGTAGTCCTTGTCGGCGGTCTTGAACGCCGGGTTGCGCAGATACGCCCACAGTATCGTGGCCATGCCAAGATCGTGCGCGTGCTCGAACGCCTCGGAAATTTCCTGTATCTGGCGGCGCGAATGTTCGGAGCCGTAGAACACCGTCGCGCCTACCGCCACCGCGCCCATGTCGAAGGCCTGATCCACGCTGGCGAACAGCGTCTGGTCGAACATATTCGGGTAGGTCAGCATTTCGTTGTGGTTGATCTTCACGATGAACGGAATCTTGTGCGCATAGCGGCGCGCCACCGAGGACAGCACGCCGAGTGTCGAGGCGACGCCGTTGCAGCCGCCTTCGATGGCGAGCTTGACGATATTGTCCGGGTCGAAATAAATCGGGTTGGGCGCGAACGATGCGCCGCCGGAATGCTCCACGCCCTGGTCCACCGGCAGCAGCGAAAGGTAGCCGCTGTTGGCCAAACGGCCATGCCCGTACAAGGCTTGCAGGCTGCGCAGCACGCCGGGTTTGCGGTCCTTGATCGCCACCACGCGATCCACATAATCCGCGCCCGGCAGGTGCAGCGTCTCTTTGGGTATGCCGGTACAACGATATTTCAACAATTGTTCTGCTTCATCTCCCAGTAATTGCACTATGTTCGTCATGATCTCGCTCCTGATGGTTGGAAAGAATCTAGTATCACGACCTGTTAATTACGAAACATGTGCAAATATGTAGGTTGGGTTAGGCGCGGTTCTTCGCGCCGTAACCCAACATAAATCTGCGCGGAGGATCAGGGTTGTTGGGTTACGCGATAAAGCCGCTAACCCAACCTACGTGATGGCGGGCAAGCCCCAAAAATGTTTCGTTATTTACGATTTTCGATACTAGGTTCCCTGGCATCTTACTCCCGTTGTTGCATAAGCAAAACCATACCGTACCGGGGCATCCCATCACACAGCATGGGCGCTCAAGCCATTCTGCCTGTCAAAGTCGCATTTTCTGTTGCAATGTGCGGGATGCAAGGGCGCTGGCACAGCAAATAGTGGACTGCCAGGGGGTATAATGACAACCTGTGTTTTATTATTTTCAGGGTGAGGGTTATGGGAAGGTTCTTGAGGGCTACAGCGGCCGGTTTGGTGATCGGCATGTGGATGGCAGCGAGTGCGGCGGAAGAGATCACCGCAAAGGAGATCACCGGGGAACAAATCAAGGCCATCGACCGGCAGGTGCAGGATATCAAGAATGATGTGTTGGGCATTTCGACCGGGATTACCCTGCTCGAAGAGAAATTAATCTATCCCGCGAATACTCAATTATCGATTTTCCTGGCAGTAGCTCAGGTTGATAAATTTCGCCTCGATGCAGTTAATATCAAAATGGACGGTAAGGCAGCCGCAAGCCACATTTATACTTCCCATGAGCTGGAAGCGTTGCAGCATGGCGGTGTGCAGCGCATCTACATCGGGAATATCCGAACCGGTGAACACGAGCTTGAAGTGGCATTAACCGGCAAATCAACCAGTAATGATGACTACCAGCAGAAGGCCGGCTATAAGTTCACCAAAGACGCGGGCGCCAAACTCATCAAAATTTCCCTGGCCGGGCCAGGCTCCGGAAATCAAGCCATTGTTTTCAGAGACTAGCCGTTCATGATGCGCAAATACATTTGCCTGTTCGGGCTGTGCTTGCCCTCGCTTGCCTCCGCGGGTGTGGATGCGCCGCGTATTGATGAGAAGGATCTCTATTTTGGGGAGGCGCTCTACTACGCCTATCAGGGCAAGCACGTTGACGCGATCACTCGGCTGGATATCGGTGCGGAGCGGGTTTACCCTCCCGGTAAAAACAATCCGGACCCGCTGCATTTCAAGTCCGGGAATGCAGGCTTTACCGCCGGGGATTTTGAGATTTCATACCGGATGTACCGGCGCGCGGAACGCGCTTATAAGGCGATCTCCGAAAGTAGTGCCGATCAGTCAGTCCGGAATGAGGCTTTATATCGCCTTGCGCGCGTTTACTTGCAACAGAACGAGCCGCAAAATGCGCTGCAAAGCATAGAGAAAATCGCCGGAAAAATTCCCGATGATATCCGCGAGGACGTGCTTTTTCTGCGCGCGCAGATTTACATGGCCAATGGTAAATTTGCGGATGCCGCGAAGATATTGCGCGAGTTGCAGAGCACAGATAGTTACAAGGGGTTTGCGGCCTATAACCTGGGCGTTGCCTTGATCAAGAGCGGACAGGAACAACAGGGGCTCGATCAGCTCGACAAGGCAGGGCGGATATCCGGCGATGATGACGTTGCATTGTCCATCAGAGACAAGGCAAATCTGGCGCTGGGTTATCGATTGATGGACGCCAAACAGCCTGAGCTTGCCAGGCAATATCTTGATCGCGTGCGTTTGAGCGGCCCCTTCTCGAACAAAGCCCTGCTGGGTTCAGGCTGGGCGGAGGCCGCCCTGGATCGCTTTGAAAGCGCGCTGGCGCCCTGGTCGGTACTGGTCAAGCGCAGCGTGACCGATACATCCGTTCAGGAAAGCATGCTGGGCGTTCCTTATGCTTATGCCAGACTCAACTTGCCGGGTAAGGCGGCGCTGCTGTACGGCAAGGCGCTGGACGGATTCGTGCAGGAATTGACCAGGCTGGATGCGTCAATCAGGAGTGTGCGTGAAGGGAAATTTTTGCAGGCCCTGCTGCGCCAGGAGCTGAAGCAGGGCAGGGACTGGATCGCCAGGCTCAGGGCGCTTCCGGAAACGCCTGAAACCCGCTACCTGCTCGAGTTGATGGCATCCGATGATTTTCAGGAGTCGCTGAGGAACTACCTCGATCTGGATGATTTGCTGAACAGGCTGAAATCATGGGATGAGAATCTCAACTCCTATGAAGAAATGATAAGGCAGCGCCGCACCGCCGCACAAAATTCTCAGGGATATGATGACCAGATACGCCAACTCAGAAACCGTGTGCGCGACGCCAGGCAAAAGGCCGGCGCCCTGATGATTGCGCAGGGAAAGATGATTGAAACGATGGCTGTTAACGATCTCAACCGGCGGCGCAAGCATCTCCAGGGGTATGTGGCTCAGGCAAGATTTGCGCTGGCGGAAAGTTATGAGCGCGCCAGCAGGATGCAGGCTGCGCCGGGCGGGGTCAAATGATTTTCTCCCGCCATATTCTGGCCGGCATGGCCTTGTTGCTTGCATCCTGCGCCACGGGGACTATTGCGCAATTAAAAAGCGCAAAGGTCGATCTCAAGGAAGAGAAGATCGAAGGGGGGCTTGATAAGGCCATACAGAATTATCAGATTTATCTGGAGCAAACCCCTGAATCAGGCAGGACGCCTGAATCCATCCGGCGTTTGGCGGATCTGAAAATCAAGAAGGAATACGAGACTCTCGATAAAGGCGCAGGCGGAAAGAAAGATGCGCAGCCTGCGCGCGGCAAAATTGACAGTCCGGCAGTAGCCACGGCGAAACAGCCGGTCCAGGCCAAAGATGATGCCCGCAGGGAAAAACCGCTTAAACCGGGAGAGGGCGCGAGAGAGGAGATTGCGGACTTTGAAAAGCGGACGACCGCCGGAGGGGAAATAAAATCCACCCATGTCATCAAGGCAATTCCGGGCAAGCCGGGCACGGATCTGCAATCTGCCGGAACGCAGGAAGCCATTGCGCTTTACAAGAAGTTGCTGAGCGATTATCCAAATTATGAATTCAACGATCAGGTGCTATACCAATTGGCGCGCACCTACGAAGAGCAGGGTAATGTCGAAGAAGCAATGAAAATGATGAACCGCCTGGCCGCTGGCTATCCGCATTCACGCTACATTGAAGAGGTTCAGTTCAGAAGGGGCGAATATCATTATGCGCGCAAGAATTTTCCTGAAGCAAAATCCGCTTATAAGGCTCTGGTTGATATTGGCGCCGGATCGTCCTATTACGAACTTGCATTATATAAACTGGGTTGGACCTGCTACAAGCAGGATCAGTATGAGGAGGGGATGCACCAATTTGTCAGGCTGCTCGATCACAAGATCGCCGCAGGCGACGACCTCGACCACCCCAAAGACTCGTTTGATGAGAAACGTACCGAGGATATTTTTCGTGTAATGAGCCTGAGCTTCTCCAACCTGGGCGGCGCTGATGCAATCAAGGATTACTTCAGCAGGCATGGCAAGCGCACATATGAGACCAATGCCTATAAAAACCTGGGGGATCACTATCTTGATAAGCGCCGGTATGGCGACGCGGCGGCAACCTTTAAATCCTTTGTCAAGGGTAATCCTTATCACAAGATGTCACCGTACTTCGATATATGGGTGATAGACAGCTACAGGAAAGGTAGTTTTTCCAAGCTTGTCATTGAATCACACAGGGAATTCATCGCCAATTACGGTTTGAAATCCGCGTACTGGTCACATCCCGGCAACAAAGCTTCCAGTGATGTAACCGGCCAGATCAAGACCAGCATGAAAGATCTGGCCAACTACTACCATGCCCATTACCAGGACAAGCTTTTCGCAAAGGACAAGGATGAGAATTTCAAGGAAGCGGCGAAATGGTACCGCGAATTTATCAGCTCATTCCCCAAGGATGCGAGCGCGCCGGTTGTGCATTTTCAGCTGGCCGATTTGCTGCTCGAAAACAAATTGTATGACCAGGCCGCGACAGAGTACGAACATGTGGCATATGATTATCCGGCGCATGAAAAATCGGGCGCTGCCGGCTATGCGGCTATTTTCGCGCTTCGCGGCAATCTTGCATTTGTTGCCAAAGACCAGGAGGAGAACGCAAAACGCGTAATTATCAGAAAATCGCTGAAATTTTCCGAGTCGTTTCCGAAGCATGAAAAGGCCGCGCTGGTAATGAGCGCGGCAATAGATGATATTTACGGATTGAAGGACTATTCCTTTGCGGCAGCGACTGCCAGGAAGTTGCTTGCCAGATACTCTACCGAACAGCCGATTCGGCGCGCAGCATGGTTGATTTTCGCGCATTCGTCATTTGAGCTTGGGAATTTCAAGGACGCAGAAGAGGGTTATCTGACCGCGCTGGGGCTGACTGCGGAAAATGATATTTCCCGCGCAGGAGTGATCGAAAACCTGGCGGCGTCATTTTACAAGCAGGGTGAGCAGGCAAACAAACTGGGAGATTACAGGAAGGCGGCCACCTATTTTTTCCTGGTTGGCAGCTATGCGCCTGCCGCCAGAACCCGTCCCGCCGCCGACTTTGATGGCGCCATGGCGCTGATCCGGATCAAGGCATGGGAGGAAGCCGCGAAGGAGGTGCATTTGTTCCAGGCGCGATATCCCGGCCATGCTCTGCAACTTGATCTGGCCAAGAAACTCGCGTCCGCATACAAGGAGGCAGGCGAATTGCTGCTCGCAGCAGCCGAGTATGAGCGTATAGCGGCAGAGACCCGGGATGCCGAAGTCCGGCGCGCGGCGCTGGAACTTGCGGGTGATCTGTACTATCAGGCAAAAGAGATGGACAAGGCGTACCCGATTTTCCTGCGTTACTTGCGCGAATTTCCCAGACCGCTGGAGTATGCGCTGGAAATTCACAAAAGAATCGCGATGTACCTGAAGACGCGCGATGATATGGAATATCTGAATGAGCTCAAACAAATCGTGGAAGCGGATGCCCGCGCGGGTCCGGAGCGCACCTCAAGGACGCGTTATCTCGGAGCGACCGCAGCGCTGGAACTGGCTGACCTGACAGTGAAGCAGTTCGCCGAAGTCAAACTTGTAAAGCCGATCGAAAAAAATCTGCTCAAAAAGAAAGCTGCTATGAAGGCGGCGAAGGAACAGCTCGACAAGATGTTTGACTATGAAATGGACGAAGCCACTTCGGCAGCCACCTACTATCTGGCCGAAATGTACTCCAACTTCAGCCGGATATTGCTGGAATCAGAGCGCCCCTACGACTTGAACCCACAGGAAAAAGAGCAGTATGAACTTTCCATTGAGGAGCAAGCTTATCCTTTTGAAGAAAAAGCCATCCAGGTGCACGAGAAAAATCTCGAGCTGATGTCGCGCGGCATCTATAACGCATGGATAGAAAAGAGCATGGAGAAGCTGGCGAAAATGGTGCCTGCGCGTTATGCAAAATTCGAGGAGAGCAGCGGCTTTATCGGTGCAATTGACACCGTCGGCTATGCCGCGCTGATTGAACCGATTCGGGTAATATCAGATAAACCGCCTGTCGCTGCGCCGCCAGCGGGAGGAATCGCCCCGGATCGGGCGGTGTCTCCCGCTCAGAAATAAGCGAGCGAGAATGAAGCATAGGGCGCCTCTAAAAATTCAGAGTTCGCCCAAATGCAAGGCGCGCAACAAATTTCGCCGCGCCGCATATGGATGATATGTAAGCAAGAAATTTTTTGCGCAACGCAGCAGTTGGGATGAAATGTGGATTTTTAGAGGTGCCCTATATGAAGGTTTCGCTTTCAAATATTAATTATCGGGCTCTGTGCCGGACCGGCACGATGCTGGTGTTATCTGCATTGCTGGCTGCCTGCGCCGGCGGCCAGCCTAAAAAGGTTGAAATTCAGGCAGAAAATCCGGCAGTAAAGATAAGCCCCAAAGTTCGCGCCGATTTCTCGGCGGCAATGCAGGCCATCAGGACATCGGATTATGACAAGGCAATCAAGTTGCTCAATCAGGTAATTGCGCAATCACCGGACAACCCGGTGCCTTATATCAATCTTGCAATCGTGTATATCAAGGCGCGAAACCTGACACTTTCGGAAGAATATCTGACCCTGGCCGAGAAAAACCTGAAGCAGGCGATTAAAATTGATCCTGCAAACCCGGTAGCAAACAATGAGTATGCGTTACTCTATCGCAAGACCGGCAGATTTGCCGAAGCCCGGCAGATTTACGAGCGAACATTGACAAAATATCCGAATTTCATGATAGCCCGCAAGAATCTTGGCATACTCTGCGACCTGTATATGAAAGACTATGAGTGCGCGCTCAAGCATTATGTGATTTACAGCAGCGCCATGCCTGACGACAAAGCTGTCAAAATCTGGATTGCCGGCTTACGGGGGAGGTAGAAAATATGTTCAATCTCTTTGGGTCAGATTCCCCGCTGCTTGCAGCGTCAAATTTCGTAGGGTGGATTAAGCGCGTAGCGCGAATCCACCAGGTTTGTGGTGGATACACGCCTTCGGCGCTTTATCCACCCTGCACGGTTAATACCACGCAGCTTGCTGCAAGGATATTTATCCGTTATACCGCTTATATTCTGTTGTTGCCCGCAGCCATTGCAGCAGCCGAGAGCGGACTTGATGAGAGTGAGCCGAAGATCGTGTCAGGGATGTCTATAGTGGGCAATAATGAAACGCCCAAGTCCCTTTACATCGTTCCATGGAAAACCTCGGAAGCCGGCAAAGAAGTGAGTTTTGCCTCCAGCATTCTGAACGAGGAATTGAGCCCTGTTGATAAAAGCGATTTTATCCGCAGGATCGAATTTTATAAGCAAAGCAATCCGAATTAACTCTAATTTAATCTTGTATGGGAGCACGTAATGAGCATTCAAGCAATCGTGAATTTTTTTGTTGGCGGCGGATTCTGGATGTACCCGATATTGCTGGTCGGGGCTTTCGGCGCTGCAATTTCCTTGGAGCGATTTATCACGCTTGGCCGGGTGGAGAGCGCCAATCGCAAGTTGTGGGATGAACTGCAACCGGTGCTCGGCCAGGCCAATTTCGACAAGGCGCGCGAGATGACCGCCGGCGACAATTCAACTGTCAGCCAGATCCTCCAGGCGAGCCTGGAACTCCAGGGCGCGGCGCGGCGCAGGGAGGATTTCGAAGTGGCCATGGAAGAGGAAATGATGGCGATCGTTCCCCAGCTTGAGAAACGCATTGCCTATACGGCGCTGTATGCCAACCTGGCGACGTTGCTGGGGCTGCTGGGGACGGTCATGGGTCTGATCAGTGCGTTTGACGCAGTAGCCAACGCTGCTCCGGCTGAAAAATCCAACCTGCTCTCGGCAAGCATTGCGGAGGCAATGAATTGCACTTCATTCGGCCTGATGGTTGCCATCCCGATGCTGCTCATTAATTTATTCCTGACTACGAAGGCAAGACGTATCGTTGACAGTCTGGAAATAATCTCACTCAAAGCCCTCAACATCATTCTTCGCCATACTGGCCGTATGCAAAAATCGGACTGACCATGTCGAGAAGGCATTACTACAGGCATAAGCACAAGGAAGAAGATATAGACGTCACCCCGTTGCTGAACGTGATGGTGGTGCTGGTCTCTTTTCTGATTTTCTCTGCGGTGTTTTCGCGCATCTCCATCCAGGAACTCGTTTTGCCGGCACAGGGGGACGCCAGGGCGGGCCAGAATATGCCGCTGGTGATTATTGAAGTCATCGTGCGAGGGGATTCCCTGGAAATCGGCGATGGAAGGGGTGTCATTCACAGGATCCCGAAGCTGGGCACGAAATATGACATCCAGAAATTGTCGGAATATCTGTTGCGCCTCAAGGAAAAACACAGCGACAAACAGGATGTGTCCATCCTGCTTGAACCCGATATTGAATACGAAACCATGATCCATGTGATGGACGCGGTAAAGGTCGCGGAGGTCAAAAAGGAGGGGCAGGAAATCCCCCGCAAAGTGCCGCTGTTTCCGCAAGTATCCATAGGCGATGCGCCATGAAGAGCTCGCGGCGGTTAAAAAGAATGGATCAACGCGACGGTAAGGCGCCGACAGTGATACTCACGTCGCTTATGGATATATTTATCGTCATGGTGATTTACCTGCTGATGAACCAGGCGCTCGGCGTGGATGTCGCCCCTCCCAAGGCTATTAGATTGCCGGACTCGGTGATTGACACCTTGCCAAGGCAGACTGTCGTGATGACGGTGAGCGATGCGGACGTGGTTGTTCAGGGGGGGCGGATTGCAACCATCGCGGAGGTGCTGGAGAACAAGGGGGATTACATCGAGGTTGTCGGGAAACGCATGATGAAGATCAGGGAAAGCTATATCGGCATCACCGACGAGTCTGTGTCCAACAGCACCGAGGTCACCATCATGGCTGACCGTGCGGTACCTTTCAAGGTTTTGAAAAAGCTGATGTCAACCAGCAGCAGCGCCGGGTACGGCAAAATATCTCTTGCTGTAAATCAAAAAGAAAAACGAAACTAGCGCAACTCTGTGAGCATACCGATTTCACAACAGGAGCAGTCGCTCCATGCGCAGATAGCCAAGGCCAACGATAAAATCGTTGCGCTGGAGACAAAGCTGCGTTCCCTGGATGACGAACTGGTCAGCCTTCAAAGCCAGGGAGAACGGTACCGGTTGCTCGATGAAATATCCGCGTCGCTGGATAAATTGAGCAGGATGGGCGATGCCGGTCTTTTCCGGGAATCCACAGGCTACGATCCGGAAAAGCAGCTGCAGCAGGTGCGCGAAGTCGCTGACCGGCATCAGCAACATATTGCCGCCATTGAAAAATTGCGCAGCGTTCTGCAGGCCGACATCAACAAGGAACTGGATTCGATACGCGCCCTGAACTATCAACTCGCGGAATTGCAGGAGATAGCTGAGAACCTCAGCAATGAATTTGTACTGGAGCGCCAGCCGCGCGAGATACGCTACCGCGCCACGACCATGCCGTGGTCCTTACAGGGAGAAGATGAGCGGCGTTTTCGCAGGATACTTTTTGTATTTACATTGATTGCCGTCATATTCGGCGTGCTCATTCCCGTTCTGAGACCGCCGGTGGAAGAAAATATGGGAATCGTCGTTCCTGAGCGCATTGCCCGGATTATCAAAAAGAAGCAGGAAGTCAAGCCGGAAGAGCCGCAGCCGGAAAAAACAGATGTAAAAAAAGACGAAAAGACAGAAGAAAAGATAGCTGAAAAGGAAGCCAGCAAGGCAGCTGAGAAAGCAGTCGAAAAGGCGGCTGATAAGGCGGCTGAGAAAGCAGTCGAAAAGGCGGCTGATAAGGTAGCTGAGAAAGCAGTCGAAAAGGCGGCTGATAAGGCTCCCTCCATTGGCACGTTCAAGCCATCTGCTGCAAATGCCCAGACTGCACGCAGTTCGGCTGAAACCAAGGGTGTGCTGGCATTCAAGAGCAACTTCGCGGATTTGATGGAGGAATCGCCCTCGTTGAAAATAGGCGCCGATGCCCGTATTTTGAGCAAGGCAAACAAGACGGCCAGCACAGCCCCGCAACGCCCGGTCATCGTGGCACAGGCCGCGGTAGAAAGCGGCGGCATCAACGCCGTTGAGCTCAATCGCCAGAGCGAAGGAGATGGAGGGCAGCGTATTGTCAATGAGGGAATAAGGTTCACGCGTGTCGAGAGTGTGGCGAGCGGGACTGATCGCCCGTTGGGCAGTGGGGATGCACCGTCACGTACCGACGAAGAGATTCAAATCGTATTCGACCGGTATAAATCCGCGCTCTACCGGATATATAACCGCGAACTGCGCATCAACCCGGCCCTGCGCGGCAGGATGGTGTTGCGTATCGTCATTGAGCCGGACGGACGGGTCTCTGCATGCACTATCAAGTCAACCGACCTGGCGTCTCCAGCCCTGTCTGCCGATATTGTGGATCGGGTGCTCAAATTCAATTTCGGCGCCAAGGAAGGCGTGCCTCCTGTAACGATCCTGTACCCGATTGACTTTTTGCCTGCGTCCTGACGCCCAGCCTGCCGGTGCGGCTGTTGCCGTTTGTATCGCGTTACTTCGAGTCCGCATGGGTTAAGGAGCAGGGTTGGAATAGAGGCGGGATGCCGTATCGATTTGTTCCAGCACTTCAGCGGATAACACCGCTTCCGCGCTGACGTATATTCCAAAGGGCGCCCTAAATCCGTTTTTGGCGAACAAGCCGAACCATGTGTTAGCATTTGCGGCATGAAAATGCCTGTCCTGTTCGTTTCACATGGCGCACCCACGCTGCCGGTCGAGCCGGGCGAGACGGGTGCGGCGTGGCGCAAGCTTGGCGAGCAACTGCCCAGGCCGAGCGCAATCCTGGTGGTCTCGGCGCATTGGGAAACGCTTGTTCCAACCGTCAGCCGCGCCGCCCGGCCGGAAACCATCCACGACTTCAGCGGTTTTCCCGCCGAGCTTTACGAGTTGAAATATCCTGCACCCGGCGCACCCGGAATGGCGCAAGCCGCAGCGCTGGCTTTGCAACATGCGGGCATTCCGGTGCAACAGGACGATACGCGCGGCCTGGATCACGGCGCGTGGGCGCCGCTAATCCTGATGTACCCCCAGGCGGACATTCCGGTCGCGCAACTCTCGCTGCAGCCGGACAAAGACCCGGCCTGGCACATCGCGCTGGGACGCGCGTTGCGCCCATTGCGCGAACAGGGGGCGCTGATTATTGGCAGCGGATCTATTTCGCACAACTTGCGCGCTATTTTCAAACATCCGCAGGGTGAACCCGCGCCGGAGTGGGTCACTGAATTCTGTGACTGGATGGCTGAGAAAATCGAAACAGGTGATCTTGCAGCGCTCAGCGCCTATCGCACGCTCGCGCCGCATGCCGTGCAGAATCATCCCACCGGCGAGCACTTGCTGCCGCTGTTCGTGGCGCTCGGCGCTGCTGATAAAATCGCAGGCGCACAACGCCTGAATCATGTGATGACTTACGGCCTGTTGGCGATGGATGCCTGGGTATTCGACCCTGTGTAGGGGCGCGATTCATCGCGCCCTTCTTCTGGAACATGATTAGCGCACAGATCGTAGGATGGGTTGAGCGCAGCGATACCCATCACTCCACGGTAACAAATTGATGGGTATCGCTGCGCTCCACCCATCCTACAGAACCTTCGCGATTTCCTTCAATGCATCCTGCGACAAATCTTCCAGCGGCACGCGCCGCGCTTTATCGAGATTCGCGTAGTGTATGGATGTCGCGCGAAAGTAACTCGGATCGTAATGCAGAGTAAGCAATTCCGCGACCACGGTTGCGAAATCACCGGCGCGAATCAAAGAGCTCCAGTGCTCCAGTTGCTTAACTCCGTGAAAACGGTGCAGAGGTTTTAAATGCTCGATAAAGGTTTCAGGATCATTGACGTAGTGGCGGTAGTCTTCCAGCAGCCCGGTAACGCGTGCATCCAATGATGTTTCCACCAGCAGACATTCGCTGCCATGCATGCCGGTAATCAGGGCAGGGGGCAGGGTGATCAGCCCGATCTTGCTGCTCTCCGCTTCAACGAACACCGGTCTGGCCGGATCGAGTTTTTGCAAAGCCAGCAGCAGCACGCTATCGAACCATTTCTGCGAGGGTTGGGCTTGTTCGGGCAGCTTGCCCAGCACCGAGCCGCGATGCCGAGCCAGCATCTCCAGATCGAGAACTTGGTTTCTATTGTTGGGGTGCCCGGCGCCGGCCAAGGCGGTGAGCAGGCGGCTCTTGCCAGACCCGGTGGGGCCGCAGATTACCCGAAACGTGAAACTTTGCGGCAGCACCTCAAGTTTATCCAGTACATCGCGCCGATAAGTTTTGTAGCCGCCTTCCAGTTTGTGAGCCGCCCATCCCACTTGGGCGAGGATAATGCTCATCGCGCCGCTACGTTGCCCGCCTCGCCAGCAGTAGATCAGGGGCTTCCATGACTTGGGACGATCGCGGAAACGGGTTTGCAGATGCTGTGCGATGTTATTTGCGACCAGCGCCGCGCCGACTTTACGCGCCTCGAACGGCGAGACCTGCTTGTACAATGTGCCGACGATGACGCGCTCCCGGTCGGATAGCACCGGGCAATTGATTGCGCCGGGAATGTGATCTTCGGCGAATTCCGCCGGGGTGCGCACGTCGATAATTTCGTCAAATTCGCCCAGTTGTGATAGGTTTGCGGTTCTGTAATTCATTGTTGGGCACCTCTATTAATCCAAACTCCGTCGCGATACGGCGTTGCTCAAGAAATTTTAACGCTTACATATCAAACATATGCGGCGCGCTAAAATTTCTTT